>NZ_JAHQCS010000137.1 GCF_019042215.1 Evansella tamaricis | reverse complement strand
TGGAGCTGGACAACTTGCCCGAAGGTGCAAAAACTTATACTTTCTTACCTTTTAAGAAAAGCGCAAGCGCCTTTGGTCACGAGCGTAGGGCAGTGCGCCACGTCCTGTGGCATGCCCGATATTAGGACGTCCTGTCCGTTCATCGCGCAGAGCGCCACGTGGTATGTCAACACCAAACTGGACAACTTTTTTAAGGACATAACTATCTAATATTTTCTAATTTAAATTTGGAGCTAGATTGGGGGATAGTACAAGCTGCTTGTCACTTTACTTGGAGCCTCTACGGGCATGACTTCTAGCCAGGAAGCCAGACATTAAGTTAGTCTGGCTTACCTAATCAGGCTATCATGCCCGCCTCTCCAATTAAAGTGCACGTCATTACACTTCCTGTTGATCATTCCCCAACTAGTTTCTGTTTGTATTCTTTAGGTGTTAAGTACCCTAAAGAGCCATGGATTCGGATGTTGTTAAACCAATTTACGTAATCAAATAGTGAAAGATCAAGATCTTGCTGATTGGAGAAAACTCTCCCATTAACGAATTCCGTTTTAATAGTTTTAAACGTTGCCTCCGCAACGGCATTGTCATAAGGTGTTCCTTTATTGCTTAGGGATCGCTCAATACCAAACGCTTTTAACGCTTTGTCTATCAGTTGATTTTTAAATTCACTACCTCGGTCCGTGTGGAATAATTCGAGGCGATTTAGATTGTACTTCACGGACGAAAAGGCACGTTGAACTAGCTCAGCACTCTTCTGGGGACCAGCACTGTAGCCAATGATTTCTCGATTATATAAGTCAATTAAAACACAAATATAATGCCATTTTTGATTTACTTGAACGTATGTTAAATCACTCACAATCACTTTTAATTCTTCATCCTGTTTGAATTCACGATTCAACTTATTACCAACTTCAGATTCATTTACTTTTGATTTTCTTGGCTTATATTGAGCCACTGTATACTTGGAAATGAGGCCTTGTTCTTTCATCACTCGCCCAATACGACGGCGTGAAACCTGCCATCCTTGTTTTTGGAGCTCTTGCTTAATTTTTCTTTGCCCGTAGATATTACGACTATCTCTAAAGATTTTAACAATTAAATTGGATAGATCTTCGTCCTGAGTATCTCGGATGGTTGCTTCATAATAATACGTACTTCGTGGTAGTTGTAGGACATCGCACATTGCTGATATCGAGTATTTATGACGATTATTACGGATCACATCTACTTTCGTCCCATTATCAGCGCTGCTTGCTTTAAAATATCATTCTCCATAGATAATCGTTGGTTTTCTTTTCGTAGGCGGATTAATTCTTCTTGTTCTGGCGTTCTATTGTCTTTCTCTTGGAAAGACCCACTTTCTTTATATTGCTTTACCCAATTCAAAAAAACAGAACGAGTCAAATCGTATTCTCTAATAATTTCACTTTGTGACTTACCTGCTAAGTGCAGTTGGACAAGTTGTTCTTTAAACTCTTCTGTAAACTTTCTTCTTTCTCTTCTGGCCATGTATAGTTCTTCTCCTCAATTTTATATTTAGTTAAGTTTACATGTCCTTAATCAAACTGTCCAACTAAGTGTAACCTATCCAACGTCCTGTGGCATGCCCGATATTAGGACGTCCTGTCCGTTGAGGAAACTGGAGTTCACGCTCGTCACTGGAGCTGGATGTCTTTTGTGGACAATAAAATTTTCCACATTCATTCCAACTTATAGTTTCCTAAACAACTAGAAAGCACGCTGTTACATACATATCACTCCTTTCAAATTGTCTCAATTATTTCTCGTGTGAAAATGTAGGAAAAAAAGGATGGGAAGTAGGCTTATTGATGCAAAAAGCGGCTAATGCTTCGGGAGTATTGTTTGAAGTTTCTCTGACTATATCTTATGTAGGAGTTTCAAATTAAAAGGGTTATAGAAGGTGAGAAGGCATGTCCAACTGAAGGGAATACGAAGTTTATACTATTATAATTTCACGAACAGACATTCTTGTCAATACTCAATAATTCGACATATTTCGAGTTTTCTGCTAGCAGATAGAAAGATAATGATTTTTAACTTCACCTCAAGTTAATAGACCATGATTCCTTTTTTCATTTGGTAAAATTGAATGGAGAAAAGAAGCCTCTCAATAGTTCTATGAACTCTTGAGAAGCTTTAAAAACATGTTAACATTCCATCCTCATCCACTTATATACCGAGTCTTCGAGGGAGACTTTACTCTATCTAGTCCTGGAAATTCCATACTCTTCACTTCAGAACCGCCACTTTCTTCTATTGGATTCGACGCCGATTAAGTACAAGCGATCCACCAATCATCAATAGGACAACCCCTACCATGAGTAGATTATATGACTGTGTTGCCGTGTCCGGTAACCGCACTCCTTCTTCGATGCTCTCCTCTTCATTCGTTTTATTTTCAAAAGCTCTCGGATGGAAGACACCGAACACACTGAAATGATTCGTCCAAGCGGTGATTTTTCCATCAGCATATTCTCCACCGATGAGTTCCCATTTCCCTTCATTTAAATAGTACAATTTCATCTCCTCAGGTGATAAATCTCCATCTTCTTCCACTGAAAAAATGAGCTGTATCTCATGATCAAACACATTCAAGTATTTATCTCCCTGAAGCAATATTAATTGATAGATTGAACTGGATGATAGATTTGAATCCACAATGACTTCAGGATCTTTGATTAGTCGTTCCATATGAATGACCAAGTCCTCGTTTTCATCAAAAATACTGGCCGGTATATTAAGTTCTATATCATCTTTAACTATACGAATGGTAGCCTGACGTTTTTTTAACACCTGTATTTGTTCTTTAGTTAAAGCCGCATCCAATATATGGTCAAAATGACCTGAAAGCTCAATCACTAAAATACCCTCATTGTCTAACACTTTTACATCTCTATCAGGAACTTTAACTCTCTTACCATCCGAAATAAGTGTACTGTACACAATTGGTAGAAGCTCTATTTTACCTTCCTCAACAATTCCAGGTCCAGAAATGAAAAACTCCAGTGGGAATTTAATGTTAGAACTATGCTCCGGATTATATGTTGTTGTAATGATAATATAGGATACATAAGCCTCGAGTTCAGCCTCAATCCCAGGACAACGTATTATGTATCGTCCACACATTGCACCCTCGGGGATTACTATATTTTGCGCGTCATAATCATCATTAAAACCGATAAAATTCGCTGCAGGGTTTTCTTTATCAAACTCTCCCTCATAAATAATCATTGCCGTATCCACATTTGCTTGACTATTTCCAAAATGGTAAGTACCAGAAATGGTTGGAGTAAATGTTTGACTGAAATATTTGTATTCATATGCTTCACCTTCATCACCTGGGCGTAACGTGAAATCATCTGGATTATCGATGTTGGCATTTGTTGAGTTTCTTAATCTGTCATTTCCCAGAATCATCGTTTTAATGTCCGCCTCATCATCGTCCAATGTAAATATGGTTGTCTCCCACGTTTCAAAAAGAGCCGTCACATGGAGGTTTCCCCTTACATCTTGATCAATTCGTGGATTCATTCTTGTCCCATCACTCCACTCCACAAACCGATATCCTTCATCAGGAATAGCTTTAACAGCCGTTCCGTCTTGACCACCACTCACTGTTTGTGATGTTTCCCCATCTATTGAACCGTTGTCGGCTGCTGTATATTTCAAAGTGAATGGTGCTTCACGCTCAATGGTGATTGTATATGTGTTCGTACTACCATTATGTGCGATCACTTTTACTGTAATGGTGTTTGTTCCATCATGTAAACCGACGGAAACTGCTCCTTCTCCACTGTCCACTTCTACACCATTCACTTCTACTATTGCATTTTCTTCAGCAACGGTCGGTGTCACTGTAATGGCTTCTACTTCGTATCCAAGTGTCAAATCATATTCCTCTACGCTCGCAGTAAAAGATGGAACCAACGTCCATAATCCACCATCTATTTCAAGATCGATCAAGTTAGCATTGTGAGACCTGAAAAATGGATATCCATCATTAACCGATGCATCCATAAACCAAACTGTTGTGAAATCCCACTCCTGAAATGTAGATTTATCTTTCATATCTTCCGTTGACCTTCCATACCCTTTTCCTTCGTCATCTTGACCATTTATGTCCTCATTATAATAACTTTTTGAAACTGTTCCATTGTTCATGCCTACTAAGCTACCTACGGAATGATTGTCACCATCAACTTCTCCCGTGGCATAACTTTCTTTTATTTCTGCACTATTAGAACCTACTAAACCACCTATTTTATTCCCCGTTCCTAAAACTTTTCCTGCGGCAAAGCTTTGGTTGATACTTCCTTGACTTGCTACATATCCAACCAAACCACCCACATCTTCATGTCCAATTACGTTCCCTTGTACAGAGCCATTAACGATCGATCCGTCTAGATAACCGACTAATCCTCCTATATATTGAAGGCCTTGAATCTCCACATTTTCTAAAGAAATATTAAGAATCTGTCCACCAGTACCGATACGTCCAAATAAGCCCGTATCATTTGTATTGGGTCTTTCAATCATTAAATTTGATATTGTAAACCCATTCCCATCGTATGTCCCCGTAAAGGAAACATTGGAATCTCCTATCGGGAGCCATCCATCATCTTGCCACTTCGCATACCCATCTCCGCCTCGACTCAAATACGTTGTAAGATCAATATTTCCCCTCTGCTCATAATGGGACTCTAAATCCTTTCGCACTAAATTAATATCTTCAGCCGTATAGACTAGGTAAGGATCCTCTGCTGTTCCTGAACCTTCAAGATTCATACCGCCCCCGTGAGCCATATTACTCGTAAATAAGACCTGAATTGGAAAAAAGGAAACGAATAATGCAACAATGACTACAATTGAAATATATTTTTTCATGTTACCCTCCTTTAATGTTAGGAATCTTTGAACACATCGGCAATAAACCTACTGACAATCACTCCCGCCGACCACCTTTTCAAACACAAAAACACTGCAATAGGAGAAAATAAATTACCTAACCTGTCGTGGCCTAAAATACTTTCCATAAAATTCACCTTTTAACATTTTTTTATTGATCACTGTGAAAAAAGGAATATAATTCTTAATACTTATCCCTTAATTAATGTTCATTAAGTAAAAGACAAAATAAAACAATTTTACTTCTTATTACTCTGAACCTTTTCACTTTCGAACCGCTCATGGTCAGTAAACTCTACTTACTTTCACTAGTTTTTAATCCCTCTCCAGAATTGATCCCAAATCACCTGAAAATGTTGTTTAAATGTTGCTTCCTCATAACGCTGCATTTGCCAGAACAGCCCGTCCATCACACAGATCATTAATGTCGCTAACTCATGGGGATCCCCTTGTTTGATCTCTCCATTTTCCATTCCCCTCTTGAAAATATCGCTAAGCAACTCTTGTTCCTGTTTTTCCACTTCTCTCAATTGGGCCTTCAAGTCTTCTTCCAAAAATCCTGGTGGAAAGAGCATTAATCGAACATAGATCTTCATTTGCATGGCTTCTTTTAACTGGAATTCAATGACCTGATTCAACATATCATCTAGCTGCTCTTTAGCTGAATTTTTTTGATGCCTTTGGTTAGTGCCACTAGTGATTTTCAGATGATCCCTTAAAATCCCTTTGTATATATGCAAGAAAACATCTTCCTTGCTTTTAAAAAAAGCATATACAGCAGGCGGTGTAACTCCTACTTCAGAAGCAATTAATTTTATCGTCATTCCTTCATAACCTTTTTCGGCAAATAAATGTGTTGCTGCCTCAATGATTTTGTTTTTGGTTGACACGTATTCACCCCCCTTACTTAATTAATGGTTATTAACCTCTATGCTAAATAAAAATAATCTGAGTATTCTATCATTTTACCAAATTGTTTCAAGATGCGCCAAAAAACTTCGAAACATAACAATAAATGACAATTTATCATAAAAAAAACCTCTCAAAAGTTGCTGTACTCATGAGAAGCTTCTAACTTTTTTTCAGCCTAATGTGAAGAAAAATTGAACCATCATGCCGCCATGAAGGTGAGAGTTCAATAAATCTCATATTGCCAATAAAAAATGAATGGGGTGGAATGATTTTTTTCTCTTCCGTCTTAATCTACCTATATTTTGCAGGGCTTTCTAAAGAAATAACTGCGTTATTATGTTCGTCAAAAGCTAGAAAATGAGTAGACGAGGGTTGGATTTGCTGAACAGTAAAACTCT
Source organism: Evansella tamaricis (assembly GCF_019042215.1). Taxonomy (GTDB): domain Bacteria; phylum Bacillota; class Bacilli; order Bacillales; family Salisediminibacteriaceae; genus Evansella; species Evansella tamaricis. The sequence goes on along the minus strand of NZ_JAHQCS010000137.1, from coordinate 8,916 downwards.
ATCTTGATATCTATAATATGTTTTTTTCAGATAGCACCAACTATTTTACCCTCTTTTCTCCCTATGATTTCTGTAAATTCCAGTTAAATGGATCAGGTAACATTCCCCAGTCTGTGTCGTACTCTTGTGAGGTTAATAAACAATTATCCAACTCCCTTGTAATTAAATTTGGCTCTAAATCGACACCTATAAATACAAGCTTTGTATGTCGATCACCAAATTCCACATCCCAGTCGTCTAAAAGGTGAGGGTTTTGTTTCAAAATTTGTTCCTGCTCTATCTTTGGCAGAGACGCTACCCAATAAGTAATCGGTTCGATAGTAACAGATGGTCCAGCTTGTGACATTAATAGCGCTAAATTATTTCTTGTTGCACACCAAACAATTCCCTTCGCTCTTACAACTTCCTTTGGCATAGAATGTATCCAATTATTAAAGCGTTCTGAATGAAACGGGAGCCGCCTTTGATACACAAAAGAGGAAATTCCATACTCGTCTGTTTCAGGAGTATGCTGCTGGTGTCCTTGTGAAAGTTCACGAATCCAGCCGGCAGATGAACTAGCTTCCTCAAAATTGAATAAATTCGTATGTAACACCTCTTTAGGGGAAATCTTTCCGTTTACAGAACGAATAATTTTTGCCTTTGGTTGTAAAGTTCTTAGGACCTTTTCTAGCTTCTCCAACTCTATTTCTGATACAAGATCACATTTATTTAACAGAAGAACGTCACAAAACTCAATTTGATCAATAAGTAAATCGGCAATTTCCCTCGTATCCTCTTCACCAAGAGCTTCCTTTCTGTCAAGCAAGCTATCCCCTGACCTAAAACCCTTCCAAAACCGGTTTGCATCGACCACTGTTACCATGGTATCTAATTGGCATAACTTCGTTAAATCAATGCCCAACTCTTCATCAATATAGGAAAAAGTTTGAGCCACTGGCGTTGGTTCACTTATACCTGTTGATTCTATTACGATATAATCAACGTTTCCAGCCTTCGCTAGCTTCTCTACCTCCATTAATAGATCCTCTCTCAAAGTACAACAGATACAACCATTAGACATTTCCACAAGCTTTTCTTCTGTTCTCGAAAGCTCCCCTCCTTGTTTTACTAACTCTGCATCAATGTTGATTTCACTCATGTCATTAACAATGACCGCTACTTTAAGACCTTCTCGATTTTTTAATATATGATTCAAGATTGTTGTTTTCCCTGCTCCTAAATAACCGCTCAAAACAGTAACTGGTATCTTCTTTGCCATTTTTCCATCTCCCCATTTCAGTTTTTCAAATCGTAATAATTACGATTCACTATTATTATACTACCTCCTACATTACTTCCTTGTCAAAAATATCCTAGGATTACTCCTCGCTTCCTTTACTTACTAAAGGATTTTCGTTATGATATTATTACGTTACAAAACGTAATTATTACGATTTACCTAATAGGAGGAGGCTAAATAAAAGAATGGCAAAAAAATCAATGGTAGCAAAGGAAAGAAAACGCCAAGCATTAGTTGCTAAATATGCTGATTTAAGAAGAGAATTAAAAGCTAAGGGAGATTTTGAAGCATTACATAAGCTTCCAAGGGACTCTAATCCTGCCCGTCTTACCAGAAGATGTGAAATGTCAGGGAGACCAAGAGGAGTTCTTCGTAAGTTTAAACTTTCTAGGATTGCATTTAGAGAATTAGCCCATAAAGGACAAATACCTGGTGTCAAAAAGTCCAGTTGGTAATGTTTAAACAAAGGCAAACTTATCGTTATAGAAGCCCATATTTTCGGGCTTCTCCTTTTAAGGGGTTTCATTATTTAGTTACCAAAAGGGGAGGTAACAATGACAAAGGAAAAACAAATTCCCACCACTTTAGTTAGTGGATTATCTGACAGACTAAAATTGTCTTTAATAAAGGAAATGAAATTACAAAGCCAATCTAAGGTTATTCTGTATCGAGACAATTCTATAACGTATGGAGATATTTCAAAAGAATGTTTTATTCCACAACATATGATTACAGAAGTAGTATATGATAATGAAGTATCTACTAAAAAGGACCTCCTCTCTCTACTACATGAATTAAATAATAAGGAAATCCATCAAATAATTATTGATTTAGACAAGTTTTCTACCATCCAATTATTATTTCCATATGATTCAAATCTGGAGGAGAATTCTTTCCTTTACAAACAACATATTCACATAATAGATGCCGTTCGTTTTTGGTTTCAATACTCTTCAAATGATTATATTATGAGTAAATCACATAACGGAGAAGAAGCAGATGAAACTTCAGTAGGAGAGCTTTTAACATCTCCATTAGAAATGGCTAACGTTATTCTCTTGGGAAACATTGATAAGATTAATCAAGAACGTTTGGATGAACTAAAATGGTTTTTAAGTAAACTTAATCCACTGGCTAAATTGATTACAATGACTAATTTCAAAAGTGCAAGTAGCCTTTTTGGGGAAGCTGATAAGGTAAGAAAGCATACCGCTCACGAACTCTACACTTATCAATTACAATTATTTGAAGAGAGCAAACCACTAATGGTTGTTGGAGAATATGGTATCGATAATTATATTTATCGAAGTACTTTTCCTATTTCAATAAAGCACATTGAAAATTTTTTAAAAGAACTTCCAGAGGGAACATTACGAACTAAAGCTATATGTCGCAGCCCATTAGAAAAACAGATTTATTATATTTCACAAATAGGGCCCTCAATCGAAGTATTTTCAGAAGAACATACTTATTTTGAACAATTGACTAGTGAATTTTTATCAGAGTTCCTATTTATCGGAAATCATTTAGATCCAGTCACCATTAAAAACCAATTGGATAATTGCTTATTGAAAGATGATAGTCTTCCTTCGGAGGAATTAATCTAAGTAGAATAAACATTTAAACAGTTAATAAAACCTGAAAAAAAGAGGCTCCTCATTGTTTATTAAACTAATGAGAAGCCTCTTTAAATATTTTCTGAGAATAACAAGAGTTTGCTAATATAACTTCACTAATAGGTTCTACCATTTTTCCGCTACATTTCGTTAGTTACATGTGCGCATAAAAATTAATTGCTGTTTTAGTATTAAATAAAAAGCTGTTCTAATACAATTCCTTATTGAGCTTTTAAATTTTCTTTTGTTTCTTTTGTTCCTAATTCATAAATACAATCTAGTAGGTCGTTTAATTCACTTTGAAGTTCTTCTTTATCTACAGCGGCTCGATACTCTTTAAAAGGACGAACTAAAATATGTTCTTGAAAAATATCTTTTTCTTTTAGCTCATTTATCATTGATTGCAGATTTTTCAATTCTTCTTTATCGGCTGTTATTTCGTATTGAATTGTTCTATCTGGTATTTCTTCCTCCATGATTTCCACTTTGCTTCCTGTTCTAAATGTGACAAAGTATGTTTGTTTGTCCATTTTTGTTCCTCCCTTCATCCTTGTATTTTAATACCCTAAAATAAATCAACATTAACTTTAGTTTTGTCCATTGGATTATTATCTCTCGCAAAATGGAGATATTTCAGCTATACGCAACTTTTACCATCAATTATAACTATAAAATGCTCCTCCATAACAAGAATCAAAAGAGACTTCTCAAAAGTTTTAATCAACTTATGAGAAGCCTCCATATTTTTTATGTTAGTATTTGGTTAGCAAATCGGTTGCAAACCCTTATATATCAAGGGTTCAAAACGGAACTTAGGCTAAACCCGAAACGTCCTGTTGCAACGCCTAAGCCACCACATCCTGTGGAAGTTACATCATGCCGCCCCTGAGGTGAGAGTGTGTAATATCTTACACGTTGTGTGCGAAAAGTGCGGTACAATAAGGATTTGTTAAATTCTGTCTGTAATATCTTTAACCGGAGTTTACCGTTTTTTACTGGATTGCGTTAGCAAAATGTTAGCATTTGCAGATAAAATGATGTAAAGATGTTTATCTTAAGATGACAACCCTACTATATATTTTTTAAGCTTTTTTATTTATTGTACTTAAATATAGGTTTAATGAATCTTCTACTTCGCGCGCGACTAACTTAATAAAGTCATCATATTCTTTTTGTGTATGTGCTTTATCTAATGCTTCATAATAAGCTATTCGATTTTCCACTTTAATAACAATTGGTGGAAAACCATCTTTCATGAGTTCTAAATTTAATAACAAACGCGATGTCCGGCCATTTCCATCAATAAATGGGTGAATTCCAACAAAAATAGCATGTAGCATAGCGCCACGAGTAACCGTATGCAACTTTTTGGTTTCTGCTTGTTCATACCATGCCATAAACTGCTCCATCTCCTCTTTTATAAGGAAGGGAGCTGGCGGTATGTGTCTAGCACCAGAAATAAATACTTGCTGGTCCCGATATACACCTGCATATTCATCATCAATGCCTTTTAGTACAAGCCGATGTAGATTTTTAATTTGCCACTCCGACAAAGGATCACCCTTTTGCACAATCTCCTCTACAAAGTGAATTGCATCCCGATGATTAAGAACTTCCAAGTGTTCACGTAACGTTTTGCCACCAACAGTTATTCCTTCTAGAACTACCTTCGTTTCGTTGATCGTTAACGTGTTACCTTCAATTGCATTTGTATTGTATGTCCATTCGAGTAATAACTTTTCACGTAAACTCTTTACTGTATATTTGGGTAATGGTCGATTGGCATCTAGCAGACCTTTTTTTTGATTAATTTGTTCGAACATTGGCTTCACCTCTCTCATTCAAACATATAAATTGAGAATACCATCGTTGCTCTGAATATACCTTCTAAACCAATTTTAATCAAAAATTTGCTTATTGGTATGTACTCTTTAAATTTGACCAATCTATTTACTTTACTCAGTTTCATTACTCTGAACTGAAGTCTTCTGAAAAACAGTGTTTATTGTAGTACCCCACTTACTTTATAGAGTGTGTACAAGGACAAACAGTGGAATTTTTCGGTAAATTGTTTACATCGCTTTAATTATTTCAAACTACTAGAATAACTGAATTTGTTGGCTTTTTTCTTTGTTTTCACCTAGACTATAACCAATATTTTTATATCCCTTTAATCGTTTTTCAAACATTTTCTGTAATACACCCACGTTCGAATCTACATAATCAAACACTTTTACTTCATTTTTATCACTACGAATACGGTGAAGCCGTCCTACATACTGTTGTAATGTTCCTTTCCAAGAGATTGGCATTGTTAGAAAGAGTGTATCTAATCTCGAATCATCAAACCCTTCTCCAACATATTTTCCTGTTGCAATTAACAATCTCTCTTCACTATCAGGTAATTTAATTAACCTCTCTAGCGCTTGTTGCCGTTCTTTCTTTTTCATAGCTCCTGAAAGGATAATAATATTTTTAGCAAATCCTTTGAAAAGCTCATATAGCTCATTTATATGGTCTAAACGTTCCGTTAACACTATAGGAGATCGTTTTTCATCTAGAGCTTGTAGAACATCATTAAAAATCATATCGTTTCGTTCTTTATTAGTAGATAACAAAGAATATATAGCTTGTATATCAGTTTCTTTCGTTTTCATTAAAGTTTCTCTTTTAACAAGAGTTTGTTTAAACGGTCGAATACTGGCTTGCTGTTTATTATTCGTTTTATATCTTATTGGTCCACATTGCATAAATATTATCGGGTGCAATCCATCTTTCCTAACTGGGGTTGCAGTTAAACCATACACTCTTTTTGCTCGGACGGCCTTTAATACCTTTTCAAAGCTGACGGCAGAAATGTGATGACATTCATCCACGATAATTTGCCCGTAATGATGTAACTCAGGTTTTATTAAACCATTACGATTAAGCGTCTGTATGGTAGATATATCTATGTTAAAGGTTGGCTTATTTTTTCCTCCACCAATTTGACCAATTTCTTTTATTGGGATATTTAAAAAAGTTGATAATCTTTCTTTCCATTGTTCAACTAATTGTGTTCGATGTACGATGATGAGTGTATTGGCTTTATTTCTACTAATTAATGCTGCAGCAGTCACAGTTTTTCCGAAACCAGTATCTGCTGCTAATACTCCATTATCATATTTAGCCATAGAAGTAACAGCATCCTCTTGTTGGATAGTAAGTTGACCCTGGAATGTTGCATCAATGGTCTCTCCTACAAATTGATTGTTTATTATTTTAAGAGATATTTTATAATTGGAAAAAATGTCTTCCACTTTTTCCAATAGACCTCTAGGTAATACGATAATATTGTCATTTATCTGTGAACAATCAATCATTCTAGGGATTCGATGAGTGGAAAAACGTTTTGCTTGTGCTTTGAAAAACTCTGGATTTCCAAATGTCGCAAGTTCTTGTAATTCATTAAGTATTGTACTGGGCAATAGATGCTTAGGAATTTCAATACCGTGATTTATCTCGATAGTAACTTCTTTTGGCCAGTTATTATTCTCAACTTTTTCTTTGACCTTACTATGTATTTCATCATTGGATAAGTTATTTACTATTTGTAGAATTGTTAATTCAGAAATCCTTTTTATTGAAGATAGATATTGCCATTGATTTTCATATTCCTCCAATGAATCATTGACAAAAACACTATTCCCTTTCATTTTTGCTTGTTTCTGTAATGGAAGAGCTATTAAATTCCCAAAACCACCTTTAGGTAATAAGTCTTGATTAGGAAACATTCTATCAAAAGAGTCCATGCCAACTTCAAAGCGTCTTTCACTTGTTTTGGTTAATAGAATCCTCCCAAGTTTTCTAGCTACCGAAGCACGTATTGACTTCTCAAAAAAGAACCAAATATGAGCACCTTCTCCTGAGCGGGAACGTTCAATGTGATATGGTAAACCTAATGTTTTACAGGTTCCTATAAATGCCTGCACATCCTCTTGCCATTGTTTTTTATCAAAGTCTACAGCTAGGAAATAACACGTACTATCTTCAAGTAACGGATATATTCCTACCGTTTTGATGCCTCTTAAATGTTCATAAATGACTTGGGGAGTTAAGCTAGGAAATAATCGATGAGAGCAATCCTGACATTTGATTTTCGGTTTACGACAAAGGTCCTTATCCCACTCGTTTTTACATGCAGGTGAATAACCAGATTTTCCTGTAGTACTCGATTCCCACCTTTGAGCATAAACATCAGTTCTCCCACGAAAAAGTTTCATAAACAATGAAATTGCAACTTTTTCTTTAGGAGTAAAATCAGTCTCAGTTTTCGTTAAATTAGAGTTAGATGTTGGACTACTAGATGCAGTAAGACCTTGGACTCTATAGAGATCCTTTTTTAATTGCAAATTTTCTATTTTTAGTCTATCAATCTCTTTTAAAGCTTGATTGAGTTGTTCTTGAATATCCATAAAGCTACTCCAATCATTGAATTCTTTAACTCTAGTTTAGCCAAGAATGAACTAATTTAACAGTATTGTACCTAATGAGCTCTTACCGTCTAATTTAAGAAACTTTTCTTTGTAAGTTCGTAAAAAGTTGTTTAAATGTATTATAACCATAAAGATACTCTACCTAATTCGACCGAATTGCTCAAGTTGAATTGCGCTATCTTAAATAGCAATCTTACAATGTTCTAGCTTGTTTAGAAATGCATATATAGTTAATTTTAGTAGCAAGCTTGTGTTTAAGGAGAGTGGTTGTTTTGAGCAAGAAAAAAAGGAAAAAGAGAGTTGTTCAAGAAACAGAAGACTTTGGTACTTGTGAATTATATTGCAAAGACTGCGATTATGTATTTGAGGTGGATTGGGAAACAATTTTTGCAGAACAAGAATGTACTCACGGATATGTAGGGTTTTACCTAAATGATGTACTTATTGAATGCCCCAAATGTCATAAGACTATTTCGGGTGAATCCGAGGGTGACGCCTTAGTTCCTGATACAAGGAAAACGAAACAAAATAAAACAATAATAGATGATGAATTACCTTTTTGATGTTCTACAGTAAATTGAGCAACATTACCATCATCAGTATTAGCCAATCTCAAAGTGGCTAAAAAATCATTTATAAATATCTCCGCTACTTCCAGCGGCAATAATGAAAATAATTAATTCTGTTTCTTTAACTTCATATACAATTCTGAAATCATTGACACGCAAACGAAAAAAGCACTGTCTACACCTTTGAATGAACTTATATCTAGAAATCCCTCTTTGATATGGATTTTCTGCTAAGGTGAGCAGTTGTAAACGTTAAACTAGAATCAACAGTTTTACACAAATAAGAGTAAACAGAATTCAACAAATAAGATTAAACAGTTTACCTTAATTAGTTCACTTTCTATATACTTTAATTAGTCTATAGGAGAGTGAGGAACAGGAAGTGGAAAGGTTGCTAATATACAAAGAAGTTCATAGGCTTCGCGGGGAAGGTTTTTCTAACAGTGCGATTGCCAAAAAGCTAAAGATTTCAAGGAATAGAGTTATTGAATACGGAAAAATGACTCCAGAAGAATTTTATCTATTTGCCATCTCCTTACAGAGTAGAAGTAAAAAGCTTGACCCTTTTCGGGAGGAAATCTTGGGGTGGATCAAAGAACATCCCGATCTATCAGGAGCTCAAGTATTTGACTGGTTGGAGGATAAGCTGAACGTCACCGCTGTCACTGAGGGAACCGTAAGGAATTATGTGAATGATATTCGAGAGGCTTACCATATTCCGAAAGTGTTATCTGAGAGGGAGTTTAGTGCAGTTCCTGATCTACCTATGGGGTTGCAGATACAAGTGGACTTCGGACAAATAAGACTCCCAACTACAGATGGGAAATACAAAAGACTTTACTTTATTGGATTCGTGCTAGCACATTCCAGATACAAATACGTAGAGTGGTTAGACCGGCCATTTAGATCAAATGATCTTATCCGAATGCACGAAAATGCCTTCCGCTTTTATGGAGGAATGTCCATTGAAATAG
>NZ_JAHQCS010000136.1 GCF_019042215.1 Evansella tamaricis | reverse complement strand
AGGGAATTCCAGCAACACTATGGATTAGAGGTTACTGGGAAAGCAGATACTATTACTCAAGCAAAGATTGATGAAGTTTTTAACAGTCCACTCCAATTCGACAAACGGCATGAGGACCTTCTTGAGATTAAGCGTATATTAAACGCAAACGGTTATGGTGGAATTACTGTAACAGACTATTTTGGTAGTTTCACAGAACGTCGCGTGAAAGAGTTTCAGAGGGATCACGGATTACCGGTAAGTGGAATCATTGATGAGATAACTCTTGAAAAGATTCTAGCCCTAAAACCGACACCTACAGCAGATGAATTTGAGTTTGGAGATAGGCACCCGCTAATAATAGAGCTGAAACATAAGCTAAATCGAATTGGATTTGGTTATATAACCGTAACAGACTATTACGGAGATTTCACCACAAGGCGTGTTAGGGAATTCCAGCAACACTATGGATTAGAGGTTACTGGGAAAGTAGATACTATTACTCAAGCAAAGATTGATGAAGTTTTTAATAGTCCTCTTCAAGTTGGTAAACGTCATGATGACTTATTATTGGTTAAGGAAAAACTAAACGCAAATGGTTATGGTGGTATTACCATAACAGATTATTTTGGTAGTTTCACAGAACGTCGTGTGAAAGAGTTTCAAAGGGATAACGGATTACCGGAGAGTGGAATTATTGATGAAAAAACGCTTGAACTTATTAATGCCTTACAAGTATCCAGAGAAATAATTACCTATACTCAATACAACCTTACTTTACAGGAGGCAATACAAAGACAGCTGAACTTAAGTATTCCTCCACAAACTGATAAATATAAGAACCAACCGGCCTATGTTCATGGAGGTTTTGTTGAGATAAAAGGAAAAATTACTGGATCTAGTGTTAGGATTCGTTCTGCACCACATTTTGATGATACACTTTTGTATTATTTACCTAATGGGACTGACATTATCATCCAAGGTAAAACCAAAGGAGCGCTTTATAATGGAAGTGATCAATGGTATAGAATCACTCATAATGGTGATACATCATTCGTTCACACAACATTAGCAGAAATACAAAGCGCGAAAACAACCTCAGGTCTCAATGTTCGAGCAGAAACTAATACAAACAGCCATATCTATACAACTTTAAGCAAAGATACATCCATATCTATAAGAGAAATTGGGGATATTTGGCATGAAATAAGTCTAGGATCATGGAGAAATGCCACCCGTGAAGATTTCTCACCATTCATTGATCCAAATAAAAATGATATATTTCAACATTTAGTTTTGGACCATAGATCTGGAGTTTCATTATCACAGTTAAATAACGTTCTTTTTGGAAGAGGAACATTGGAAGGCATGGGAGAACATTTCTTGGAGGCAGGAAGACAACACTCAGTAAATGAAATCTATTTAATTGCACATGCTTTACTTGAAACTGGTGCTGGAACCCCCCTTGAATCGCAACTATCAAGAGGGGTATTAGTAGGAAAGAATTCTAATGGCAATCCGGTACTAGTAACATCAACAAATAGAGACTCTCTAAGTGAAATAAGAACAGTGTATAATATGTATGGAATTGGTGCGAATGACTCAGATGCTCACAGACTAGGTGCAATTAGAGCATACAATGAAGAATGGTTCTCTAAAAAGGAAGCAATAATTGGTGGTGCAGCTTTTATTTCCAATGATTACTTTGCGAGAGGACAAAATACAATTTATAAGATGAGATGGAATCATAAATATCTCAACGCTCAAGGTTGGTATCCTCAATATGCAACAGATATGGGATGGGCAGTTAAACAAGTTCCGAGAATTAAAAGTTTATATAATCAATTAAATAATCCAACACTTCATTTTGATATCGTTCAATATAATTAACAATACAAGGTATGCTCCCATTTATTGGGGGCATGCTTTTTAATGTTTATAATAAAATCAATCAATAGTTATTTAGTCTATTGTTTAGAATCTTCATAAACTGTTAATTAATTTAGATATACACTTTAAGGTGAAATGTGTAAATAAAACATACCTTATGTAATATTACCTATTTTAATCCACAAAATTTTTTAGTATAGTTATTATTGATTGTGAAATTATTATCCATATGATATTGTTGAAACATTTGTTCACTGAAGTCGTCTCATAAAAATAATAGAAGTTAAAACTCTGGTGATTAATCCGTTTAAAGGAGAGGTATGTGTAATGCCTAACAGTAGTGAATTAAAAAGTCATAAATCATTTATTATCTTTGTGGATTTACTTTGTATTTTAGCAGCATATGTTAGTGCATTCTATATAAGATACCTAGGTTTTCCACAACGAAATTGGGAATCATTTATTTCTTTATTACCTTGGATATTATTAATTGGATTGTTTTTTATTGCAGTTTATGAATTATATGCATTAGATCGAAAAACAACCTTTTGGGATATACTTGTTAAAGTAGTTATTGCTGTAATTTTTATGGCATTTTTAACGATGGCAGCGTCATATTTATTTAGGCAGTTTGCAATGCCGCGATCTGTTATATTAATTGCCACTATTTTTATACCAATTTTTTTACTTATATTTAAAATGTTATACCTCAAGTTAACTCGGGGGAATATAGTTGGTAAAGTTTTATTAATTGGTGATGATCAAAATACCCAAAAGTTAATATCTAAAATAAAACACCCCATGTTAAAAGGTACTAGAGTGAAACATATTCAACCTAATACGACAATTGAAAAGGTGGATCAATATTTACAACAAGTAGATTATGTAGTTCTATGTCCAGACATAAGCAAAGAAACTAAATCACAGATAATTTATCATGCAATGGAGAGTAACAAGGTCGTATATGTTATACCATCCCTATATGATTTGCTATTGCATAGGGCAAGTGTTTCACCACTTGATGATACTTTGGTCATGACAGTTAAGCCGTTCGGTCTAACATTTGATCAAGTAATGATCAAAAGAATATTTGATTTAGTATCAGCTGCAATTATTTTACTACTAATATCTCCTTTGTTGTTTCTACTTGCTATCATAGTAAAATTAGAAGACTCGAAAGGAAGTATTATATATAAACAAGAAAGATATGGAAAAAACAATAAACCGTTTACTATATATAAATTCCGTTCGATGATTGAAGGGGCAGAAAGTAAAACTGGTCCAGTATTAGCTATAGAAAACGATGATAGAATTACCAAGGTTGGGAAGTTTATGCGGGCTACGAGACTAGATGAACTCCCACAACTTTTTAATGTGTTGAAAGGTGATATGTCACTAGTTGGTCCGAGACCAGAACGTGGATTCTTTATTAAACAACTTACAAAAGAGTTCTATCATTATGGCTACCGTAATACAGTTCAGCCAGGAATTACTGGATATGCTCAAATTATGGGGAAATATAGTACTGAGGTTGAAGATAAGTTGCGTTTTGATTTATATTATATCCGAAACTATAGCTTCTGGTTGGATATAGTTATCTTATTAAAGACGTTCATTGTTTTATTAGATAAAACCAAAGCTGAAGGAACTGAAGATAAGAATGATAAGAAAAAACTATCCTCCAAAAAGATAGGAGAGGTAAAATAAAAAAAGTCACAGGTCATAAATGATCTGTGACTTTTTTTGCTGTATTCACTTTATTGATGAGGTGTTGTAAACGTTAAACTAGAATCAACAGTTTTACACAAATAAGAGTAAACAGAATTCAACAAATAAGATTAAACAGTTTACCTTAATTAGTTCACTTTCTATATACTTTAATTAGTCTATAGGAGAGTGAGGAACAGGAAGTGGAAAGGTTGCTAATATACAAAGAAGTTCATAGGCTTCGCGGGGAAGGTTTTTCTAACAGTGCGATTGCCAAAAAGCTAAAGATTTCAAGGAATAGAGTTATTGAATACGGAAAAATGACTCCAGAAGAATTTTATCTATTTGCCATCTCCTTACAGAGTAGAAGTAAAAAGCTTGACCCTTTTCGGGAGGAAATCTTGGGGTGGATCAAAGAACATCCCGATCTATCAGGAGCTCAAGTATTTGACTGGTTGGAGGATAAGCTGAACGTCACCGCTGTCACTGAGGGAACCGTAAGGAATTATGTGAATGATATTCGAGAGGCTTACCATATTCCGAAAGTGTTATCTGAGAGGGAGTTTAGTGCAGTTCCTGATCTACCTATGGGGTTGCAGATACAAGTGGACTTCGGACAAATAAGACTCCCAACTACAGATGGGAAATACAAAAGACTTTACTTTATTGGATTCGTGCTAGCACATTCCAGATACAAATACGTAGAGTGGTTAGACCGGCCATTTAGATCAAATGATCTTATCCGAATGCACGAAAATGCCTTCCGCTTTTATGGAGGAATGTCCATTGAAATAG
>NZ_JAHQCS010000135.1 GCF_019042215.1 Evansella tamaricis | reverse complement strand
GAGTGGGGAATAAAACCACTTCCCCACTCGTCACCAAGGTTACATATTCTTCCTTAACTTACTTTTTTTCCACCCACAAACATTTTACTCTAACAGTCGTCACAGGCCTAAAGGGATAGCATATAAATAGTGAGTAGTAAGAAAATGTAAGGAAAGGGGAATGGATCATGTATTCTTCTACAAATCAGTCAATGAATGGGGATATGAATCAGTTTTTGTTAGATTTACAGTATGCAATGGACGGTGAATACAGTGCGATACAATGCTACGAGAAAATGGCAGGCCAGGCATCCAATAAAAAAGAAATGGATCAAATATTAGAAATAAGGGATGACGAATTTAGACATTATGAACAATTCTCTCAAATTTACACGTCTCTAACGGGGCAGCAATATTCCCCTGAGTTGAATGAAACCTGTCCGGAAAATTATAGGATTGCGTTACTTAAAGCGTTTGAAAATGAACAGAAAGCAGTAGATTTTTATTTGGATATGTCAGAGAGGGCACCGCAAGGCTATATACGTCGTATTCTCCGAAAAGTTGCTGCGGAGGAGCAGAATCATGCTATTTGGTTTTTATCTTATTTAACAATAAGATAGAGAAAAGTAACAATATGGGTTGGGGAACGGAAATTCAGTGATCCGTTCCTTTTTGCGTGCCAACTTTTATCACTAGCCAAAAAAGAGAGGAGTTGGATGTAAATAGGTTTTAATTTTTCACGTACCGTATTTAATTATATTGACGAAAACTATTACATATATTCGTTTGAATGTGTTGCTAGAGGTGGAGAAGGAATTTTCAATACCAAAAAAACCTACCGTTTCAGGTAAAAGGCAGGAAACGGTAGGTTAACAATTTAAACTATTCGTAATTTTTTTCTAATTCATTAATGAGTGACCCCACATACTCAACGGCAACTCTAATTGTTTCTTTTTTAGACATATCGACTCCAGCATGATTCATAAGCTCTAAAGGTTTCATTGTACCCCCAGCTTTCAGTACTTCTAGCCATCGGTCTACTACCGGTTGACCATCTTCTTGAATACGCTTTGCAACAGCAGTGGATGCAGTAAGTCCAGCTGAATAAGTGTAAGGATAGAGGCCCATGTAGTAGTGAGGTTGTCTCATCCAAGTTAATCCTGCTGCCTCATCAATTTCAACTGCATCTCCCCAGAATCCTGTAAGGACTTCTTTTTTAAGGCCGGTCAGAACAGAGGCAGTAAGTGGCTTCCCTGCTTCGGCAAACTGATAAACACGGCGCTGGAATTCCCCTTCTAGCAAGTGAGTTACAAAATTATGGTAATAAGTGCCTAATAATTGTAAAATAACCCATCGTTTCATGCGTGTATCATTTGTGTTGTTTAACAGGTGATTTGCCAATAGCAACTCATTAATAGTGGATGGAGCTTCGATAAAATACATTGATGGTCTAGTATCCGCTATCCGTTGGTGTTTATTAGCAAGATAAAAATGTCCGGCATGACCCAATTCGTGTGCTAAGATAAATGCACCACGCATCGTATCTTTCCACGTCATTAAAATAAATGGATGTGATCCATAGGGACTTGCACAAAAGGCACCAGTCATTTTTCCAACATTATCTGACCGGTCCACCCAGCGCTCTTTTAATCCTTTACGCATTATTTCCTTATATTCTGGTCCCATAACTGTTAAAGCTTCTAGTATCAATTCAGAAACTTTTTCATAACTTGTCTCTGGCTGAAATTCAGGATCTAAAGGAGCCTTCAAGTCGCAGAATTTAAACTCATCCAAGCCGAGTAATCTCTTTTTCAGTTTTGCAAACCGCTGCATGTGGGGCGCAAGTTCTTTATAAATAATGTTCAATTGATTTTCGTACATTTCCCTCGTTACTTTTTGTGGATGTAAGAGCATCTCCGTAGCGGAGGAATAATTCCGGAGTTTTGCCAATGCCACCTGTTTTTTTACTTCCGTTGCATATACAGTGGCATAGGTATTTTCATATTTTTTCAATGTGCGCACAAATGATTCATAAGCATTTCTTCGCTCAGCTGTATTAGGAGAAAGTTCGTACTGATCCTCAAAAAGCGCAAACGATAAAGGTTTTTCCGTTCCTTTCCCATCAATAAACGAATCGAAAGACATGTCTGAAGATTTGCTTGTAGAGTATATCTTATATGGGGCACTATGTACCTCCCCTAGGGATGCTAACGCTTCTTCGGTTTCTGGTGACAGGGAATGGGCCTTTTTTGCTAATATATCTCTTAGGGGAATCTGATAGGCTTCCAATTCTTTCTCTTCTTTAAAATAGGCTTTTATTTGTTCTTCTGAGAGAGTCAACACTTCTGATTCTATAAAGGAAACGGCAGTATTGATTCGCGTGACAGTAGCACTCATTAAGGCATAATTCGTTTGTGATTCAGGATTCGTTCCATCCTCAGCCATTTTTAAATTTGCATAGGTGGTGACAGGTACTAGTTGTTCTGATAGTTTTTCGTAAGCTTGAAAACACTGTAAGAGATTATTAGCTCCCTCATGGAATGTCCCTTTAAATTTAACTACACTGGATACGGCAGATTCAACGTTTTCCAATGATTGTTTCCATTCTTCTGTTGTAACAAATAGATCTTCAATTTTCCATGTTTCTTCTTCTCGGACTTCATGACGTTTCGTCAAACCTTTTGCCATTTAATCAACTCCTAAAAAATATTTCGGTAACCGAATAATTAATATTATACTATAAAATAGTGGACAGTGAGTATGAATTTGAATATATCCTAATAAAAACGTCATCTCCCAATAGGAAGATGACGTAAGTTAGTGAATCTTATTAGGATTAATAGTATTTATACTAGGAATAAAGCTGCCACGACGCCTGCTACTCCGATTAAAGCAAGGATGTAGACAGGTTTAACCGGCATATCTCCATTGTTTTCCATCGCTCTTCCAAACATAAAGAAAACGAGAGGATGTACTAGGAATGGCATTGAGAATATAAATGGGATGAGTAAAGCAGATTCCGTTCCAAACATCTCTCCCTGAATTGCTGCAAATAATCCGAAATGAGAAATGGCGCTAGACTGTGCCATAGCCGCATAATCCATTTGCATGGCACTTAGACTAAGTAAAGTTAATCCCCCAAATACTGCACAAAGTTGCCATCCAAAGGAGAATTGCATCAGAGCATTGACTTCTTTTCGATCCTCCCCATTTGCTTTCCTTAAATTCTTTAAGGAGAGTGCGGTTAAGACGACTCCGATTGCTACGATAATAAACGATGGGAAAAGCCAAAGTTCACCACGGTCAGCACTAATTGCTAGTATAGAAAAGACGAAGACATGACCAAAAAATGGGATATTAATCATAATTGGTGCACGTTGTGCTGCTGTTTTACCAAAATCACCTGCTGTACAAGCGCCAGTTAATCCAGAGTGGGACAGTGCCCCAGCCATACCTGGAGCAAGGTTTCTGGCATTTGCAGTTCTGGCAAAATACATTAGTAAGGCAATTCCCCCAAACATCCAGAAAAGTTGACCAAAGAATCCGTAGGCAAGTACCGAATTCATTCCTTCAATAGAGAAAGCTTCCCCTATCCTTGATCCTCCTACCATGAAGTTTGCTGCTAGAACAATCGGTATACCTGCAAATAAAAGAGCCCGAATTGTTGGCCCAAATGTCCACTTATAAAAAATTGCTCCTAGAGCTGCAGCAATCATCATTGCAAAGAAAATTTGCGGTAAAGCAATTAAATCCCGGATTGTAGATGCAATTTGAAAAGAAAGAAGGAGGATAACGATGATGAAAAAGATCTCCACTAATCCTTTTCTAATGTACAAATGTTTGTTCTTGATTTTTGCTTTACTGTCTATAAAAATAATGGACCCCACTATACCTATGTAAGCAATCAATGGATAATAGCCGCTTAATAAGGTTGTGGAACTGTTCATTAATATTCTGGCGACCCCTTCAATACCGAGGAGCAGGAAAAAGGAGCGGATGATAAAAATAAATTGAGTATTGTTTGTTCCTAATACGAGTTCATCTTCAGAGGGCACGACCATATCGTCCACTTCCATCTCTTTGTTTCCAAGAATCTTCCTTAGTTCTTGTCCCCCAACAAAGAAGGAAACCGTGAGGGCGATAATCGTAGTATTAGCCATTAAGTTAACAAAGGGGAATTCACTTAAACCAGGTGTTGCTACATCACTTAATACTAGGACATATCCCATAGTTAACCCAAAAATAACAATGATTAGGATGGGAGAATATCTAGTACCTGCAACGACAGTACGGGCGATTAGAACCATCGGTACTAGGAAAAATAACAAAATCCAAAACTGATTAAGCAACTGTAAATGCGTAATTTGTTCAATAATATCCATGCTGTATCTCCTTCATAATAGTTATGGTCACAAATCAATATAGTAACGTATTTAAATAAGAACGTAAATGAGGTTTTTCACAAAGTTATTACAATTTTGCAACAAAGTCCCACTAGTAAAGCAGTGATGTCATATTTTAGTTCATATTTATCTTCACCCAAATACCTTTTATACACTCATTTTATTTAGAAGAGAGTATAAATTTTTGTATTATATGAATCATATAATTATCATTGTTTATCCAAAAAATGATTACACTTTAAACATATTGTTTTCTCAAGTAGGAGCATCGGCGCTGTTCAACGTTCTAAATCTCTCCAAGTTTATGTAATTGTTGGCCAGCTTTTGAATATATCAACATTCTACTTTACATCTCCTAAAATTAAAAAGTATAAATAGGACTTTTTCTGTTGACACACTAACATACCCATCATATACTAAACATATTAATTCCGACCAAAAATATATGAATTGTCAAGTATGGCTTGTTTAGGGGGATTTATATGGAACAAGTAAGAATTGAACATGTGGAAAAGACCTTTCATAATAAGGAAAAAGAAAAGTCGTTTACCGTCTTTGATGATATAAATCTAGAAATAAGGTCTGGAGAATTCCTCTCCCTACTTGGACCATCTGGCTGTGGGAAGTCTACCTTGCTTAATATTGTTGCCGGATTAGATGAAGCTACTAATGGGGAAGTATTTGTGGGGGATAAGAAAGTCTTGCAGCCTGGGTCAGATCGTGGCGTTGTTTTTCAAGAGGCAGCCTTAATGCCATGGCTAACCGTACTGGAAAATGTGTCGTTTGCTTTGCGAAAAAAAATGAAAAAAGAAGAAGCGAAGGAGCATGCAAAGAAATATTTGAAACTTGTTCACTTAAGTAAATTTATAGGATCTTATCCACATGAATTATCTGGAGGGATGAAACAGAGAGTTGCAATAGCACGGGCTTTAGCAATGGACCCTAAGATTTTACTGATGGATGAACCATTTGGTGCGTTGGATGAACAGACAAGAACCATGCTTCACCGTGAAGTTCAATATATATGGGAAGAAACAAAAAAAACAATTCTATTTGTTACTCATAATATCCGGGAGGCTATCCTTTTATCCGATCGAATTGTCTTAATGGGAACGCGTCCAGGTGGAATAAGAAAAGTTTATGACGTGAATCTTCCAAGACCTAGGTCGATTACTTCACCAGAATTTGTTCAATTAGAGGAAGATATTATGTCAATCTTAGGTGGAGAAATCGAAAAAGTGATGAGGGAGGAAATGGGTGATGACTTCAATACTAAGAAGGCTTCTCTTCTTTACGGCACTGATCGTAATCTGGGAGACCATATATAGATTTAATTTAGTTTACGAGTTTAGATCTCCAACGATGTTTCCTTCCCCGTTAGGAGCCATTGAACAACTTTATATTGGCTTTTTTCAAACGGGAATTCTTTTAACAGCCCTTTCCGAGAGTATTTATCGGATTGCACTAGGTTATGGATTAGCTATTCTATTTGGAGGTTCGTTAGGGATCCTTATTGGTGTTTCGAAAATTGCAGATGAAACATTAGGTACTCTTGTGGTGGCATTACAGTCTATACCTAGTATCGTTTGGCTCCCAATTTCTTTAATAATATTTGCAGGTGCGCAAACCCCAGCAATTATATTTATCATCGTACTAGGGGGTACTTGGGCCATGACTTTAAATATGCGAATGGGGATTAAAAATGTACAGCCAATTTTAATCAGGGCTGCAAGAACAATGGGTTATAACCAAAAGGAAATAATATGGAAGGTTATGATACCTGCAGCGATACCTTCCGCACTGACTGGCGCAAGATTAGCATGGGCGTTCGGGTGGCGAGCCCTCATTGCAGCAGAACTTATTGGCCGCGGTGGATTAGGAAGAACATTAATGGATGCAAGGGACTTTTTTAATATGGATATGGTTATTGCCATTATGATTATTATATCTGTAATCGGTCTGATTGTAGAATATTTAATTTTCAGTAGAATCGAAAAGCGAGTTTTATCCCGTTGGGGTTTATCAAAACTTTAAAAAGATAAGAGGAGGAACAACATGAATATTATCCGTAATGTATTCATTGCAATGACAGCAGTTTTACTTTTAGTTGGCTGTGGTGAAGGGGAAGATCAACAAGGATCACAAACATCTACAGAAGGT
This sequence comes from Evansella tamaricis, assembly GCF_019042215.1. GTDB lineage: Bacteria > Bacillota > Bacilli > Bacillales > Salisediminibacteriaceae > Evansella > Evansella tamaricis. The sequence continues at coordinate 45,980 of NZ_JAHQCS010000135.1, read as the reverse complement.
GACACTGGGGGAGAGAAAACAGGGGATGTCACAATTGGTTACTTTCCGAACTTAGATCACGCAGCAGCAATAGTTGGAAAGGAAAAGGGGTATTTTGAAGAAGAACTGGTTAATTATAATGTGGACTTTACTCATTTTCCAAATGGAAATGATTTTATTGATGCATTAGATGCAGGCAATATCGACTTAGGATATGTAGGACCAGGACCAGCCATAAACTACTTTTTATCAGGTGGAGATGTAGTTGTTATTGGGGCAGCAGCCAATGGTGCTACACTTATTGTATCACGAGAGGATTCGGGAATTCTTACATTAGAAGATTTTGACGGTGGATCCTTCTGTACACCAGGTAATGGTTGTACTCATAACGTACAGTTAGAGATTATGCTAAATGAAATTGGTTTAAAATCAAACCGTCTTGGTGGAACCGTGGAACATCAGTCCCGTGTTAACCCTGCAAGTATGGTAGCCATGTTTGAGCAAGGACAAATTGACGCAGCAGCAGCCCCGGAACCTTGGGGTACCTTATTAGTGGAAGAACATAATGCAAATGTTGTCACTGAGTGGAACGAAGTATTTTTAGGGAAAGAATTAGCCAGTGTTGTTATTGTTACTTCAAGTGATTTCTTAGAAAGCCATCCAGATGCCGTCGAACAGGCATTAAGGGCCCATAAACGTTCTGTTGACTTTGCACATGAAAATACTTCAGATACATTAAATACAGTAAATGATTTAATCTTTAACCTAACCCAATCACGACTACCTGAACATGTTTTGGAAAAAGCTTGGGAGAGAATGGTAGTAACAACAGAAACTCACGGTGAAGCCCTCCAAGCATGGGCAACAGCATCCTATGAATTGCAATTTATGGATGTGGAACCTGACTTAGACGGATTTGTGGATACCTCTATTCTTGACGCCATATTAAGTGAATAATATATGAGAACAAAACCCTTCAGCTGAAAACGTGCTGAGGGGTTTTGTTGTTTAGAAAAACTATTACAAAGATGTATATCCTTATTTAAGTGTAACAGGAAAGAAAAATTATTATAACAGTCTACCCGTAATAGGAGAAAACCAGATATAACAAAGGGAAATAACATAAAGAATTAATGGTATAGTATATTTTAGAACATTTTAGTCACTAAATGTTCAAAATGAAAACGCTATCATCAAAAATGTGAAGGACTTCACAAATATGACATATATTTTCACTGTTTTTCGTTTTATAATCAACTTGTAAGCAACAAGATATTAAGAATAAAAACCATATGGTAAGTTTCAAAAAATAATATTCACCTTGTGAGAGTTATCACAAGAATAAGGAGGTCTTCAAAATGGCTGTAGAAGAAAGAGAAATGAAGAAAGTAAACACAGCTTCAGAAATGGTTGACAAACTGGTGAAGAATGCTAAGGTAGCCTATGATCAATTTTTAAGCTACGACCAAGTGAGCATCGATACCATTGTAAAGGAAATGGCATTAGCTGGATTAGACCAACACATGCCCCTTGCAAAAATGGCGATTGAAGAAACGAAACGTGGAGTATATGAAGATAAAATAATTAAAAATATTTTTGCAACAGAGTACATTTATAACGCCATTAAATATAACAAAACAGTAGGGATCATCTCTGAAAATGAACATGAAGAAATGATTGAAATCGCAGAACCTGTCGGAGTAGTTGCAGGGGTAACGCCAGTAACAAACCCAACATCAACAACAATGTTTAAAATCTTAATCGCTATAAAAACTAGGAACCCTATAATTTTTGCTTTCCATCCTTCTGCGCAAAAATGTAGCTCTACTGCAGCAAGTGTTCTTTATCAGGCTGCACTTAAAGCAGGGGCACCAGAACATTGTATTCAGTGGATTGAATCTCCTTCAATCGAAGCAACACAAGAGTTAATGAATCACAATGGTGTAGCAGTTGTGTTGGCAACTGGAGGAGCTGGAATGGTTAAATCAGCATATTCAACTGGTAAACCAGCATTAGGCGTAGGACCAGGTAACGTTCCTTGCTACATTGAGAAAACAGCAATAGTCAAGCAAGCAGTAAATGATCTTATCCTCTCTAAAACATTTGATAACGGTATGATTTGTGCATCTGAACAAGCAGTAATTATTGATAAAGAAATCTATGATGAAACAAAACAGGAATTAATCAAAAATAACTGCCACTTCTTAACGAAAGAGCAAATTAAAAAAGTAGAAGCTTTAGTTTTCCCAGGTAATGCTTGTGCAGTAAATGCGACGATCGTTGGTAAACCGGCATTTGAGATTGCTAAGTTAGCAGGAGTGGATGTGGATCCTGATACTAAAATCCTTATTGCAGAATTAAAAGGTGTTGGAGAAGCGTATCCGCTATCTCGTGAAAAACTAAGTCCACTACTAGCTTGTTATAAAGTAAATAGCACAGACGAAGGCTTTAAGCGTGCAGAAGAAATGCTTGAGTTTGGTGGTTTAGGTCACTCTGCTGTTATTCATACAAATGATGGAGAAGTAATGAGAAACTTCGGACTTCGTATGAAAGCTGGTAGAATTTTAAATAATTGTCCATCTTCACAAGGAGCAATTGGTGATATTTATAATGGATATCTTCCTTCCTTAACTTTAGGATGTGGATCCCACGGGAAAAATTCCGTTTCTCAAAACGTAGGAACTGTGAATCTAATAAACTTTAAAAAGATAGGAATTAGGAAAAATAATATGCAATGGTTTAAAGTTCCACCGAAAATTTACTTTGAAAAGAACTCAACTCAATATTTAGAAAAAATGCCGAACATCTCCCGTGTACTGGTTGTAACCGATCCAATCATGGTGAAAATGGGATACGTTGACAAAGTTCAATACTACCTAAACAAACGTAAAGAGCCAGTTCAAATTGAAGTATTCTCCGATGTGGAGCCTGATCCGTCTATTGAAACAGTAATGGCCGGTGCGGAATTAATGAGAAGCTTTGAACCTGACGCTATTATCGCACTTGGTGGTGGATCACCGATGGATGCTGCGAAAGGTATGTGGTTGTTCTATGAATACCCAGACATTGAGTTCCATGGCATTAAACAAAAGTTCTTGGATATTCGTAAGCGTGTATTTAAATATCCTAACTTAGGAAAAAAAGCTCAATTTATTGCAATACCAACTACATCTGGAACTGGATCTGAAGTAACATCTTTCTCAGTAATTACAGATAAAGCAAACAATGTTAAATACCCATTAGCAGATTATGAGTTGACTCCAGACGTTGCGATCATCGATCCAACCTATGTAAAATCAGTTCCGAAAAAGGTAACTGCTGATACTGGAATGGACGTTCTGACACATGCTATTGAAGCTTACGTTTCCATTATGGCTAATGACTACACTGATGGTTTGGCAATGAAAGCTATCCAACTTGTGTTTGAATATCTGCCAAAAGCGTATGATAATGGAAATGATGAATTGGCCCGTGAAAAAATGCATAACGCATCAACAATCGCTGGGATGGCTTTCGCCAATGCGTTCTTAGGTATTAATCACAGCTTGGCTCATAAAATGGGTGCAGAGTTCCATATTGCACATGGACACGCGAATACAATCTTGATGCCGCATGTGATTCGTTACAATGCAACACGACCAAAGAAGTTTGCTGCATTCCCTAAATACGGACACTTCGTAGCAGATGAGCGTTATGCTGAAATTGCTAAAATGCTCGGTTTACCTGCGAAAACAACAGAAGAGGGCGTAGAAAGCCTTGCTCAAGCGGTAACTAAACTAGCTAAAAGACTTGATATTACAATGAGTATTGCAGAGTGCGGTGTATCTAAACAAGAATTTGAAGCTAAAGTGGATTATCTAGCAGATCGCGCATTTGAAGATCAATGTACAACTGCTAACCCTAAATTACCACTAGTAACAGAACTAGCAGAAATCTACCGTAACGCATATAAAGGTGTTTAATTAAATAGTATTTGTTAAAAGTGCAAGCATCTCTCCGTTTATTGGAATGGAGGGATGCTTTTTGGATTAGAAAGAAAGTGGAATTCTACGAAAGTGATATCAGGAAAACAATTTTCTATGAAACATAAAACTGGTAAAATCGTATAGAAGACAGAGAGGAGTGGTGGAATTGTTTTCAGATTTAAATAAACGACTTGAAGTGGTTAAGGAGAAACAGAGAAGGCAGCATAAATGGAAGGGTCATCTTCATACGGTGGAATCATATTTACTAGAAGAACAACAGAAAGCTGATATGCTACTAGATCAACTAAAAAAAGAAAAACAAGATGTGGAAAGGTTAGAAAGCTTTTCCCTTACAAACATATTTTATAGTATCACTGGGAAGAAACTTGAAAAGTTGGACGAAGAGAAACAAGAAGTTTTATCCGCAAAATTAAAGTATCAAGAAGCAATGGACACGGTTGAAGATCTCAAAAAGGAAATAACAGAATATCAGAAGTTATTAAAAACGGTGGAAGATGCCGATATAGAGTACGAGGAAATACTTCAGGACAAAGAAGTACTTATTCAAGACACACAATCCTATTGGAGTAGAGAATTATATGATTTAGCGGAACGTGGTGCAGAACTGCGTTCAGCAATAAAAGAATATGACGAAGCCATTCAAGCGGGAGAAGTTGCCTCAAACGGATTAGAAGAAGCCATTAAGTCATTAGAAAGTGCTAGCGGTTGGTCAACGTTTGACATGTTTGGGGGAGGGATGCTTACGACAGCCATTAAGCACAGTCATCTAGATTCAGCGAAAGATGCCATTCATCGTGCTCAAAATAAGTTAAGACAGTTTCAACAGGAACTTCTTGATGTGGAATCCCAGTTGGATGTGAATTTGGAAGTGGGAAACTTTTTAACGTTTGCTGATTACTTTTTTGATGGACTGATCGTGGATTGGATGGTTCATGGAAAGATAAATGACTCGCTAACTCAAGCGTTGGAAATGAAAAACAATGTAACAAGTATTTTATATAGAATAAAGGAAGATGAAAGAGATTTAATAAAAAAACTGAACGAGACAGAATCAAGAAGAATTGAGTTGTTGGAATCTGCCACATAATTGTATAGGTGGCAAGCACAGTTTTGTGAACAACACTCCTACTAACTTTCATATAAAAAAGAAATGCAGTATCCAATATCAAAGGATACTGCATTTTTTATAAATTATTTTACGGTGAATATAATTCTTAACAATTGTATAAATGTTTGATAAAGTTTTTAAAAAAGACCTTAGTGGGAGAGTGACGGCATTGAAAGTTTTACATCACGTTTTTGTTTACGGTACATTACGAAAGGGTGAAGTTAATCATCACTTTCTAACTTCTGCAAACCTGCTATCTGATGAGGCTTGGACAACAGGAACTCTTTATGATACTGGGTTAGGGTATCCTGCTCTCTTAGAAAAGGGGACCGATCACATTTATGGAGAAATTTATGAAGTGGATGATGAAGTACTGGCAAGTCTAGATGTGCTAGAAGGCTATGAAGTAGACGGATCTGAAAATTTATATGAACGTAAAAAAATATTACTTAACAATGATAATGAACATACAGAAGCCTTCACATATTATATATCACCTCAAAATGAAAATATGCTCTTAACAAAAATAGAATCTGGTGATTGGAAACAGCATAATAAATAAGAAGAGAAATATATATACAATTATTAATTTGCCTTAATGACTGTCTTTCATTTAAAGTTGTATGGAGGACAGAATACAATGACACGCGAACAAGTAGTTTTTGCATAGGATAATTATCTAGACGCTCAGAGTAATGGTTTTTGAAGAAAATCAGTCATCATTAAGGAGCGAATTATATGCCATCCATGTATTTTTTTGGAGCAATTCTCACTATTTTCTACTTATTAGTAGCAATGTTCACCAATAGTATTACTGTAAATTGGTGGGTGAAATATCTCTGTCCATTAGGCATTTTGCTAATAGGAATCCTCCTTGTTCCAATAAGTCTAACCGTTACAACCGGAGCAAGCGTATTTTTAGCTGGACTGGGTATTACAATGATAATTACATCTCTTGTGGCGATCCCGATAATTACTCTCTTGTTTGACAAAGTTCATTACAGGAATAAATGGAATCGTATGAAGGTAAATTAGAAGAGGCTGGGACATAGCTAAAGTGTTTAATTGAAAAACCCGAACAATACACAATCATAGCTGTATATTTCCGTAGCAAATGATTGTATCATATCATTCGGATTTCATTTGATTAAACCACTTTTGTCCCAGCCTTTATAAAGAAAAAGTATAAGTTTTTTTATCTCTGTCTAGCTCGAGTGACGAGCGTTTACTTAATTGGCAGCACGCGAGCGATGCTGCCCTTGAGTTAGCTTCAAGTTACCTCTAATATCGGGCATGCCACAGGACGTGGCGTTTTGCCCGATGGACGGATACTCTTTGAAATACTAAAAGAGGAAGACACATAGGTGCTTGCGCTTTTCTTAAAAGGTAAGAAAGTATAAGTTTTTGCACCTTCGGTCAAGTTGTCTAGCTCCACCGCCTACTCGCTACGGGGCACTTCGGAAGTGACAACCGAAGTCAAAGATCGGACTTCTAGTTGTCATTCCTCCACTGCCCTACGCTCGTGTTCATAGGCGCTTTTGCTTTTCTTAAATTGCCGGTTTCCAATATATTTCCCCTGAACAGGAATCGTTTTCCAATTTTATTTGAAATTGATGCTTCTTGTAAAAATGAACAAGGCGGTCAATATGGTCCCAATCCCGTTCTACGAGATCACCAGTGATAAAACTGATATTTTGTTCCAGGGCATGCTCCTTTAAAAATTTCATACATATAGAACCGTATCCACAATTTTCCTGACCACGAATATCGTCAATATGGATCATGAAGTCATCGGTATATTGTGCATGGATGGAAAAATCCCACTTTCCTAGATAGGGTGAATCACAATCATGCAGCATAATTCTGCATATATTTCCATCATCCACCGCATAGACGATAACCCATTTTTCTTCTTTTGTTTGATCAATTCCAAGAACTTGATGTGACTTGGCTATCTCCCTAAGATTCTCCTTCATTCGGTATACTTGAAACTCTAATTCTTCAAATTCTTCAATGATTTCTTCTTTCTTTTTGTCTTCTTTCCGTTCGAAAAAAGACCTTCCGGAAAGCATAGATCTCCCTCCTTATTTAAGGTTAACTCTTGGATTCTTTTTAAAGCTAATGTTTGTGTATTTAAAATTCCCCACACAATTACAGGATTTTACTAGAGAACCGCAATCATTTCAAGTCATTTACTTCCTTTATTAGTATTTAATGAAATTTCCCCAGTTTTGTTACAGTATTCCAAAAAACAAAATTGTTTTTACACCTCAAGTGTTCATAAGTGGGACTATTGAATTATTTCTTGTTTTCTCATGCAAAGTACTTGTGCTTTTAATCAATCTTTGTCATAATTCATAGTAATCTTATATGAATTATGAGGAAGGTGTTTTATGATGAAGGAAATCCCTGTAACTTTAGTGAAAGCGAATCAATTAATGCTCGTTATATTAACTTTGCTTTCCATTTTTCTTCAAAATGTGTGGATAGTTTTAGGGACACTTGTTCTCGTAGCCGCATCATTACTTTTTGGACCAAAAGCCAACCTTGCCATGAGAATTGCAAAGATATTTATAAAGGATTTTTCAAAGGACGAAACGGAAGCAGTTGTATTGCTTCGCTTTAATCAGACGATTGCAGCATCGTTATTGGCAATTGCAACAACCATACTCTTTGTTTCTGGTCATTGGATTGCATGGGTGTTCACAGGAATGGTTTCGATTGCTGCTGCTGTAGCATTATCCGGTTTTTGTGTCGGTTGTTTCATGTATTATCAAATAAAAAGATTGTCTTATAAGATGAGACATAATAATTAATTACTTTTAACTACAGGTCCGGTACTCCGTCAGGAATACCGGACCTTACTTTTTTTAATGAACTCATTCCCTTTCTCTAATAAATGATCAATTAGAGAATTAATTTGTAAAAAGATTGAATACTAATTTAAACTGTTTTTAGGGGGAATTTGATGAGTACATATCCAAAAGTTGCTATTGTTACTGGCGGTGGTTCCGGAATTGGGAGAAGTGCTGCTTTGAAGCTGTCGGAAGAGGGTTATGACATTTGTATAATGGATCTGAAAGAGGGCAGGGCTGAAAAGGTAAAAGATGAAATCACTGGGAATGGTGGCGGTGCAGTGGTTTTAGACATTGATGTGAAAGATGAGAAACGTGTTAAAGAGGGATTTGACTATGTCCGAGATACATTTGGCAGTATTCAAACGGTGTTTGTGAATGCAGGTATCAATGGAACGTTGTCATCCATTGAGGAAATGGAAGTTGCTGAATGGGATCAGACGCTAGAAACGAATTTAAGGAGTACATTTTTGTTCGTAAAACACAGCATTCCCCTTATGAAAAAAGATGGGGGGAGTATTGTTATAACTAGTTCCATTAACGGGAATAGAACTTTTTCCAATATAGGAATGGCTGCATATAGCACATCAAAAGCAGGGCAGACTGCATTCATGAAAATGGCTGCACTGGAGTTGGCAAAGTACAAAATAAGGGTAAATGCTATCTGTCCTGGTGCGATCCAAACGAATATTAGTCAGAACACTACTCCCAAGGGGAATTTAAAGGAAGTAAAAATACCAGTTGATTATCCAGAAGGTTCAGAGCCATTGGAACATGGACCAGGATCTCCAGAACAAGTAGCGGAATTAGTGTCATTTCTCTCGTCTTCCCGTTCAAGTCATATAACCGGAACGGAAATCTACATTGATGGGGCTGAATCATTACTTTAAACACTAATAAAGATAGAAACACCGGCTTGAAGCAGGTCGGTGTTTTGATAAGTGATAAACGGAAAAAGGGGAGGTGTCTTACATATGAGTTCTTATAAATATAAAGAACTGGAAACTCAACTAAGGAAAAATAATGTAACCTCCTGCATTATTCATAGGAATGGTTCAGAGGAGTTTCGTTATTTCAGATCCAGATCCGAAACAGAAATTTACAAAGTGAATTCCATTACAAAAAGTATATTGTCCATGTTAATTGGGATTGCGCTTACAAATGGAAACATTCCAAGTATCCAAGAGCCCATATCAAATTATTTTCCATTATTAAAAAAGAATACAGATGGAAAAGAAGAAATTAGGATCGATCATTTATTAACAATGACATCCGGACTGGACTGGCCAGGAAATGAGAATCTAAAAAATGCAGACAACTGGGGAAAGTACATTTTAGACCGACCAATGCAAAATAAGGCCGGTGAAGTTATGCAATATAACTGTGGGAATTCACATCTTCTAAGTCTTATTTTACAAATGGCTACTGGTATAGAAACTAGAGAATTTGCAGAAAAAAATTTGTTTAAACCTTTAAATATACACAGATACATATGGGAAACCGATCCACAGGGTAATGCAATAGGTGGGTTCGGATTAAAATTACAAAGTAATGATTTATTAAAGCTTGGTCAACTTTGTTTAACAAAGGGGAAATACGGGGACAGACAAATTATTTCAGAAGATTGGTTAAAAAAATCTACGAATCCCCATGTGAAGACAAAAATAGGGAGCCAAATGTATGGGTATCATTGGTGGGTCAATATTCCAATGAGAGCGAATCAGTCCCGTTTTTATTATGCTGCGGGAACTGGTGGTCAATATATTATAGTTGTTCCTGGAAGGGATTTAATTACTATTTTCACTAGTGAAATGACAAAGGCAGAAGGTGTAAAGCCATATCGTTGGTTTGTTAATGATATCCTGTAAAGGGGTACTAATTCAAAAATAATTTACACTGGATAAAAAAAATTCACTTTTATACATGGTTTTCATCATAATAAACAAACTATATAGGGAAGACATTGATAAATAAAGGCTCTGTTACAGGCTCACAGAAAGGGAGTGAATTTAGTAATAAATTTACGATGTTCGACAACAGATACTAAACATAAAAAGTGGAGGTATAGAATGCTTAAGAAAATTGTACTTACAACCATTGCCTTTTTGCTTTTATTTCCTATGATGGCAGGAGCACAACAGATTAAATTTTTCGATGATCCCCCATTTGAACATTATAAGGTATATCCTGGAGATTCTTTTTGGTTTATTGGACAAAGGTATAATGTGGATTACCGTAAATTAATGCAACTTAACCCAGAAATTGATCCCTATAACCTTCAAGTTGGAGAGGTAATACGGCTAAAGGAAGCTGCGGAACACCATTCACAATTTGAAGATCAGGTGGTTAACCTTGTAAATCAACAACGTAGAAGAAATGGATTGCAGCCACTTCAGCATCGGGCAGATTTAAAAAGAGTGGCCCATAGAAAAGCAGAGGATATGATTAAATCCAATTACTTTTCTCATAACAGTCCTAATTATGGTTCTCCATTTGATATGATACGAACATTTGGAATCAGTTATCAAGCAGCTGCAGAAAATATTGCTAAAGGGCAAACAACACCTGAACAAGTTATGAATTCATGGATGAACTCATCCGGCCATCGGGCAAATATATTAAATGGTAATTTTGATACTATTGGTGTGGGATTTTATCGCGGTGCATGGGTGCAGTTATTTATAAAAGCAAGATAATATCTATCGACAGGTGCGAGGGCATTAGCTCGTGCCTGTTTTTTTGATAAGATAAGTATTTATAAGTTTTGGCACCTTCGTGTAAGTTTTCTAGCTCCAGCAACGAGCGTTCACTTCGGTAGCAGCAAGCGATGCTGCCCTTGCGTTATCTTCGATTTGCCTCAACGGACAGGACGTCCTAATATCGGGCATGCCACAGGACGTGCGTTCTGCCAGATGGACTGATACGCTCCAGAGCAATGCTTGTAGTGGAAGAGACAAGGCGCTTGCGCTTTTCTTACTAAAGAGATTATTCTACTTTTACATGCGTCCTATGTACCGCATTATACCCATAACCCTTTTGATTCCAAAAAGGTTCCAATGGTTGGGATCCAGTTGAATCTGTAGCTTTTGAAAGAATGACATATTCCCCAGGTTTATCGATGTTCCATAAATATGTCCATGACTCCCAAGCATAGAAAGATGTAACCCCATTTTTTTCTTTAATAGCTTTTTCCCACGTTACTCCGTTATCATAACTGATTTCAATTTTACTTATTGGTCCATTTCCACTCCATGCAATACCACGAACGAGATTTTCCCCACGTTTTAATTTTGAATAGTTCAATGGTTTTTGAATCGTGGAATTAACATTAATTTTAGTAACAGGAAACGAATCCTCTTTTGAGTTTTGATGAGGGTAATAAACATAGTCATCTGTTTGAAAGGGTCCATCAAATCGATGATTAATGACAGCAATACTTTTTAACCATTTGACTGATGCCATGGCGTACCAACCAGGAACAATTAAACGGATAGGGGCACCGTGTTTATACGGTATTTCCTTACCGTTACATTCATACGCAATGATGGTATCAGGATGAAGTGCCTTTTCTATTGGAAGACTTCGGGAGAAGGACGCATGTGGAGACTTGCCCTTTTCCCCCATATCGTGGCCAGTAAACAAGACTTCCTTAGCCCCTTGGCCAATACCGGTAATTGCCAATAAATCTTTCAATGGGACTCCCCTCCAACTCCCTTGATGAATTGCTCCATCTTCCCATTGTTCTCCATGAACTTTTGGTGAAAATTTAGAACGTTTATTACCTGCACATTCCAATACCAGGTCAATGGTTACTGAGGGTAATTGTCGGAGTTGAGCTAAGTGAAAATGATAGGGATACATTACATTCCCTTCAATAGTAACTTCAAAATTTCCTTGATGTATATTCGGGTACGGAAAGTGATTCCGTATGTAAAAAAACTCATTTGAGATAATGTTTTTCTTCAAAAAATGAATTGGTGATTCTTGGACTTCAGGATGAAGATTCCGTGTCATCAAAAACGGGCGACTACTTTGTTTTCCCATTTGTTTCTCCTCCCTAAAAAAATCTATTTTATATATATCAAAAGATAAAGATGTTAGAACTATGAATTAGTACGGCAAAGAGGCCGGGACACAATTAAAGTGTTTTACTGAGAAGACGAACAATACACAATGTAGAAATAATTCTATCTTTCGTGCAAGTTCACTTGATTAAAAACACTTTTGTTCCAGCCTCATAAATATTCATTAATATTTTCCTATGTCACTAGGTTTAGGATCTATGCCGGATTCCCCGGGAAGCCAATTTGCAGGTACACCTTTTCCTGTCTCAGCCTCGTATTGAAGAGCCTTTATCAATCGGAGGATTTCATATGAATTTCTTCCTACTTCGGAAGGATACAACATCTTGGAAACGATAAAACCTTTCGGGTCAATAATAACAGTGGCACGGTGGGCAGACCCTCCATTCTCATTCAGAACTCGGTATGCCTTGCTAATTCTTTGGTTTCGATCACTAACTAATGGGTATTGCACTTTTTTTGCAGAAGATGATATATCTTTAAAAACCTTATGTGCGTAAACACTATCTGTACTTATTCCAAGTATTTCTGTATTAAAAGAATTAAACTCATCATATAAAGCAGCAACTGCTGCTAATTCAGTAGGTCAAACGAATGTGAAATTACTACCATAAAAGAACAAAATCACCCATGATCCACGATAACTTTCTAATTTGACCTCTTTTATTTCATCATTAACCACTGCTTTTTGAGTGAATTTTGGAGCAACATCCCCGAGCGTGGCTAAAAACGGTGGTGCACCGTTGGATAAATCATTGATTGATAAACCTTGTTGATCTCTTTTTTTGTCCAATCTCATCACCTTCGTTTTAAAATCTAGACAATGATAATATATTCCATCTCCCATTAGACTGTTCATTCGTAAACAGAAAAAGCATTAGTATAGAACAAAACAAAGGAAAAGAATCAATTTTGTGGAATAGTAACAGGAGTATATAATTGATCTGACAGGAGGGATGAATGATTTTGAACTGGGGAAACTTTGAATCATATTTGAGGGAAAAAATGAGAGAACAACACATACCAGGAGTTGCCGTTGCTGTATCTAGGAATGGAAATTTACTTTTTGGAAAAGGATTTGGATACTCTGATTTGAAGAGTGAAAACAAAGTCACACTGGATACGATATTCGGGATTGCTTCTGTTACCAAATCATTTACTGCCCTAGCGATTATCAAATTAGAGGAAGAAGGCCGTTTAAGTATTGAAGATGCAGTAGTGGATCATTTGCCTGAACTTGTTATACCTAGTATAAAAGAAATGAAGGAAATTAAAATTTTCCACCTCCTTACCCATACAACGGGGATTGCACCACTGAAAAGAAGAGAGGAATTGAATAAACTGAGGGAACATATTGTTTACCTATCTTCCGAACCCCATGAAGTATTGGGTAAACCAGGAGAGTATTTTAGTTATTGTAACGACAGTTTTATTTTATTAGGTGCAATAATTGAAAGGTTAACCGGAAAACTCTTTCGAAGATATATTACAGAAGTGCTTTTAAATGAATTACAACTGTTTAGGACAACAATGAGTTTAGAAGAAGTTGCTAAATATGATAACGTTAGTACACCTTATGTTTGGAATATGGAAACAGAAAGCCTGGAAGAAAATCCTTGGCCGATCCTCGGAAATTATGAAGTTGGTGGAGGAATACGTTCAAACGCGTTAGACTTGCTGAAATATGGAGAAGTATACTGTCATGAAAAAAGGGAGAACGGTAAAATTCCTGCTTCCAATGTAGTAAAGAAAATGTGGGAAAACCCCTTTAAGATTACAGAGAACAATTATTATGGATTTGGATGGAAAGTAACTCCAAATTATAACTCTTATACTCTAGTAGAGCATGGAGGAGGTCAGCCAGGAGTGTCTTCAAATGTTGGCTTTATTCCAGAGATTGGACTTGTAGTGGTGGTATTGTGCAATGTTTCAAATGTAGCAGCCAATGATATATGGCTAGCGGCTGTGAATACTGCATTACAAATTCCACTTGAGCAAAAACGTGTGGAGTATAAGCATAAGGATGATATAGTATTCGATCAATTAAACCGTTTTGTAGGGACGTACACGTCAAAAGAAGGTGGATATGCAGCCATTTATTTAAAAAATCATCATCCTACTTTGAGTACAAATGGACAAGAATTTTCACTCCAACTAGTTAAGGAAGATACTCTGTTAATAAAAAAATTAGAAAAACCAATTACCTTCTTTTTTAAAGGAGAGGAAAAGGCCTGGGCAATCTTGTTTGGATCACGAATGTTCCTTCGAAGAGAAAGGTAAATCTATTAAAATGATACAAAAAGGATGTTTCTTTATAAATTTCGTGATTTCTAACATTTAATTAAAGGAATCTCCATTCTACTTTATTACAATGGAGATTCCTTCTTTCATCTTTATCCCAGTAAACCTTTTATAGTTAATTTGCAATGCCATGCTTTACGGCAAAGAGTGCAGCTTGAGTTCTATCTTGTACAGGAAGTTTAGAAAATATATTGGAAATGTGGGTTTTGACAGTTTTTTCTGTAATAAAAAGGGTCTCGGCAATCTCTTTATTGCTTTTACCCATTGAAAGTTCAATCAATACTTCTTTTTCCCGGATCGTTAATTGTTTTATTGCCAATGTTTCCTCATCAGCTGGTTTACTGACGTGTTGAAATAGGTGGGTTGCCACTTTGGAATCTACTTTTTTAATTCCGTTATTAACTTCGTGAATGGTTGCCACTAAATCTTCTGGTGATGTGTCTTTTAAACAATAACCATCCGCTCCAGCCCTAATTGCAGAAATAACGTGGTCCTGGTCATCAAAACTGGTTAGGACTACTATTTTAATATCAGGGTTTTTCCTTTTAATGATTGCTGTTGTTTCTACCCCATCCATTTTTGGCATGGATAAATCAAGTAAGACCAGGTCAGGTAGTTGATTAGTATCTATGAATTGGATGGCTTCTAGACCATTTGACGCTTGACCAATAATTGTTAACGACTCCTGCTGTTCAAGAACAAAACTTAAACCTTGTCGGACCACGTGGTGGTCATCTACAATGAGTAACTTGATGGTCATCCTTTTATCCCTTCCTTCGTTTCATATGGAATAGTAACGGAAATCTTAGTTCCTTTTCCCAGTCCACTAGTGATGTCACATTCTCCATTTACCAATTTAGCTCTCTCTCTCATACTTGTTAAACCAAAACCAGTTGAAATTTTGTCCTCTTCAAAGCCAATTCCATCATCCTTTACTTCCATGATTAGTGAATTATTTTGATGAAAAATGGAAATGTGAACTTTATCTGTCTTTGCATGTTTAAAAATATTGTTTATGGCTTCTTTTCCTATTTTACAAAGTACTTCCCTTAGTGGCACTGAGAGAGCAAAGGGGAGTTCTGCCGTATAATTGATGGATAAACCAAGATTTACACCATAACGGCTGAATGTTTCCTTCAGTCCGTCTTCCATTGTTTCGTTACGCAGTTGCCATATAAGAGATTTCATTTCAGCCAATGCTTCTTTTGACATTTGTTGAATCCTAGTTAAGGATTTTTTTACTTTCTTTTCTTTTGTTAATGATGATGTTCCATTTGCCGTATACATAATGGAAAAAAGAAGTTGGTTAACTGTATCATGCAAATCCCTAGCTAATCGGTTTCTTTCCTCAATGATATGATAATTTTTCTCTTTTTCAAATAAAAGAATCCGTTGAATTGCAGTACCAATTTGAAATGCCACGGATTCCAAAACTGCCAGTTCGGAATTAGAAAAATTCCGTTTGTGAGGGGATGCCACATTCATTAGACCAAATAATTCATCACCTGACTTTAGCGGAATAGATGCATGGTGGGTGATACCGTTTGTATCTCCACGTGCATTTGTAATGGCACCTTCAATACGTTGGCATTCAATAATATTTGTGGCTTTTAAAAGCTTACCATCTTTAAAGCGGTCAAGACACCAGCATCCTCCTTCACACATATACCGTTTATTTTGAAATGAGAGTGCTTCTGGTAATGATGCATGTGCTGCTAACTGAAAAGAGTGTTCTTCATCCACTAAAAAAATCCATCCAGTACTTAATTTTGTTAATTGCAATAGACGGTCAAGAACTTGTTGAAGCATTGGCAACATGTCTGTTTCAGTATTCAGGATTTCAGCAATATTTTTAAGTAAAAGCAATTCATGGTTTTGATCCATAGTAACCTCCGTAATGGAAATTTGCTTTTATTTTACACGAATCAAAGTGCAAATTGTAAAAAAATATATAATTATTACTTGGGAATCGTTATCTAACATTATTAAATATCGAAAAGTTTTTCTCCTTTGAACACACGTCTTTGAGGGTTATATATCAGTTGGATAAAAATAACATTCATATTTTTTGCCATGCCATAAACACTATGCCTACACTGATATTAATTAGATATCAGTACACAAAATTCGAAAGGAGAATGTATCATGGCAACAAACAACAATAACTCAAACAATCTTGTAGTACCTGGTGTGCAACAGGCACTTGATCAAATGAAGTATGAGATTGCACAAGAATTTGGTGTAAACCTTGGGCCAGATTCTCCTGCACGAGCAAATGGATCAGTAGGTGGCGAAATTACGAAGCGCCTAGTTCAACAAGCAGAGCAACAATTTGGAGGATTTAAAGGTTAATATAATGGAAATGGGAGTACAGGGTCTACCTTGTACTCCTTATTTTTTTCTTCGAAAGATAAGCGAATTTATAAATATTGGCACCTTCCGGTATGCCACAGGATGTAGCGTTTAGCCCGAAGAACGGATTCACTTCTTCGAAATACTAGTAGAGGAAGACACATAGGCGTTTGCGCTTTTCTTATACTTTCTGACAAAATTAATGAAAATGAACGACGGAGTATGACAACATTCTCAATTATTACTGAGTATAATTGGGACAAGAGGAGGGATGTGTCAATAATGGAGGAGTCAGTGACAGTATATCAGTTGAAGCAAGAGATACATAAGCAAGATATCGATTATTTGTTAACCCATAATCGGGAAAATATTTGCTTTTTTCGTTTTGTCGGTGGAAATACCAGTCAAAATGACGAAATATTTAAGCAGTTATACCGCTTGCGTGATAGTAAAACCATTGTTTTTGGTATATTCAGATTCCCTTTTCGGTTTGAGGGAAAACAACGAATGGACATTGCTATTCAACAGTATTATAAATTAAAAAAGGTATGTGATTCAGTCATATACTTCTATAGTGACGGAATGATGGAGTTGTTAGAAGAGGGGACGTCGATCAGGGAGGCGAATATCCTGTTTGAAGAATTTGAAAAATCTCCGATTCAGGCTATTGGAGAAATGGTAAGGCAAACGGGGGATATAAATATAGATTTTCAGGATTTACAGTCTTTTATAAAGAAGAAAGATGGGGCATTGTTTGTCCGTACAATAGAAGGTGATTCTTTTGACGAGCCGTTAAAATATTTAATTTCCACTCCCTATTTATCACAGGAATATGCGGATGGTAAACAGCTAATGGTAAATATAGGCTATACAACTGATGTGGATATGAATGCATTTCGGCAAATTAACCTTCGAATAAATGATCTCTTTCACAAAATGGAGATCTTCAAGGTAGGAAGTTATTTAATTAATCAACCTGGGAAGAGTTTAAAAGTAACCTTGCTGGCAAATGGGATCTCGGATCCATTTCAAGAACCAGAAGGGACAAAGAATATTCCACTTTATCGTTATTGGTTTATGAATAAATGGAAAAAAGTCACCCAAAAAGATAAACAGTCTGACTGGTTTTCCGTAATGAATAAGACCGTTGAAACCATAAAAAAGGACAGGCTCCTCTAAGAACTGGAGCCTGTTTTTTTGCTCTTTTTTAGGAAATACCATTTTAAAATGGTAGGAACTAGTATGATGATTAATAGCACCCGAACTAATTGTAAGGAACTGACAATCCCGGGATCACCACCTACGGCAGTTGCTGTTAAAACCATTTCAATGAGACCTCCAGGGGCAACACTCAGTAGTGCTGTTGGTAAATTAAGACCCGTTACTGCTGCAAACACTGTTCCAAACAAGAAGGATAGGAGGATTAACATGATAGCCAATAGAAAGTAAACGAAGCAATATTTCCCCCCTTGTTTGATTTGGGATATGGAGATATTCTTTCCTATACCAATACCGATGAGAACTTGAGCGAATATAAGTAATATGGTAGGGAGAGGAGGCAATGTTATAATACTGATGTTCAAGATTGCCGTAAAAATTAATGGAATAATGACAATCCCTGCCGGTAGAAGATTTCTTAAAAGAATACCAGCAGAGATGGGTATTATATATGTGAAATAATATACATAGTGATTTTGGACGGGTTCTTGATTGACTATCTCTTCTATCTGGAAAGTTTCCCCTGAGAAAAAGTGAACGACGATAAGTGGCACTACAAAGAGAACGGTCAATAACCGGACGGTTTGAAAAATGGCAACTAAAGAGGACTGGGCTTTTAATGATTCACTAGCAATGACCATTTCGGTTAATCCCCCTGGAATAGACCCAAAAACACTTGTTATCCGATCAACCGGTATCCATCTTGTTACGAGTAAACTGTTGAAGATGCCAATAAACACTAATACTACAGTTACAATTATATATGGAATGACATATGGTCCAACGGTTAAGAATGTATCCTTTGTAAAATATAAACCAAAATAAGAACCTATAATTAATAAACCACTGTTTTTTAAAGGCGCAGGAAGAAGAACAGTGCTTTTTGGGAGGCTATTCCATAAAATAATTATCGTCATTGCTCCCAATACCCACGGTAAAGGGAGGTTCACTATGTAAAAGAGGATTCCCCCAATAAACCCAATCAATACTGTTTTAAAAACCTGTACCAGTCGTAATGGAAACATACAAGAACTCCTTAAACAGAATAATAAGATTGTACCATAGAAAGAATCTCATACTGAAATAATAGGTTGAAGAGTGGTATTTATCTGTTTACAAAAAGATCGCAGTATACTATACTTTAGTAAGTAACATACTTAATATAAGTTAAGGGGATGGGAAGTGATGACGTTGGTAAAAGCATTAAAGGGAATCCATCATGTATCTGCAATTACAGCGAATGCAAAGAATAATTACAATTTTTATACGGAGATATTAGGTTTACGCTTAGTTAAAAAATCAATAAATCAGGACGATACTTCTGTGTATCATTTGTTTTATGCCGATGAAAGGGGAAATCCTGGTACTGATTTAACGTTCTTTGAGATTCCTAATGCAGCAGAAACAAGAATGGGAACGAACAGTATTACTGCCACGTCCCTTAGAGTTTCAACAGATAAAGCACTTCAATATTGGAAAAAAAGATTTACAGAATACAAAATAGAACACGATGAAATCTCTCATGAGAGTGGAAGAGCGTCACTAGCGTTTAAGGATTTTGAAAATCAGCGTCTTATCCTTGTATCTGATGAAACAAATACAGGTGTCGAAGGGGGAAAACCTTGGGATAAGAGTACCGTTCCAGTGGAGTATGGAATTATTGGCTTAGGACCAGTCATCTTAACCGTATCACGCTTAGAACTGACCGAACAGATGTTAACAGAGATTATGGGTTTCCGAAAGAAAGGGTCTTATAAGGGAATTGTGGATGGAATGGAGAGGGAATTTTTCCTTTATGAAACAGGAGAAGGGGGAACTGGAGCGGAAGTACATGTTTTGGAACTTTCCGAGCTGCCTCGGGAGAGATCTGGACGGGGAAGTGTTCATCATGTGGCTTTTCGAGTGGAAGATGAAGAGGAATTAACCAAATGGATTAACAGACTAAATCAGAACGCCATTCCTAATTCAGGGTTTGTGGAAAGATATTATTTTAAATCCCTTTATTTTAGGGAGCCAAATGGAATTCTATATGAACTTGCAACAGACGGACCGGGTTTTGAAACCGATGAAGATTTTGATACTTTAGGGGAATCTCTTGCTCTCCCTCCTTATTTTGAGAACCAAAGGAAATCCATTGAAGCAAAATTGAAACCTTTAAATACAAAAACAAAATAATTTACATGAAAAAGACCAAGCTATATAATAAAGCTTGGTTTTTATGTGAGATAAAAAATATTTAATTTTCTTATTTTTTTATCACGAGAATAAGTGTTGTAGTATTTCAGATTACTTAAAATAAATGTCTATTGTAAAATGTAAAGGAGAGCTCTGACTTATGAAAATACCAGATCAACCTAAAACATCGATAGTAATATTCGGGGCTACAGGGGATTTAGCGAAAAGAAAATTATTTCCGTCAATTTTTAATCTTTATAGAAAGGGTAATATCTCAGAAGAGTTTGCAGTTGTTGGTGTTGCCAGAAGACCGTGGACCAACGAAGTTTTAAGAGAAAAAGTCTGTGAGGCAGTTACAGACGTTTTTGATGTGGAGCAAGATAAGTTGGACAGATTCGTAAACCATTTTAATTATCTCCCCTTTGATGTAACTGGAAAAGAATCTTACCATGAGTTAAAGAAACAATTGACCCAGTTAGAGGGAGACTATAATATCCCAGGGAATCGTATCTTTTACATGGCAATGGCTCCAGAGTTTTTTGGTACGATTGCTTCTAACCTCAAATCAGAGGGGGTAACGGAGGCTAACGGTTGGACAAGACTTGTCATTGAAAAACCATTTGGTCATGACCTTTCATCTGCTAAAAAGTTAAATGAAGATATAAGGGAGGCATTTAATGAAGATGACATTTATCGGATTGACCACTATTTGGGAAAAGAAATGGTACAAAACATAGAAGTAATTCGATTTGCAAATGCCATGTTTGAGCCATTATGGAACAATCGCTATATATCCAATATCCAGATAACATCCAGTGAAGCGTTAGGAGTGGAAGATCGTGGTGGTTATTACGAGACTTCTGGGGCACTTAGGGATATGGTACAGAATCACATGCTCCAAATGGTATCGCTTTTAGCTATGGATCCACCGATTCGATTATCTACTGACGAAATTCGAAGCGAAAAAATAAAAGTTCTCCGTGCATTAAGAATGGTAAACGGAGAAGAAGTGGATAACTATTTTGTTCGGGGACAATATGGTCCTGGAATAATACGGGGAAATGAAGTTCCAGGTTATAGAAGTGAAAAAAATGTTGATCCAAATTCAAAGACGGAAACCTTTGTTGCAGGAAAATTGTTAATTGATAACCACCGGTGGGCGGGTGTTCCATTTTATATCCGGACTGGAAAAAGGATGGGGCTGAAATCCACTAAAATTGTTATTCAGTTTAAAGAGCTTCCATTAAATTTATATTTTAATAAGAACCAGAAGAAAATTCATCCTAATATACTGATCATTCACATACAGCCTGATGAAGGGATCTCCTTGGTGTTAAATGGAAAAAAAGTTGGACCATCTGGCGAAACTACACCAGTTCAATTAGACTACAGTAACGATGGTATAGATACGGTAAACACTCCTGAAGCCTATGAGAGGTTGCTTTTGGATTGCATGTTAGGAGATGCTGCCAATTTTACCCATTGGGATGAGGTAGAATTATCATGGACTTATGTAGACGAAATTTCGAAAGGATGGGTAACAAGTACAAAGCAAATCCCTTTATATGATTCAGGGTCCATGGGACCGAAAGAGGCGGATGACTTGTTAGGAAAAGATGGGTTCCAATGGTGGCCAATTAAAGAAGTGTAATATATAAAGAAGGAAGTGACTATTTATGAAAGTAATTGATATAAGTTCATCAATATATGAAGGGATGCCTGTTTATAAAAATAAATCGGAAAAACAGCCGAAAATATCCACTGTAACTAATGGGCATGTCACAGAATCGAGAATAGATATGGATTTACATTCAGGAACGCATATTGACTCTCCGCTACATATGATAAATGACGGACCTACATTTGAAACCATTGACATAAATGAGCTTGTGGGACCTTGTAAAGTTTTTGATTTAACACATGTGAAGGATCGAATTAAAGCATCTGATCTAGAATCATACCAGATTGAGGAAAAGGATTTTGTTATCTTTAAGACGAGAAACTCTTTTGATGAGGTATTTAATTTTGATTTTATATTTCTTGCTGAAGATGGGGCTAATTTTCTTGCTAAGAAGGGAATACGCGGGGTAGGAATTGATGCACTGGGAGTCGAACGTAGCCAGCCTGGTCATCCAACTCATAAAATTTTATTCAATAGTGGTGTTATCGTAATCGAAGGACTACGTTTAAAGGAAGTGGACCAAGGAGAATATCTCATGATTGCTGCACCACTAAAAATGGTAGGAACAGATGCCTCCCCGGCTAGAGTAATTTTAATAGATGAGCTAAAATAATTGATTATAGACAGAAAAAAACAGGAGGTGCATTTTAGCACTCCTGTTTTTTTTCTGTCTGATAACCTTACATACTTAAGGCAAATAATATTCTTTTGAAGTACAATCAGATAAAACTCATAATTATAATAATCTCGTTACCTTATTCTTTCACTAGCGGATAAACACCATTTTCATCATGAACTTCACGTCCGGTGATTGGCGGATTAAAGACACAAACCATCCGCATATCTGTTTTAGCCCGTAATAAATGCTCATCATTTTCGTCTAGTGAATAAAGTGTATTCGCAGAGATAGGATGGATTTTATTGTCCTTTAATGTTTCCACTTCACCTTCCCCTTCAATGCAGTAAACAGCTTCTAGATGGTTTTTATACCAAATGTGAGTTTCAGTACCTGCTTTAATAATGGTGTCATGTACAGAGTATCCCATGCCATCTTTTTCAAGTAATAGGCGACGACTGGTCCAGTTTTCCCCTTTCACTTCTTGATCAGATCCGATAATATCTTGTAGTTTAACAACTTTCATATTTAGTTCCTCCTATATTGTATGGAATTCATTAGTTAATTTGTAACTAGTTCTTTATTTTTAATTATGCTTTTTATGCTTTCTTCAATAATTTTAAATCCATTTTCTAATCCTTCATCGTCTATGATGAGAGCAGGGAAGAGTTTAAATACTTGATCTTCAACACCAGAGGTCTCCATAATAAGTCCCCTTTCAAATGCAGCAGCAGCAACTTTGCTTGCTAAACCAGATACTGGGGTTTCAATGCCTTGCATAAATCCTCGACCCTTCACTTCACCTTTAAGTTCCGGATATTTTTCTACTAAGCTGTTTAAGAACTCCGTGATTTTATCTGATTTTCTTAAGATACTCTCTTCAAATGCTTTATCTTCCCAATAAGAAAGGGATTCTGTAGCAGTAACAAAAGCATGGTTATTTCCTCGGAATGTCCCATTGTGCTCACCAGGGTTCCAAATATCAAGCTCTGGCTTAAACAAAGTTAAGGCAAGTGGCGATCCGAAACCTCCGATTGATTTTGACAAGCAGACGATATCAGGTTTAATACCAGCAGGTTCAAAAGAGAAGAAAGTACCTGTTCGACCAACACCAGCCTGCACATCATCGATGATTAACAGGATGCCAAACTTATTACAGATTTCTTCTATTTTTTTCAGCCATTCAAATCTGGCAACATTGATTCCGCCTTCACCTTGGACTGTCTCGAGAATCATAGCAGCAGGTAAATCTACACCACTTCCCCCATCTTCAAGGAATCGTTCGAGATACTCCAGAGTGTCGAGGTCTTCACTGACAAAGTTGTCATAAGGCATTGTTACAACGTGTTGTAGTGGGATTCCGGCACCTTTTCTTTTGGAAGAATTACCTGTTACAGATAAGGATCCGATTGTCATCCCGTGGAATCCATTTGTAAAACTAATGACATCCGTACGTCCAGTGACTTTCCGTGCTAGCTTTAGAGCACTTTCCACTGTGTTTGTTCCGGTTGGTCCAGGAAACATTACTTTAAAATCCATGTTTCTTGGTTTTAAAATAACTTCATTGAACTTATCCAGAAAATCTACTTTTGCCTTCGTTGCCATATCCAAAGAATGAGTAATGCCATCGTTCATAATATATTCCACAAGTTTTTCTTTCATTTTCGGATCATTATGTCCGTAGTTTAAGGCTCCTGCCCCTGAAAAGAAGTCAATATACTCTTTTCCCTCCATGTCCCACATCTTATAGCCCTTTGCTTTTGTAAATACAGTGGGGAAACTTCTTACATAACTACGTACACTTGATTCTAACTCTTCAATAATCTTTAAATTGTCGTTTAACATTTTATCCCTCCGGTAATTTTTAAAAAAACCTAGTATTTAAATAGGGTTACTTGGTTAGAGGCCCGACACGGTACATTAATTCAGCCTCGTGATCCCCTCCTGGGAATACATCCTCTGGGAAACAGTCATCCACTTCGCACTCTGTTCCGTGATCCCTGGCTAAACGGAGGAACAATGATTGGGAAGCGGTGTTTGATGGTGTTACGGTTGCCTCCACATACTTGATATTCCGGCATGCATAACGGGAAAGGAGTTCATTTAACATTTTGGATGCAATCCCTTTTCCCCGTTGTGATTCATGAACACCAACCTGCCAAATAAAAACGGTATCTGGACGATTCGGGGGGATAAATCCAGTAATGAACCCGACTAAATCAGCATCTTCTTTTGCAACAACACATGTATCCGTGAAGAATTCACACATCATAATGTATTTGTAAGGAGAATTTTGATCAAGAGTTGAATCGTTAACTAATTCCCACATTAGAGAGCCATCTCTAGTTGTCGGTTCACTAAGGGTTACGACTTTTTGCAGTAAATCAGTTTCATTCATCATTCATATTTACCACCTTGGAAAAAAGTAATTTTTTATATAGAATAAAAAATTCCCTCCTTTTAAATTTCTAAACCACTTTTTAAAATTTGTTGTAAGAACATTATTAATGGTAATAATATATTGGAAATTTATCAAACTCGTTTAAATAGGATAATCACGTATATTCTGGTTAATACTACCTTCATGAAAAGATAAGGTACATATATTATTTATTACTCTTATATTGTTTCGATTTCATCCAATACAATGAAATCCGACACTATTCCTGTATTTTCTGCTGCTGTGTGAAAAACTATTTTTAAACGAAGGTTAGTACACCTGTTTAACTAATCGGAAGAACCGAAAAACAAAGCACTTGGCTTCTGCCCAAGTGCTTTGTTAATTCCACTTTTATAAATCTAACCAGTTTGTGTGAAATGTCCCCTTTTTATCAATTCTTTGATAGGTGTGTGCCCCGAAATAATCTCGTTGTGCCTGTAATAAATTAGCAGGCAGTCTCTCAAGGCGGTAACTGTCGTAGTAAGACAATGCACTAGAAAGTGCTGGGGTTGGAATACCATTTTGAATGGCGAGAGTGATGACATCCCGAAGTGCCTGCTGATAATTAACAGTTATTTCTTTGAAATATGGATCTAATAAAAGGTTAGATAAATTCGGGTCATTATCAAATGCTTCTTTAATGTTTTGCAGGAACCCTGCTCTAATAATGCAACCTCCCCGAAAGATCATGGCAATATTTCCATATTGTAAATCCCATCCATTTTCATCAGAAGCTGCTTTTAATTGTGCAAATCCTTGAGCATATGAACAGATTTTACTAAAATATAAAGCTTTTCGGATCAACTCAATGATTTTCTCTTTGTTGTCGTTTATCGGTTTTCGTGGAGGTCCTGATAAGATTTTACTTGCGTGAACCCTTTCTTCTTTCATTGCCGAAATGAACCTTGCGAAAACGGATTCTGTAATAATGGAAAGGGGGACCCCCAGATCAAGAGAACTTTGACTTGTCCACTTTCCAGTTCCCTTTTGCCCAGCTGTATCCAAAATAACATCAACTAAAGGTTTTCCTGTTTCAGGGTCTCTTTTTGTGAAAATATCTGCTGTGATTTCGATAAGGTAGCTGTCCAATTCCCCTTTGTTCCACTCCGCAAAAACTTCATGAAGTTCATTTGCTGATAACCCCAGTACTTCTTGTAAGATGAAGTAAGCCTCACAAATAAGCTGCATATCTCCATATTCAATTCCATTATGCACCATTTTCACATAATGTCCTGCCCCATCAGGGCCTATGTATGTACAACAAGGTTCTCCGTCCACTTTCGCTGAAATGTCCTTTAGCATTGCCTCAACTAACTCATAAGCTTCCTTTTGCCCTCCAGGCATGATGGACGGTCCTTTCAACGCACCTTCTTCTCCACCAGATACACCTGTTCCAATAAAGTTAATCCCCTTTTCTTCAAGGTATTTGCTTCTTCTAATCGTATCAACGAAGTAAGTATTTCCACCATCAATTAAAATATCGTTTTTGGATAAGTGCGGAAGCAACGATTCAATAGCTTTGTCTGTAATTTCACCTGCTTGAACCATTAAAAGAATCTTTCGTGGGGTTTCCAATGATTGAACAAATTCTTCTATTGTATTCGTACCTAATAGGTTTTTTCCTTTGTTTAATTCAATTGTTTCTTGTACCCTTTCTGAAGATATATCATAAATGGAAACAGAATAACCTTTACTTTCGAAGTTTAAGGCTAAACTTTTTCCCATGACACCTACTCCTAAAACGCCAATGTCGTGTTTGGCCATCTCTTTGTAACATCCCTTCTCTTAGAAAATTTTCTATATTACCTGAAGATAGCATATCATAATATTTTTCATCAAGTAATTTGTGTTTATTTAGTTTGCGTGCTTTTCTGGAAGATTATGAATCCAGAATGGAAACTGGTCAGATTTTAATCGTACTTCCAAGAGTACAGAATGTGGTCGAGAGATTTTTTTCACCATTGAGGCATACTATTTATGCAATCATCTAATATTCTTGGAGGAAGGGATGAGGTAATGACTGTCGTTCGTCTTGGTTATGTAGCAATGAGTATGGAATTAAAAAATAGTTCACCCTCACAAACAATGACTTATGGGCAATTTAAGTCCTTGTCAGATCGAGATGGAGCTATCCGGAAATTAGAGCGGATTTCAAATTCCAACTTACATAACTGCTTAAGATTACTGAAACATAATCGTGCTCATGATATATCTTTTTTTAGGTTTAGCTCCAAGTTGGTTCCACTTGCTACACATGAAGAATTATCCGATTGGAATTATATGAAATCCATTAAAGAATCATTGAAAGAATTGGGAGAATATATTTTATTACATCAAATGAGAGTGGATTTTCATCCAGATCACTTTGTAGTGTTAAACTCTCCTAAAACAGAGATATTAAAAGCTTCTTTATTGAATTTAAAATTTTTCCATCGAATTTTAAAAGGAATGGAATTAGATCCGAGACATCGGTGTGTGATGCATGTAGGTGGGAGTTATAAAGATAAGGAAGGTGCTTTAGAGCGGTTCATAGAAAATTGGTCTGTTGTCCCTTCAGGCATTCAAAAGTTGATCATGTTAGAAAATGATGATAAATCATTTCGTTTACAAGATACATTGTATTTGTGTGAAAAACTTGATATACCCCTTGTTTTTGATTTACATCATCATCAGGCCAATCATGAAGATGAAAACTGGGAGAAGGATTGGGATCGGGTCGTGAAAACGTGGGGAAACTCTCCCCACCCTGTAAAAATGCACATTTCAAGTCCAAAAAGTGAAAAAGAATTCCGAAATCATGCAGACCATGTGGATGTTGACATGTTTATGGAATTTTTATCAAAAGTGAAAGGGTCAGTGCCTCAGATTGATTGTATGATAGAAGCAAAGCAAAAGGACCGGGCTTTGTTTAAACTAATGAGTGAGCTGAGGAAGAGGGTTGAAGTAAAAATAATAGACGGTGCATCGTTTGAAATATAACTAAGACTTTTTTAAAAAGGTAAGAATTTATAAGTTTTGACACCTACCTTCGGGCATTGTCCATCACCTACTGGCTATGGGGCACTTCGGAAGTGACAAACGAAAACAAAAATCGGACTTCTAGTTGTCATTCCTACGCTCGTGATCTTAGGCGAATGCGCTTTTCTTATGATAAACTGTTTGATAAGAAGTACTGACTTTGAAGTGGGGTGATAAGATGAAAATAAATAAGGAAGCGCATACATTTCTTTTGGGATTGTTAGCTAAACAAAAGGGGAACGGCTTTCGAATTGGTTATAATGAAAAAAGCACTTGAGGGATGTCAAAATTTAAAATAACTCTGGATGAGTTTAAGGAAGGGGATTATAAAATAGAGTTTGATAGGATTCCGATCTTTTTTGATTGTGACGTGAAGAAGCATATTAACAGACTTTATATTACATATGAACAGGGGAAATTAACATTAAATGACAGTGGACTTAATTAGTACTCAGCGTACTATTTTCCGAGGGCACTGAAAAAGTGGGGCTTTTCCACTTTTTCAGTCCCTCGAAGCAATGAGATAATCCGTCACAATCATTAAAAAGCCTGATAGGAGTGTTTTTCTCCTTTCATGTGAGCGACGAGCGAAGCCAATGCCATACTAATAAAAGGAACTGAAAAAGTTGTTTTAACCTTTTTCAGTGGCCTCATAATTTCCTTTGGGGAGGAGAGCTTCATGAAAATTGTTTCAATTTGCCCAAGTAATACGGAGTTAGTAGAATACTTGGGCTTAACATCGTCCCTTGTCGGCGTTGACGACTATTCAGATTGGCCGGAATCCATTAAAGACTTACCAAAGCTTGGGCCTGATTTATCCATAAATATGGATAAAGTGGAAGAACTAAAACCCGATTTGGTTTTAGCGTCTTTAACTGTACCTGGGATGGAACGTAATATAGAGGAATTGAAACGGAGAAATATACCGTATATTATTATTCCCAACCCAACAACTATGAGTGAAATTGTAGAGGGACTTTTGTATTTAGGTGAAGCAACAAACCGTATTCATAGAGCCGAACTTACCAGTGATAGATTTAATCATATCATAGACGATTATATAGAAAGAAGAAAACAAGTAAGAGTAGAGAAAACAATCTATTGGGAATGGTGGGCAAAACCGGTTTTTACTCCTGGTGCTGAAAATTGGTTGACAGAGATGAGCCATCTTGCAGGGGGGAAAAATATATTTGAAGATAAAAAAGAGAAAAGTGTAAAAACAGATTGGGATGAGGTTCGAAAACGAAATCCGGATGTTATTAGTATCGTATGGGTTGGTGTTCAACACTCTCGGGTTGATCCTAAACAGATATTACGGAGACCACAGTGGAATCAAATGAAAGCCATTAAAAACAAGCAATTATATATCCTTGAAGAGCCATATTTTTGCCGACCTTCCCCGAGACTTTTAATAGGATTAAGGAAAATTGCTAATCTATTACATCCTGATATTTATCCATGTTATAGAGCGGACGAAGATCCATTATTAGATACTAGAATGCTATAAAGTGTAAAGATTGCCCATGAGCTAAGAAAGGGGAGGAAAAGATGGCAAAGTTTCCAATCGAAAACTATGATGGGATTGCCCTTGCTAATTTAGTGAAGTCCGGACAGGTGCATCGAAGAGAATTGGTCGAAGCTGTTATTGATAAAATTGAAGCAAAAAACCCTAAGATTAATGCAGTCATTCATAAAATGTATGATTCAGCTCTTAAAGAGGCGGATACTACCGATTTAAATGAAGGGGTATTTTCAGGTGTTCCGACGTTATTAAAAGATATTTCGCAGGAGATTGCTGGAGAGCCAATTACTTCTGGATCAAAAGCCTTTCAAGGTTACATTGCTAAGGAGGATTCGGAATATGTAAAGCGGGTAAGGAAAACGGGTACAATCATCGTCGGACAAACAAATGTACCTGAATTGGCCCTAATGGGAATCACAGAACCGAGCCTATACGGTCCCACCAGAAATCCGTGGGATTTGAATCATACGCCTGGGGGTTCAAGTGGAGGTTCTGCGGCAGTAATAGCTGCTGGAATCGTTCCTTTCGCTGGTGCAAATGACGGAGGTGGATCTATTCGTATCCCAGCTGCATACTGTGGTTTATTTGGCTTAAAACCTACAAGGGGAAGGACACCGGTTGGCCCTTTATATGGTAGATATTGGCAAGGAGCCTCTGTGGAACATATCCTTTCAAAGTCTGTAAGGGATAGTGCAGCCATGCTAGATGAGTTATGTTTACCAGAAAAAACATCTGCATTCCAGGCACTTCCATATAACGGAAGCTACTTAAAGTGTGTGGAAAATCCATCTAGTAAAAAGTTGAAAATTGCTTATTCAATAGATTCTCCCATAAATCGGTGCGTTCATCAAGATTGTCAACAGGCAGTATTAAATACAGTCCAACAGTTGGAAGAAATGGGGCATCAAATTGAGGAAAAAACGGCACCAATTGATGGTATGGCCATTGCCCGGAGTTATATAATGTTGTATTTCGGTGAAGTAAGCGCGTCTTTGACGTTACAAGAGAAAACCATCGGGAGAAAGGTCAGTTCTGATGTGGAACCTACAACAGCCTTATTAAAAGCGTTAGGGAAAGCATATTCGGCAGAAGAGTTTGTACTTAGTCTACGGGAATGGGACAAAGCTGCAATAGCAATGGAACATTTTCATGAAACATATGATCTATATATTACGCCCACAACAGCATTGCCACCTGCAACAATCGGTGAGTTAGAGCCTCGCACAATGGAGAAACTTCTTATGAAAACTGTATCGCGAATAGGTTTAGGGGGTATTTTGAAAAAAACTGGTTTTGTGGATGAAATCGTCCAAAAAAGTTTGGAACGTACTCCATTTACACAGTTAGCAAATCTTACGGGTCAACCTGCAATGTCACTGCCCCTTTACTTATCTCCACAAGGATTGCCTTCTGGTGTTCAAGTGATGGCCGCACGGGGGAGGGAAGATCTTCTATTTGAGATTGCATCTATACTAGAAAAAACGGATCAATGGATTGACTTGTCTAAACTTCAATAATTACTCGGTCGCCACGACCGAGTTTTTTTCAAGTTTTGGCTTCTTCGGTCAAGTTGTCTAGCTCCATTGCCTACTCGCTGTGGGGCACTTCAGAACCCTATCAATTCAAATTATATTTAGGTTATGTTATGCTTTGAACAAACCATATACTATTGAGATCTAATGGAATCAAAATTACTATAAAGGAGAATGGAATGGAACAGTTTATTAAAATTAAGCAATTAGCAGAAAAGATTAAATCAAATGTTAGTCAGGTTATCGTGGGAAAAGAAAAGACAATCGATCAACTTATTGTAGCGATTATAACGTCAGGTCATGTTCTTTTAGAAGATGTTCCTGGAACGGGAAAAACGTTAATGGCCAAGGCATTATCCAAATCCCTTGATTCCTCATTTAAACGCATTCAATTTACACCGGATCTATTACCTACGGATGTAAGCGGTATCAATTTTTACAATCAAAAAATAGGGGAATTTGAATTCCGTCCAGGTCCCATTTTCGCAAATGTCGTACTGGCGGATGAAATTAACCGTGCAACACCTAGAACTCAATCTGTATTACTAGAGTGTATGGAGGAAAGGCAAGTGACGATTGATGGAGAGACATCAGCTTTAAACCGCCCTTTTTTAGTTATTGCAACTCAAAACCCAGTGGAAAGTCAAGGGACATTTCCGTTACCAGAAGCACAGTTAGACCGGTTTTTATTAAAGATTAATGTGGGGTATCCAACTAAAGAAGAGGGAATGGATATTTTAAAAAGGTTTAAAGGACATAATCCCCTAGAAGAAATAAAACCTGTCGCAACTAATGAGGATATAATAGCTGCACAAAATCAATTTTCTGACATCTATATCAGCGATGATATTCTCCAATACATCATGGAAATAGTTCACGAAACGAGGAATCATCCTGAAGTAAGTTTAGGTGTTAGTCCCCGTGGAAGTCAGGCATTACTAAAAGCAGCCCAAGCTTTTGCCATTATTAAAGGACGATCACATGTAGTTCCGGATGATGTGAAAGAGATGGTAAAACCTGTATTAGGGCATCGTTTAGTACTAAATCACACGACTAGATTTCAAGAAAATATGGCAGAAGAAATTCTCGATAAAATATTGAGGGGGATAACAGTACCTGCTGAGGAAGAATTGCTGGAAGGAAAGGAAAGATAATGGGTGTTCATTGGATAATTATTACAACTGTTTTCATGGTTATTGCCCAGGCGTATATCTTTAAAAAATGGGGATTAAATAAAATTGAATATTCCCGGTACTTTTTTGATAAAGCTGTCTTTGAAGGAGAAGAAACGGAAATGGTGGAGGAGATTATTAACAAAAAATTTCTACCTATCCCTTGGTTACGGTTAGAGTCAAAAATCAGCTCAAATCTCGTATTTAAGCAACAGGACTCTCTTTCTGTTGTCGGGGAACAATTCCATCGAAGTTTCTTCAGTTTAATGACTTATCAGAAAATTAGAAGACGTCATAAAATCACTTGTACTAAAAGGGGTTATTATCAGCTTAAAACAGTATCCATTTCTGTAGGTGACCCGTTTGGAATTGATAAAAAAAGCAAAACTCTCCATGTTTCCTCCAATTTACTCGTGTACCCTCGATTTTTACCGATGGAGGAAATTCCACTCCCTTCAAACAGCTGGCAAGGGGATATTTTAGTACGTCGATGGATCATGGACGATCCTTTTATTTTTGCAGGTGTCCGGGAATACACCTATGGAGATACTATGAAATCAGTGAATTGGAGTGCCACTGCCAGGATTGGTGCATTACAAGTAAGTAAGAAGGATTTTACTGCAGACCATAACTTAATGATCTATCTTAACTTTGATCAAACCGAAGATATATGGAAAGAGATTGAAGATAAAGATATGGTGGAAAAAGGTATTTCCTATGCTGCATCCATTGCACAGTATACCATTTCCAATGGAATTCCAACTGGTTTTGGGTGTAATTCTTATCTTGATGATCCTTCTGAGAGAATTAAAAGGATCAAAAATTCTGTGAGGATAGAAGGGATGAATGGTAACAACCATTTAACTCATATACTTCAGACGATGGCCATGTTAAGGGTTGACAGAAGTATGAATTTTGGAAGTTTTTTACAAGAGGATGTGGATCAGAGACGTACTAATACAGATATTATTCTTATAACAGCTTTTATTAGTGAAACGATACAAAAACATATTAGGTCGCTGGAAGCGCTGGGTAACTCCGTCGAAATTATATACTTAACTAATTCCGATCAGGGCGAAATAATGTCTGAAAGTCAAGAAGGTGATTACTATGCCAACTATTAATGTTGTACGGATTTTACGAAAATGGTGTTACGGGATGTTGGAGTGTTTGTGTGTGGCGCCACTATTATTGGTTGGAGCCATTATTATACTTCCACCAAGCGACATTTCCATATGGTTCGTTTTTTTTGTTCTAATGATTTTAGTCGGATTAGTAGTAAGGACCATTATCAACAGTCGGGCTTTGTTTCTTTTCTTAATTGGAGGTATGAGTGTACTATTGGCAATACTGATATTTGAAGGAACCTTTGTTATTTTTGTTACATCTCTCATTGGAATCAGTTTTGCCTATAGGGGAGGTCTATACGCAAATGAGGATGGGGAGAATTTACTTCCGGTTTCTGTAATTTGGGGTAGTGTCATTTTATATTTCCTTGCTTATTTTTTCTATCGGTTTATTAGTATTTTCTCTCCATATACAAATATCATTGCCTGGCTTGGCATTTTGTTAATCATCATAACATTATTTATGACAAACAGCTCCCATCTCAATCGTTCAACATCCATCGAGGGGAAAAAAAACGAAGTCAGATCTTCACTAAAATGGCATAACAGGTTTTTTATCTTCTTTACAATACTGTTCATTTTTTTTATCTATTATTTTAATGTAGTGAAATCTCTCTTGGAACATTTTATCATGACCATAGCCTCTTTCGTTTCATGGTTAATGTCATTTGTGAGTTTTAATGATACATCTCAAGAGGGTCCAGTGAATCAAGATATTTTACCTTTAATCGGAGAAGAAGAAGCCCCGTCCTCGCAATTCAGTATCGTTGAGTTCCTGCTCCAGGTTTTTGGTTACATTATTATTATTTCAATCATTCTATACCTTCTTTATTTTATTGGGAAAAACATTGTCAGATTCTTTAAATTTAGTAGTTATTGGATCATTCGTCTGTTTAACAATCTTCTATCCGTTGGAAAGAATGAAGAGGAGGAAAAAAATTATATTGATGAAAAAGAAAGTGTGATTAACTGGAAGGATTGGAGGGGAGAGTGGAAAGATAAGCTGACGGATAAACTTCCTCTTTTTCGGAAACGGGAATTGAAATGGAAGGATCTTTCCTCAAATAGGGAAAAAATTCGTTTTCTCTATAAATCAGTTGTCAGAACTGGGATAATTAAGGGATATAAGTTTAAATCATATTTAACACCAACAGAAACAGTTGCAGAAATGAAGAAGGAAAAACTCCTAAACAGAAAAGAATCTATTGAACTAAATAATTTATATATTAAAGCAAAGTATAGTCAGGAAAAAATCAGTGACTCAGAAGTGGAATCGATGATAGACCATTTTAAGGAATATAAATAATGTATTTCTCTTTTCTTTTCCGGTGATATGTGATATAGTTATGTTAATTATTGTTGTTCGGTATTAATTGAAGGAAGAAAAACTATATTAGTAATTTTCACCTTGAATGAATATGTAGAGCAAAAATAGTAATACAATGTGGGAAAAACCCACACAGGAGGAAATAAGTTTATGGTACAAGGTACAGTTAAATGGTTTAATGCAGAAAAAGGTTTCGGTTTCATCGAAGTAGAAGGACAAGACGATGTATTCGTACACTTCTCTGCTATTCAAGGTGAAGGTTTCAAAACTTTAGAAGAAGGCCAAACAGTTTCTTTTGAAATTGAGCAAGGTCAACGTGGACCACAAGCTGCTAACGTTAC
This sequence comes from Evansella tamaricis, assembly GCF_019042215.1. Lineage (GTDB taxonomy): Bacteria > Bacillota > Bacilli > Bacillales > Salisediminibacteriaceae > Evansella > Evansella tamaricis. The sequence continues at coordinate 11,148 of NZ_JAHQCS010000135.1, read as the reverse complement.
TAAATAATTTACTAAAAAAAAGATTCCTTCCTAGGAATCTTTTTTTGCTTCCGTAAAATAGTGAGAAAATAGTATAGTGGATTTCTGTTTATAATTGAATTTTTTAGGAAATAGGAATGAACACCCGTGACTTCAACTTCAATAATGGATTGATGACATAAAGGGAGAATGTTCACTTTGTATTTACTGGATTCCTATTGATATTCCATATATTTTGCGTCACCTTTTTATTTTCGTTATCATTGTTTTATAAATAAAAATTCGGGAATTAAATTAATAGGATAAATAAAGGGTGGAGATGCGTGCAAAAAAAAATATTACTACTAATATGTTTTTCAGCATTAGCCCTTATTTTAGGGGGCATTGCTTTGGGAGCGAATACATTCTTTACGAGTGACACAACTTGGGAAGTATATGAATCCCCTGAAGAAGCGGGATGGTCTTCTCAAAGGCTCAGGGAAGCTAAAAGATACTATGATTCTTTACATTCGACTGCAGCAATGGCGATTCACGATGGAAAAGTTCTCTTCGCATGGGGGGATGTCACTCAAAACACAAATGCCCATTCAATTCGTAAAAGTTTTCTTAATTCTCTCTATGGAATTCATGTGGAAAAAGGCAATATAGATCTTAACGATACCCTAGGGGATGTGGGTATATATGATTTTCCAGATTTGACAGAACAAGAAAAACAGGCGAAAATATCAGATTTATTATCGTCCCAATCGGGAGTATTCCATAAGGCGGGAGAAGAATCTTTAACGATGAGACGTAATCGCCCTAATAGGGGAAGTCATGAACCTGGAACATTCTTTTATTATAATAATTGGGATTTTAATGTATTAGGAACGATATTTAATGGGGAAACAGAGTTGGATTTATTTGAAGAATTTGAAGAAAAAATCGCGGATCAAATTGGAATGGAAGATTTTTCGTTAGATAACACAGAATATAAGCAAGAGGTCAGAAGGTCTATTCACCCGTCTTATTTATTTCAAGTATCAGCAAGGGATATGGCAAGGTTTGGTCAATTATATTTGCAAAATGGGAAATGGGATGGTGAGCAGATTGTTCCTGAAGAGTGGATCCAGATGAGTTTAAGGGATCATGGGAATGTACCGAGGAATACTGTTTATGATTATGGCTATTTGTGGTGGAGTGCCACTTCTGGGAAATGGAGTGATCTTGGTTTATATTCGGCAATGGGAAGGTACGGTCAGGCTATAGATATCATTCCGGAACTTGATTTAGTTTTTGTTCACCGTGTGAACTCTAATAACGCCACCTTCGGTTTTCGGCGAAGTGTCAGTCAAAGTCAACGTTTACGGTTACTTGAGATGATTGTTGAGGCGAAGGAAAGTGATTAATATGACATTTTTAATAATTACTAAGACGTTCTCCCAATGAGTAGGACGTCTTTCTTTATGTTGAGGAATCGGATCTACCTTTCTATGTTAGAATCTCTTATTTATTTTACATAAAACACCCCATATGTTTTACTTAAGAACGTAGAATAATTTGAAAGAAGGGATCTCACTGTCACGCCTACTGACCTATTGTTTATTAGTATTTGTTATGTTTACTTGGGGGTTAAATGTTGTCGCAGTAAAAGTACTTGTTAACCACTTTCCCCCAGTGTTAATGCAAAGTTTTCGTATTCTTCTCGCAGGAATCATTGCAATTACTGTATTATATTTTTTACGTGATCTACGTAAATTAACTTGGAAAGAATGGGGGTTAACCATCTTAGCTGCAGGATTCGGACAAATGCTTCACCACTCCCTTTTAGCGATAGGGTTGGTTGAAACAACAGCTGCAAATGGAGCGTTAATTCTAGGTTTAATCCCCCTTACCACTTCTGTTTTGGCCATGTTTTTTTTCCGGGAAACATTAACACGGCTTAAATTCCTTGGCATCATATTAGGATTGACGGGAGTGGCATTTGTTGTCTTACAAACTAGTAGTGATCTTGGGGGAATTTCAAAAGGAGATCTTTATATTTTTATCTCCATGCTGTCACAGTCCATTAGTTTTATTGTCATTAAAAAAATAACAGCCACCTTATCTTCCAGACAGATGACAGCGATTATGCTTTTAGTAGGTTCCATATTTCTATTAGTTTTAAGCATCTTTTTAGAACCGAATGGTACTTCTCAAATTGTTGGAATTTCCAGCAGTGTTTGGATTATTTTTATTCTGTCAGCTGTTTTTGCCACTGGTATAGGACATATTTTGTATAACACAGCAATTCATCACATTGGTGCAGGAAAAACAGCGATTTTTAACAATTTGGTACCTTTTTTTGCCTTAGTTGGTTCTTTTCTTTTCTTGAAGGAACCAATATCACTTTCTCAAATCATTGGATTTGTATTAATTGTATTGGGAGTCGTTCTTGGAACTGGGTATATGGACACTTATTTACAACAACGAATCAAAAAAGTAGGGAAAGACACCACAGTAATTAAAAGGGAATTATCTTAGGTGATTTTTTTATAGGAGGTAACCATGAAAACAAATCAAGAAGAAGATTTCTGCAATCATTTTTACTGCCGTTTAACAGATTCATATAATAGTAAATTAAGTCATTCTGGAGTGAACGGACACCGGTTAGCCAATCGGTTAAAAGAACTGGCGAAAATTGGTTTAGTGAACGATGGCGGTTCAAATAGAATGGGATTTTCTAAAGAAGAGTTGGAAGCAAAAGCTAAAGTAAAACAGTGGATGGCTAAGGCAGGGTTGGTGACAAGAGAAGATGGTGCAGGGAATGTATTTGGTCGTTTAGAAGGGAAGGATAGGAACGCACCAGTCGTTCTAGCAGGATCTCATGTGGATAGTGTACCTAGAGGAGGGCACTTTGATGGTCCGTTGGGGGTTCTTTCAGCACTTGAGGTGGTAGAATCTTGGAAAGAAACTGGATTTCAACCGAATAAATCCTTTGAAGTTGTTATTTTTACAGACGAGGAAGGATCCCGCTTTAATTCAGGTTTAATGGGAAGTTCTTCCATGATGGGAGAACTTGAAAAAGAACAATACCTCGATCGTAAAGATGTGTTTGGAAACCGTTTTTCTCAAGTCCTTACGGAGTATGGATTAACAGTGGATTCCTTTTTTAATAATAAATACGAAAGCGAGATCGCTGCTTTCATTGAAGTGCATATTGAACAGGGGAAACAATTGGAAAAAGAGAACCTTCCAATAGGTTATGTTACAGGGGTCGCCGGGCCATGTTGGTTGGAATTAACGTTTATCGGCGAAGCGGGTCATGCAGGAAATACACCTATGAATGATCGCTCAGATGCTTTAATTGGAGCGAGTGAATTTATCTGTAATGTGGAAAAAATACCGAAAGAAATAAATACAACCGCAGTAGCGACGGTTGGAAAACTTATGGTCCATCCTAATGGAATCAATGTTATTCCGGGTAAAGTAGAGTTAACCGTTGATATTCGTGATATCAATGAGGATTCACGAAACCGACTAGTTATGAAAGTGAAGGAGTTGGCACAAAAAATTGCCAATGAACGGGAGCTAGAATTGGAATTGAATGAAAAAATCCGGATTAAACCAATACCAGTATTAGAAGACATGCAACAACTGGCAATTAATGCTATTCGAGACACTGGTATTAAACCATATCCAATCCCTAGTGGTGCAGGACACGATGCTATGATTCTCGGAAAGTATGTTCCGATGGCAATGCTATTTGTCCGCAGTTTAAATGGTGTGAGTCATAATCCAATGGAATGGACCACTTTAGATGATTGTGTAAAATCTGTTCATGTATTAAAAAAATTGGTGGAACAACTTACTGATTAATGAAAAAGGTTAGAACTTATTTCAAATTGTTTAAAAGGGGTGGGAAATCGTGAGCCAGTTTCAGGGGAATACAGAAGGCTTAAAACCTATAACGATGTACGAAATCACAACAAAGTTATATAGTCATGTTTTGAATTCTGTAACAGAAGCTTTTGGGGAAAAAGGAAGGGAAACGGTTGCCATTGGGATTAATGCATTCAATAAAGGACTATATAATTCGAACCGTCACGAGTTTTCATTTGACCACAAGACATTATTACAATCAGATGAAGTAAAACATACTTACTCCAACTATTCAGATTACATGGAAAAACAAGGTACTGAACCACTAAATATGTATTCTATCATGGCAAAGATGTTTGGATACATCTCAAAAGCAGTAGTTGACAGGTTTGGCATAGAAGGAGAAGAAAGTGTGAAGCAAGGGGTTTGGAATTTTGGTCATGAGCGTGGGCAGGGAATTGCAAAGCGTGCTAAGTTCGCAGGAGAATCGAACGAGAAGGGTAATTACTTGTCCAATTATGATATGGGTAGAAGTGAATTATTTGAGTATGAGACATTATTTTATCCGACAGAAATTGAACAAACCTTTACGAAGTGTGCTTTTGCTGACCAATGGAAGAAAGAAGGTATGGAGGAATATGGAATTCTTTACTGCCATATGATTGATCCTGCAATTGCTAAAGGTTTTAATCCAAATTTTGAAGTGATCCATGATCAATACATTTTAAAAAAAGGTGAAGGGGTTTGTCACTTTCGTTTTCAAATGAATGGAAAGGAACAGAGTTAGTCTAATTATACTGATGCATATTTAAAAGACAATTTTAAGTAAATATGAACATTACTGCACCTTAAAAGTTAGAGTACTAACTTTTAAGGTGTGTTTTTTTCTTTCTGACAATAGAAACAATGAAATGAGAAAGATTATGAACCAGAAGCCAAGGATATTTTAATATAATTTATTTAATCCTTCACGAACTCATTACAAAAGCCGTTGACAGAATAAATTGTGAAAAGATTATTTGTGTATGTATGTAAACCCTTACATACACAAAGCATCTGGGTGTTTTCTGAATATAAAAAATAGTTCATCCAATTAGTGTGTCAGATTTTCTTACAAGTTCGTTGTTTCTGAAAATTAGGTAAGTATAATAACAGTTAACAAGAGATGTTAACTACATTAACACAGAAAGGGAGATGTTAGAATGGAAATAGCTTTAATGGATAATTTGTGGGTAATCATTGGTACATTTTTAGTTTTACTTATGCTAGGAGGATTTATTTTACTAGAAGCAGGATCCACTAGGATGAAAAATGCTGGTCACATCGCCGGTAAAACAATTTTCACTGCTGGTATTGGGGCATTAGTCTTCTGGGCAGTTGGTTGGGGATTCATTTACGGGGAAGGGAACTTGTTTATTGGTTTATCTGATTTCTTCTTTGGAGATGCATCATTTGATGGGGAAGGGTTATCTCCAGCTGTAGACTTTATGTTCCAAATGATGTTCGCTCTAATCGCAATGACAATTATGTTTGGTGGGTTTGCAGAACGTGCTAAATTATCAGCTTATGTTATTTTCGCAGTATTATTCTCTGCACTTATTTATCCGGTAGTTGCTCACTGGACTTGGGGTGACGGTTGGTTAGCAGAACTTGGAAAACAAGACTTTGCAGGTTCAACAGTAGTTCACTTAACTGGTGCAATGGCAGCATTAGCGGCAACAATCATCTTAAAACCGCGTATTGGCAAATTTAACAAAGACGGTTCTTCTAATGACATTGCTGGTCACAACCAAGTTTATACTGCATTAGGTGTTTTATTACTATGGGTAGGTTGGTTTGGTTTTAACGGCGCAAGTACATTTGAAGTTGCAGATGCATTCTTTGGATTCGTTATTCTTAATACACAATTAGCTGCTGCTGCTGGTGCAGTTGCTGCAATGGCAACAGTATATGCATTAACAGGTAAGGCAGATGTTCCGACAACATTAAATGGGGCATTAGCTGGTTTAGTTGCAATCACAGCACCTGCAGGTTTCGTTGAACCTTGGGCTGCAGTTATTATCGGTCTTGTTGGTGGTGTAATGGTAGTATTCAGTATGAAGTTGTTTGATAGAGCTAAGATTGATGATCCTATCTTTGCATTATCTGTCCATGGTACCGTTGGGGTTTGGGGTACAATTGCCTGCGGACTATTTGCAGTACCTGCCTTCTCTTCTGGTGTTGGCTGGGGAGCACCTGGTTTATTCTATGGAGGCGGATTTGGGCAACTAGGTGTTCAAGTACTTGGTGTTGTAGCTAGTGGTCTTTACGCTTTCGTTGTGGCATTTGTTCTCTTGAAAGTATTGGATAAAGTATTAGGCGGACTTCGAGTATCTGAAGAAGAAGAAATTGTTGGTCTTGATTTAAGTGAACACGGAAGTTATGGATACCCTGAAAACATGCCTTCAAATGATGAGACAAAAGGGGCGTAATTGGTCTATTAAACCATTAGACATGGGGAGACAGAAGTTGTGAATAGTTATACGGAGTTAAAGAACTGGCGTAATTCCACAATAAAACTCGTATCGAATGATCATTTTAAACTTAATGATTTTCATGATCAACTAATGAGTAATTCTATCCAAATCGCCATTCAGAAAGTAGAAAGTGAGTGGGGGCCACCCCCTACTCGCTTTGCTTTCATTGTGATGGGAAGTGCAGGAAGGTCTGAGCAATTGGTTTGGAGTGATCAGGATCATGGAATCATTTATGACGGATCCAATGACTATCAGTCCTATTTTATGAAGGTAGGTACTGAAATCACACATGCATTATCTAATGTAGGATATGAACCTTGTGATGGAAAGGTAATGTCATCGAACGAACAATGGTGTAAGTCCATAAAAGACTGGAATGAACAGCTTTTAGATTGGTTAACGGAAGATAAATGGGAGACATTAAGAAACTTTTCTATTTTTTTCGACTCCCGTGTATTGACAGGTGAGGAAACCCTTCTACATGATTTAAAAAAGGAAGTCTTTCAAAAATTAAGGGAAAATCCCCATTTATATTACAGGCTATACGAAAATGTTGGAAAAATCCCTAAGGCAACAGGAGTATTTGGCCAGTTTCTTCCTGAACAATATGGATCTAATGCGGGCAAGATTAATTTAAAGCAGGCCATTTTTTTTCCATATGTCAATTCATTACGTCTGTTAGCATATGTAGAAGAAATTTATTCCTCGTCCACCATTGACCGCTTTGATCAATTACCTTCTCGTTATGAAGAGATAAAAAAATATAAAGAAGATTTTATTCGACTGTTACACCTTCGAGTTATCTTTCAACAAAATGCTGCAGATTATGAAGGTGTCCATTATTTGGAATTAAAGATATTAACGGGGTCAGATAAGCAGGAATTGAAAAACATAGCCAGACATGGCCGTGATCTTTTCATGAAAACAAAAGCAATAATAGAAAATAGGTGTCATCAATGAATCCTATGGTCCAGTTTTTAAAACAACTGACAGATAGAATAAGCCCTTCAACCTATACATCAGTTATGAATCAGTCGGATGCAAAACAAATTGCATATATTCGGCAACTGCAACGTGAAATGAAAAAAGAAGATACGTTGGAGGTTCCTTTTAAAGAATTAAATGTTGTTGTTTTTGATTTGGAAACCACTGGTTTTTACCCAAACAGAGGAGATAAAATTTTGTCTGTTGGTGCTGTTAAAGTAGAAGGTACAGAGGTGAAGAAGGATAATACATTTTATTCATTAATTCAAAGCGATGAATCTCCACCAAAAGAAATAGTGGACTTGACAGGTATTACAAAAGAACAATTAGAAGGAGCACCACCAGTTGAAAAGGTATTAAATGATTTTTATAAATACATTCAACGTGATACCTTAGTGGCACATCATGCAGGCCATGAACGAAATTTTATGCAACACTTTTCCAGGTCTATCCTTCGAACGGCATTTGAACATCGTATTGTGGACACGACATTTCTTACAAAAATCGCAGTACCAGCAGTCTCGCTTGTCACTCTTGATGAATGTTGTAGCCATTACGGAATTGAAATTGAAACACGGCATCATGCCCTTCATGATGCAATAGCTACAGCCAGTTTATGGGCAGAGAGCCTAAAAAGAATACAAGAGTTAGGTTTTCATCATTTAAGGGATGTATATACGTATCTAGCCAAAAACAGGTAGATGTCATTTAGGAAGAGGGTGGTAGTGATTGTCAAAATTCCCCATACTTTAGCTATATTCCCTATTAGCATTGTACAAGAAATAACAAATCTATCTGCACGGCAAATACGCTATTATGAGGAACAAGGCCTCATTGCCCCTGAAAGAAACAAGGGAAATCAACGAATATTCTCATTAAAGGATATTGAAGTTTTACTGGAAATAAAATCCTTAATTGACCAAGGTGTGAACATCGCCGGAATACATGCCATCTACTCAAAGAAACAAAAGGAAAATGATGACACCATAAATGATCAAACTTAATGAATGTATCGAAATCAGGGGTTTAAAATATTTATACTGTGAAAAAGGGTTGTTACTACTATAAGTAATGACTCTTTTTTGTTTATCCTATTTCTGGTGTTCGTTCGTAATCTTCTTATTCCAAAAATAGAACGGTAAGTATAAAAGGATAAACATACCAATGACGATTGCTTCAAGGGAAAGAATGTACCATGGATATGGTCCTAGGAAGTCCAGAATGCTGGGACCAGCTGGTTTTCTCGCCAAGAACATATAATTTGACCCGATTGCCTGATTAATCCAGAAAACAAGCAGTGCAACCCCGTTTAATATTAAAAATGATTTGGCCGCTGATTGAAAGGTGATTCGGAAATGGAGGACAAAGATCATGTAAAGAATAGCCAATATGATAGCAATATGAGCCAGAAAGAAATGGAAAAATCGGAAATGGGGAAAGGTATAAAATAAATCAGGTGTCAGTAAAGCCTGCAATGCTCCGCCAATCCCAAAAAAATAAATGATTTCAAATACAGGATATGATTTTTTCCAAAGCATATAACAAGACAGGATAAGGCTTATGGTACATAAATGTAGAGGAAGGTTGTTTCTAACATTCCAAAGATCAAAAGTTACTGTCCAGATGATCAAAGTAATCTCTGATACAACTAATATTCCAAATAAAACCCAGCGGATGGTTTTCATGTATTCTTTTTCCCGGTGAAAGAATAGCCAAAGGACAGAAAAAATGAATAGCCCTAGTACAATAAGGTGGGCCGTGGATAAAAATAGGGATGGATCTCTAAACGCCGTTGGATCGAGCATTTTTTCCAGCATAGTAGCCACTCCAATCAACACTTCTTAAAAGTCTCCACATACACTTCTACATTTTTTTATTTTATCCTTCCCGGAAGGGTCTTGAATTTTCCTGAAATCGAACAAGAGTATGAAAAAATTCGTAAAATGACAGAGAATGGGCACCTTAAAACTAGGTGGTGATAGAAATGGAACCATTCACTCATTATAAAGTGAAGAAAATGGATTCAGGATATGAAATTGTACTCTACTTCAATAATGATAATGTGGAGTTTTCAAAGGAATTGGGGACATTAGAAACCGATAAGGATGTGCCAGAAGGGAAAGCACTTCAATACATAAAAAAAAGGTTTCCCGACATCCATATTAGATCGATTAAGATAACTGCTAGCGCAATTATAGTGAGTACACTAGGTTTTGCAGGAATGTTTTCGGCAAATACTGCAGAAGCGGCAGGGGAGAGTAATGCTCAAGCTCAAACACAAACCACGTCGATACACACAGTGGTTTCAGGTGATACTTTATGGAATATCTCAACCCGGTACGGAACATCGGTGGATGAGATTAAGACAATGAATCAACTGAGGACTGATGTACTACAAATAGGACAACAGTTAAATGTTCCTAATAGGAATGCAGCAGTTCCATCTTCCCAGAACGGTACGCAAGCTGTGAAGACAGAATATAAAGTTGTGGCAGGAGATACATTATGGAGAATTGCCAATCGTTTTGGTACAAATGTTGATAATCTCATGAAGATGAATAATCTTAGAACCGATGTTCTTCAAATTGGTCAGAGACTAGAAGTACCAACTATGGGAACGGGATCACATCCAACTCAGACTAACTCACCAACTGTACAAACGGAAGTCTATACCGTTGTGGCAGGTGATAATTTATGGAGAATTGCCAATCGTTTTGGAACAACAGTAGATGAAATTCTCCAAATGAATAATTTAACATCTAATGTTTTGCAGATAGGGCAACGACTTACTGTTCCAGCACAAGGTTCAGTGGCACAACCAGTTTCAAGTCCAGATACTCAACAAGTATCATCGATAACACAGGCGGAGCTGGAGTGGCTTGCCAAAATGATCCACGCTGAATCTAGAGGGGAATCGTTAGCTGGTCAGATTGCTGTTGGTGCAGTGATTATGAATCGTGTTAAAAGTAGCCTTTTCCCCAATACCGTTAGGGAAGTATTATTTGAGCGTTCTAATGGAATTTTTCAATTTACACCAGCTAGTAATGGATCATTAAATAATGCAACTCCGGATTCTAGAAACATGGAAGCGGCTATTAGAGCGGCAAATGGTGAAGACCCTACCAACGGCTCACTATACTTTTATAATCCGGCAAAAACAGGAGATACTTGGATACGTACTAGAACAGTTTCCACCACTATTGGAAACCATGTTTTCGCCTATTAGTTACTGTATCGAGTCCTATGCACGCATGACAAATTAAAGTCATGCGTTTTTTTAGAATGTAGAAGTTTTTACATCTTCGGGCAATGTCTAGCTCCAGCGCCTACGGGCTCAGATCACTTCAGGCAGGCTGCTACATGAGTTGCATCCTTGCTGCCTTACGACGAGTAATCGCAGGAGCACAAGGAAGCCAAAAAGCAGCTTCTGTCAACTCTTCATCGAATTCGCTGTCCAACGAGCGTTTACTTCAGTGGCAGCACGCGAGCGATGCTGCCCTTCGAATATGCTTCGAGTTGCCTCAACGGACAGGACGTCCTAATATCGGGCATGCCACAGGACGTGGCGCTTTGCCCGATGGACGGATACTCTTCAGAGCGATACTTAGTAGAGGAAGAGGCAGTGACTTTCGCCCGTGACCAAGGACACCAAGCGAAAGCGCGGTAGGTGTGAGCACATCACATGAAAAAAGGATCCTCTTTTTGTATAGTAAGTAACGACCAAGAACCAACTTTACAAAGAGAAAGGACCCTTACTATGAAAGATACCATACCTAACATCACAATGAAAGAGATAGAAAGAATTACCTTCCGTGCTTTACAGGAAAGC
>NZ_JAHQCS010000134.1 GCF_019042215.1 Evansella tamaricis | reverse complement strand
GCTTTCCTGTAAAGCACGGAAGGTAATTCTTTCTATCTCTTTCATTGTGATGTTAGGTATGGTATCTTTCATAGTAAGGGTCCTTTCTCTTTGTACAGTTGGTTTCTTGGTCGTTACTTACTATACAAAAAGAGGATCCTTTTTTCATGTGATGTGCTCACACCTACCGCGCTTTCGCTTGGTGTCCTTGGTGACGAGTGGGGAATAAAACCACTTCCCCACTCGTCACCAAGGTTACATATTCTTCCTTAACTTACTTTTTTTCCACCCACAAACATTTTACTCTAACTTTAAATTAGTATTGCATTTCTAGAGATTCTCATTTAGATTTTGTAATATTTGATTTCCGAATCACATCATATGTTACACCTAAAAAAACACGCCTAAAGGATAGGCGTGTTCCAATACCATACTCTACGATTCGATTATATCATTCACCCACAAGAGAAAAGAGTTTTCGAAATGTCCCTTCAAATACCCCCGCTGTCCGTAAACCCATTTCGGAAAAAAGGTTTCCTGTATCCACTACATGAAGTTGTTTTTCCATTAAATCCCTTTGGATGTCCACACCTTCCAACAAATCTTCCAAAACCTCTTCTTTATCAGGATTATAGATCACAAGATGCTCTCCATCCTCCATGTGGATTTTCAAGTCTTGTGATTGGTCCTGTTCTTTCAATTTGAAAGGAGGGGAAGGTGACTCCTTTTCCTCTTCCTCTTCTATCGTTTTTTCCATATCCGTTTTTTTAAAAATAGAGTCAGGTCCTTCCGTCACATGGTTGGAGTAAACGATTCCGAAGATAAATCCAAGCATTAACACAGCAGACAGCAACAGAAACTTTGTGAATAGTTGGACCATTACTCATCCTCCTCTGGTGTACCTGTAACGATACCGTCATGTACTTCCCAATAATAATCACTAAATACTTCTGCAAATACCTCAACTGAACGATACACTTCCTCTAACGAATTATCCACACCGCCAAACTCAATTAAAATCGAATTGGGAGAAATATCTTGGTTGTATAGACCATTTCTACCTGGTCCTTCCCTTGTTGGATCAAAGACACCTCTTGATAATCCTGGCTTAATCCTCTCAATTTTAGCATGGAGATTTTCCATTAATTCCTGGTTAAGCTCATGATTTTCATTACTTCCACCGAGAACAAATAATATCCTTGCATACTCTTCCCCATTAATTTCTACCGTCGTCACTTCCCTGCGCTGACTATCACGATGGAGATCAAAGTAATATTCAAACTCACCGTGCTCTTCTATTGCTTCAAGTAAAACCTCACGTGACATACTATAGGAGCGGGAATATTGCCAGCCACGGTCCACTAGCTTTGCATTGATGTCACTCTTATCCACTTCAGTACCAATTCCCCGTTTTGCTAACTCAATTCCTAGCCTTTCCCCAACGAGGGTGATGTTTACCGAACCATGGAATGCATTATTAGAACTTGTTTTGTCAACGTCCTTTAATTCCGGGAAATAGGATTCCCTATTGTGGGAATGCATGATATGGACAATATTATCTAATACTTCTAACTCACTGTCTTCCATTTCTTCTCGAATCTGATCCATTTCTTCCAATCTTTCTGTGGCAGCTTCCCTTTCTGCCATCAGGATTTCCATTGGTGGTGCTGATTCTACTGGCATATGGGTGAAATCCACCCCTTCACCTGCAACAAGAATGCGTCCATCGAATTGTGCGAATCCAGGTAATTCTCTCCCCAAAAGACTTCTGTGATCTCCTGGATCTATACTTGTCATTAATTCGAACACCGTTGCTGAAACAGAGGGAGGGGAGTAATCCTCCGGTAATGCTTGCGTAAAATAAGGATTTTCCATTCCCATCATATATACAAACAGTTCCTTGGACATACCTCTGCTTGCATCGTTAATAGAAGCTGAGGATAGAGAATATCCTGGTCCAAAAGCTGTTAAAATGGATACAAAAAAGAATAGAGATACTATTCCCATGATTAAGGAGAAAATGCCCTTCTGTATGCTTGTCCCATTTGAATGAATATAACGTTTTTTCCTCCGTTTTGGCCTTTTCACCATTGGACTTTCATCCTTTCATCAACTGTCTCATGAAGATATTTATGATGAAAAATATGGATTTAGACCTTATTCCAAAAATAAATTGGACAAGCATGTAGCTATTAGGATTACACAGTTTTTAACTTAGGAAAGAACCTAGGGATAATCCGCTAGGTTCTTCACAAATACTCATTTAGTTAGTTAATGCGTATAAGATCCAACATTATCTTGGTTAATCGCCCCATGAAGGGCAGCATTTAACCCTTGAGCTAAAACATTCCCCATATCTTCAATAAATGCATCCACCTCTTTTGGTGTAACCATCAAGTTTTGACCTAATGGAGCAAGGACTTCTTGAATTAACTGACGTTTTTCCGAATCGTCTAAATTACCTACAATTCCCATGTACTGTTGCCTTTCCTGCTCCCCAGGGAGATCTTCCTCTGTAAGTTTCCGTTTCTCCCCAAAACTCATTCCGGCAGGTGCCAAAGAACGTCTTGGATTTCCTTGATCCCTCACTTCTCTCCCAAAATGCTTTAAGACAAAGTCAATCGTATCGCTCGTAATCGATACGGCATCCACTACTGTTGGAATTCCAACTGCAATCACTGGTATTCCAAGCACTTCTTTAGAAAGTTCCTTTCGTTTATTCCCAACTCCAGAACCTGGATGTATTCCCGTATCAGATATTTGTATCGTTGTGTTTACTCGCTCGATCGACCTTGATGCTAGTGCGTCAATTGCAATAATGAAGTCTGGCTTTACCTTATCAACCACTCCCCTAATAATATCACTTGTTTCAATACCGGTAATACCCATTACCCCTGGAGTTATGGCACTCACAGGACGATATCCCTCTTGAACATTCTCAGGCTGCAATTCAAATAAATGGCTGGTTACCATTAAATTATCGACCACAAGGGGTCCTAAAGCATCTGGAGTAACGTTCCAATTCCCTAAACCGACAACAAGACAGCGGGCATCTGGATTAATTCCTATTTCAGTTAAGAATTGACTGAATTCCCTCGCAAAAACTTCTTCTACTCTATCTTGCAACTCCGTATCCTTCTGCCGAATTCCTTGTACTTCAAAGGTTAAGTATTGACCTGCTTTTTTGCCAATCTGTTCTTGTGCCACTTCTGATATATCCACCTTCGTAATTTTGATCCCATCTACTTCTTTATCTTTTACAACCACCCCATCAATTGTTTCCCTCTGTTGCCCTTCTTGTTGTTCCTTCTGAATAGGCGATTGTTGTTGCTGTTTATTTTCTTTCTTCCCTCTGTTCTTCTCTAAAAGCATTTCATGTGCTTCCACTGCCAAGTCTGTTCGAACCTGAAACTGACTTAAATCTAATTCCTTATTCACCATAATCACCTCTGTTTTTAAATAAGTATTCTTTTCGCAATTCGGCAATCTTATACTGATTTCCCTAAAGTATAAAGAAGGTTTACTTGACACCTACAACATTTTCTATTGCTTTTTAAAAACGCATTTGGTACAATCCTTAGTGTTGCACGGAAATAGAAACGTTATTACGTATTAAGGTTGCATCAAGGAGGTGAATCGGATGGCAAACATTAAATCTGCTATCAAACGTGTTCAAACTAGTGAAAAGCGACGCGCTCAAAATGCTTCTTTCAAATCAGATCTTCGCACAGCTGTCAAAACGTTTAACACAAAAGCTGATAATAAAGATGTTGAAGGTGCTAAGCAAGCATTCTTGGTGGCAACCAAAAAACTTGATAAAGCAGCTAATAGAGGTCTTCTTCATAAAAATGCAGCAAACAGACAAAAATCTGCATTGCAAAAGCGTTTGAACGAAGTATCTGCATAAAAATTATCTTCTTTTTAACAAGAAGTAGGCATTCACCAATGAAGTGAATGCCTTTTTATTATCCAACTTTACTCCGTTTTGAGAAAAATAATTCTACTGCAAGGAATTTATCGATTTGTCCTGTCTTAATTTTATAATCCATCTCTGCTAATTGATCTAATAAGTCCAGTAGTTCTTCATCCTGAAACCCAGACGCTTGTCCAGATGCTAATTTCACCACATAAGGATGTAATTTGAGCTGACCTGCCATTTGCTTTTGAGAATACCCTTGTTGTGCTAATTGTTTCACTTGGTATAAGATTCGAAATTGCCTAACCATCAAGGAGATAATTTTCAATGGCTCTTCCTTTTGTTTAAGTAAATCCAAATATATAGCCCAGGATTTTGCAATATTCCGTTTTACAACACCATCTACTAAAGAAAAGATATTTTGATCCAATGATCTTGAAACTAACGAATTCACATGGTTTATTGTTATTTTTCCCCCATCACCAACGTATACTGCTAACTTCGCCAGTTCCGATGCCATCATCATCAATTGGGCACCTGTTAAAGTAATTAATTGATCTATGGCATTGACGTCCATTTCCACTCCATGTTCTTTCACTCGTTCTGTAACCCAAATATGTAATTCCTTTTCTTCCAAAGGGGATCCGTCTAAAAACACCCCATTCTTTTTGGCCAGTTTCACTATCTTTTTTCGTTCGTCCAGTTTTTCATAAGAAGCAACGATGACGAATACTGTTTCCGGTGCCGGATTCTCTAAGTATCCTTCTAATTTCTTTATGTCATGTTCTATATTGCTTTTTTCCTTTGCCGTACTGTAAAAAAAAGCGTCTTTAATAATAACAATTCTCCGTCCACCCATAAAAGGAAACGTATAAGCTTCTTCAATAGCTGTTTCCACAGAATATTCCTTCATATCATACTTGGATAAGTTGAACTCACGTTCCCCTTCAGACAATCCAGCAGCTACGATACGATGTACTGTATCTTCAATTAAATAGTCTTCTGTACCTGATAATAAATATATTGGTGATATTGTTCCTTTTCTTAAACTTTTAACGATATCTACATACGACAAGGCAAAATCTCCCCTCTCACATCTTCATAAGTAGTGTATCACAGGAATAGAAAAAGGGAAGGAAAACAGATTATGTTTCCTCCCCATTTATGATAAACGCCATTGCAAAGTACCTAGGATGCTCCGCGATGGCGATAATCCGTATTAACTCTTTATCTCTGTATTCGTTATCTTATCCTATGCAGTATACTTCTATAGGTGACAACTCTTTACAGAAAAGAATATGTATACTGGCGAAACCCCATCGTAAAGGTTTTCCCGTCATTCTATTGGAAGCCATTAAAACTCATATCCAAAAAGTACATATTAAAGGTGCTAACAAGCACAAAACAATTTTGCTCTAAATAACATTATCTGTGGATTTTTTTTTCATGTTACCGTATACTAAATTGGTGACAGGAGGGATTAAGATGAACGAATTTGAAAAGAGTGTACAGTCAAAACGAAATGATGCCATTGACAGTGGTGTAGGCTTTATTGTATCTTTCGGATTTTTTGTGACAATCTTCATCATTGCCCAAGTGATTGAGTTTTTCGGTACACGATAAAGGATCAATTTATTACATAGTAGGTTAAAGTCTCAGGGGTTTATTTATCATGTTTAAACACGTCTTGTTGAAAAAGACGTGTTTTTTAATGTTCATCCTAATCCAAATTACTTTCTTCTCTTTGGACCTTAACGGTTGCAATACCTTTCCGCATATAAATTTGAACTGCCCCATGATTATCTGTTCGAAAAACAGGGATGTTTCTTTCTTGAAACCTTTCTAAAACATCACGATGTGGATGGCCAAAACGATTGTTTTTTCCAGCGGATACAATCGCCATGTCTGGTGTCCAGTGATCCAGGAACTGGTCAGTGGAGGAAGTTTTACTTCCATGATGACCCACTTTTAATATATCAATATCCATCGGTAATCCAGATCTAACAATTCTTCTTTCTCCACCTTCCTCCAGATCTCCAGTAAATAAAATCGAAATTCCTTCGATAATGGCAAGAATGACAATCGACCTATCATTTTCATTTTTTTCATTACCAGCAGGATTTAAGACAAAAAATGTTTGTGAACCATCTTCCCAGTGATCCCCTTCTTTCGTCCATTTCCAGGACTTACTGTTTTCATACGTACACTCCAATTGCCCTTTAACTTCTTCAGGAATCTTTTCTGATACTGGGTACAATACTTCCTCTATCTTAAATCTTTTGGAAAGATAACAAGCTTCACCTGCATGATCAATATGGCCGTGAGTTAAAATAAGTCGGTCAATTTTCCCAATACCGTTCCCTTTTAAAAATGGTTCAATGACGCGCTTTCCTGGACCATCTTTAACATCCCCCTCCTCTCCCCAAACCATAATCCCACCTGTATCAATGACATAAATACTTTTTCGATAGGGAAGTTCAATGACAATGCTGTCCCCTTGACCAACATCGAGGACAGTTACTACACCATGCGGTCTCAAGTATGGAAGAGCTACTTGTAAACATAACAAAAAGAGTAGCAATAAAACTGACCATGATGTTAAATTCTTTTTCCTTTGATCCAACGCAAAAAAAAGCATCAAAATAACAATAAACAGAAATATCATCATAGTGGGTGACGGTTGTCCAAACACTACCATTAGTCCATTGCTACTTAAAATGAAATCCATAATACTGTGCATTATCTCCAATAAGTTAGCCGCTAGATAGAATGAAACTTCCCCCATGAAAGGTATGACCTGTAAAAGAAAAACAGTGAAGAAGGAAAGGGGAAGAAAAAACATGGATATAAATGGGATAAACAATAGATTAACCGGTAATGTCAATAGGGAGACTTCGAAGAAATGATAAAGAGTTAATGGCAACGAAATAAGTTGTGCAACAAAAGTTACTTTTAGCAAAATAACCATATTATTTTTACCGTTTAAAAGTCTATTCGATACAAGGAGTGCAAAACTAGTTAGGAAAGAAAGTTGAAAACCTAAGTGAAAGATAAGATAGGGGTCATAAATAAGTAAGCTAATACATACGAGGGATAAAATAGTCAAAGCCGTTACTTTCTTTTTCCAAATAGAGAAGAACAAAAAAATCATACACATAACAGAGGCACGAGCAACAGATGGTGCTCCCCCAGCAATCATGATATAAAATGGTAATATGAGAATTAAGAGTATACTTGCTTTTTCCCTTGTTAGTCCCAAACGGACCAGAAAATAATAAAGGGAAAAGGTTACTAAACCAACATGGAGTCCTGAGACTGCTAACAGATGAAGGATACCAAGCTTTTGATAATCACTTAATCGCTCCTGTGGAATGAAAGAACGATCCCCATATACTAATGCGATCATCATCGCTGCTGTTTCCTGGTTTTCCATTTTTTTTAGTGTAGTAATCCCGTGTTTTCGAAGTTGATGAATGTTTCTGGATAGGAAGGTACCGTTTTCAAAGGAACAGGAATCTTTTTTCACTTCCCCTTGTAAAATCCAGTGTATTCCTTGATGTTTCAAATAAGATCCATAATTAAACCCATACGGATTTCCTGCAGGATGAGGAATTTTTAATGTCCCCTTTATATGACACTTACTCCCGTATTGCGGGATGAATTCCTTTTGATTTAGGAAGACTTGGGTTTTCTCCCCATTTTCTAATTGGTACTGAAAAGACCACTGTGAAGAGGATGTTAAGGTAGGTTCTGTCATCACATTTCCAATAAAACTTGTTTCTTCACCATGTAGATTTGTTTCATCACCTTTTATTTTCCAATGACCAAATACAAAAAATAGCATAAATATAACGATAGCGATAAACAAATTTTTCAAAGAGTTTTTAGATCGGAAGGAGACGATTAGAGGAATGGAACCGAATGATAGAATAATCCAAAACCAGATGGAGATACCATTAAAAGCTAATAGTAATGCGGCAATCGCCACAAATGGTTGACAATAAAACCGATTCAGCAAAGGCACACCTCAATTCTCTTTTTAGTTTTCTAGGCTCGTAAATTTGATGCAAAAGGGGGAGGCGGAACTATCTTCCCGCCTCAAGGGGATGTATACAATTTATTTGCATGATGCTTTAACGTCTGTAATTCTTCTTCGTCCAATCCAAGTCTTTCTAATTGGGAAAGGAGTTCAGCAGTAAATTTGAGTTTATCATGATTATTCCGATCTAGGACCATCTCTTCCAATTCCACATGTTCAATCATCACTCCCGCTTGTTTAAACAGTTCTATAGCATAGGGATGATTTTTATAATCTGTCGCATAATAAACCTTTTTAATCCCTGCTTGAATAATCGATTTACAACAATTTAAACAAGGAAAATGTGTTACATAGATTTCTGAACCTTCTGTTGCCACTCCAAACTTAGCACACTGTAATAAAGCATTGACTTCCGCATGAATCGTTCTTACACAATGATTATCAATGACATAACAACCATCATCAATACAATGTACACCACCGGAAATGGCACCGTTATATCCCCCTGCAATAATTCGTTTTTCCCGGACAATCGTTGCTCCTACCATCAATCTGCTGCACGTACTTCTCAGAGCTAACAAATGACTTTGAGCCATGAAGTATTGATGCCATGATATTCGTTCCAAGGGAGTTCCCCCTTTCTGGGTAATTGGTTGCGATAAAGTTTGTTCACATCATTAGTTTAGACACGCCTGCCCCAATGGTCAAATGTTATTTCAAAATGATCAAACATTTTAAGGAATAGTTAGATGGTCACGCATGTTTTCCATTGTTTTCTCACCTATTCCCGGAACATTAACCAAATCTTCCACTGTCTTAAACGGTCCGTTTTCTTCACGATATTGAATTATCGCTTGTGCTTTCGCAGGCCCAATTCCGGGTATTTTAACTAAGTCTGTCTCGTCAGCTTGGTTAACTCTTATTTTTCCATCTTCTTTAGACGTTGATAACCCTTCCGAAAGAAACGTTCCATCCTCTTCTGTCCCAATGGTTGGAACAAAAATAACCATTTCATCGTAACATTTTTCAGCAAGATTCAATCCCCTCTCTTCCGCAAGAGAAGTAAAACCTCCTGCTTTTTGGATAACATCAAACACTCTATCCCCTTCTGTCACGACATAGATCCCCGGCATTTTCACCTCCCCTTTAATATCCACTACCATATTCGGAATAATTTCTTCCCCTGGCACGAGGCTTTTTTCCCCAATATCTTCTATACTATCTTCCCATGGTAGCAGAAGTCCTTCTACTTTTGGTTCACTTGGTTCCTTGGTAAACGTTTGATAAAGGATGGTCAATCCAATACCAATTGCCATACAAAACAGACCTGTGAGCAAAAACAAACCTTTTTTTTGTAATTGTCTCCAATACATAAAACTCATCCTTTCAATTCATATTCTTTCTTTCATGTCATACAATGGTTAAGAGAGATGTTTTCGAAGGAGGGGAAACGGTTGAAGAGAATAGGCTTCATCGGTACAGGAAGCATGGGGAAAATTATTATAGATTCTTTCCTTGAGGCCCATGCAATGCCCCCGGCCAATGTGACAATCACGAATCGTAGCCTTCATAAAGCACACGAGGTGGCATCTAGACATAAAGGAGTAACAGTCGTAGAAGATGCTCAATCGGTGATTGAGCAAAGCGATTGGATATTTCTATGTGTTAGACCTCTTCAAATGATTCCATTATTGGAGGAAGTAGACCACATATTAACGAAGGACAAAACTCTTATATCCATTACTAGTCCTATTTTAGTAGAAGAACTGGAGGAAATTATTAGTTCACACGTGGTTCGGTTTATACCTAGTATTGTTAATAGAGGCCATGAAGGCCCATCTTTAGTCACATTTGGAAAAACAATGTCAGAGGAGATGAAGGAGGAATTTCTAACGTTCTTTCAATTCATTTCAAGGCCAGAAGTGATAGAAGATCGGATAACAAGAGTTGCTTCTGACATTGGTTGTTGCGGTCCTGCCTTTTTAAGTTTTTTAGTGGAAAACATAATTCAAGCTGCTGTGGATGAGACAAACATTTCAAAACAGGAAGCCACAAACATCATGGAATCCATGCTCATTGGCTATGGGGAATTGTTAAAACAAAAACACTTTACACTTGAAACACTTCGAGAAAGGGTAACAGTTCCAGGAGGTGTAACAGGAGTCGGTCTAGAGGCTTTAAAAGAAGGAATCTCCACAAAGAAAGTGTTTCATCAACTATTTCAGAAAACCCATGAAAAATTTGATGAAGACCGGTTTCTCGTGCAAAAACAGTTAACAATACAAGAAAAAGAACAGTAAGAGAACAATGAGGTTGTCTCAGTAGGTCAAAAAGACCTAATGAGATAGCCCCTTTATTTTATCCCTTTAAAAAATATTCGTTCTTCCTGTCCAGTGAAGCTAGTTTGGCCGAAGTTACTCGTAATTTCAATTTGATGAAAACCAATTTCCTGTAACCATCTCGAATACCGGTCTGGGGGAAATGTCCGTTGAAAAAGTTCTTCATCCATTCGCTCATATGTACCATCCTCCCGTTTCACGAAAAACGTCAAAGCATGTTCCACACTTAATGGAAATTCACCTGGATGACAAAACCACAAATAAGTTAAATCTTGGCGATCTTCCCCATACAGCTGGCCATTAAACACATGTTCTAGTTTAAATGGAGAATGAACATCAAATAAAAAAACACCACCGGACTTTAACGAATTATAAATACATTGAAATGTATTTTTTACATCTAATTCATCAGAAAGATAATTTAATCCATCACAAAATAATGTTACACCATCAAGATCTTGAAATCCATCTAATTTTCTCATATCCTGATGGAAAAGTGGAACTTGTTGCCCAGATTCCCTTATTTTTGCTTCAGCAATAGAAAGCATGTCTCTTGAAATGTCAGAACCAGCTACCTTATATCCTGCCTTCGCCAGTAAAATGGTTAAAGTACCTGTACCACAGGCTAAATCTAATACATTCCCATGTGGAAGGATACGACTAGTGGTATATTCTAACCATTTTCCATAAGGTGCATCTTCCATTAATGTATCATAGAAAAATGCAAAGTGTTCCTCGTTACCTTTATTCATTTTAATATCAAACTCCTTAAAAAGCACAAATTCCCCTAGGTATTGAGAACTTGCTCCACAGTCATCGTCGGGGCATCACCCCATAATTTTTCAAGATTATAATATAATCGCTCTTCCTTATGAAACACATGGACGATGACATGATTTAGGTCAATTAGAACCCATCTTGATTCATCTATACCTTCGAGTCTTTTTAAATTAAGTCCTTCCTCTTGGGCGCGATCTTTGATTTCTCTCGCGATAGCTTCCACTTGTTTCTCGGAATTACCATGGCAAATGACAAAATAGTCAGCAATTAATGAAATGCCATCCATATTCAAAATAGTTATATCTGCTGCCTTTTTATCATCTGCTGCACGTACTGCCAGATCTAACACATCATTTGTATTAATCAATGTATTATTTCCTCCTTTTTATGTTTAAGCAATAGTCATTATAGGCGTTAAACGTATCTGGGTAAATGGGGATTTCCTTTTTCACCAGGAAATCTATCGTGTTCCTCAAAGTGAGAAAACAAGCCATATCTAGATCCTTTTCGGCCCAGTCACGGACTTCATTAACTGCTTCAAATGTTCTTCCCGGCTCAATATAATCGGCTAAAAAAACTACCTTTTCCACTTGAGTCATCTTTGCTCTCCCAGTGGTATGATATTTTATGGCGGTCAAAACATCTTCATCATTTACTTTTAACTCCTGTTGAACATAGTATGCACCAACAAAGGCATGAAGAATTTCATCACCATATAATAATAAATCAGTGCGGAGACCTTTTTCCTTAATTGTTCTTCTCATTTCCTCAATGGGACGGTACTTTGCATAATCGTGGAGAATAGCAGCTAATCGTACTTTCTCCACATTAACATGAAAACGTTGCGCCAATTTTGCAGCTTCCTCCACTACCCTTTCGGTGTGTTCAAACCTTCTTTTTTTTAAACTTTGCCGGACGGCATGGAAGGCCTGTTCTTCATTCATATAAACCCCGCCCTTTGATAATTCCATAAACTTCCTTTACCAATAAAAACCGATTCAACTTCTTCTCCCTGATTTTTTCCCTGATGGAAGAGGAAGAGACGTCAATTGTTGCCCCATCTATAATGGTAATTCCATTAGGGAGATCCATTCTGTCAGCCACTTCAATCCCAGGTCGTCGAATGACAATAAAAGAAACTAAAGATAATAACTTCTCACTATTATGCCACTTGTGTAATGTTCCAAGGCTATCTTCCCCAATAATAAAGAAAAATTCTGTATTGGGATGTAACTCCGTCAACTCTGCCATCGTGTCAGCCGTATACGATGGACCCTCTCGTTGTAATTCAATTTTGCACAATTTGTATTGATGGTGCTGTCGAACCATGATTTCGATCATTGCCATTCGATCCACAACTGTTGTGTCGCTTTCTTTTTCCTTATGTGGTGGAATTCGATTTGGCATCCACCAAATCTCATCCATACTCATCTGTATTCTCACTTCTTCCGCCATCAGTAAATGCCCAATATGAGGGGGGTCAAATGTGCCTCCTAAAATACCTACACGTTTCATGTTTCCACCTCTTTATGATGGCAGTTCAATTGTCTTCTTTTCCCTCGACTCCTTATAGAAAACAATTGTATTTCCTATGACTTGGACGATATGAGCTTTCGCCCCATCTGCAATAGATTCCGCCACTTCTTCCTTATCTTCCTCACAATTTTGCAAAACACTTACTTTAATAAGTTCCCTTGCTTCTAGCGCATCCCAAACTTGTTGAATTAAGTTTTTATTTACCCCACCCTTTCCAACTTGGAAAATTGGCTTTAAATGATGTGCTTTACTTTTTAAATAACGTTTTTGCTTGCTTGTTAACATTTAACTTCCTCCCAATTGACGTAATACCGTTTTTCTCATTGTTGCAATTGGAGCTTTTTCTCCTGTCCATCGTTCAAAGGCTAAGGCTCCTTGATAGACAAACATTTCCACCCCATTCAGTATATCTGCACCACTCTTTTCCGCTTCTTTTAACCATTTCGTCTTTATTGGGGTATAAATCAAATCGCAGACGAGAGATCCCTTCTTTACATTCGTTAAGGATAATGGCATGTTCTCTACTTCTGGTTTCATCCCAATAGAAGTCGTATTAATAATGATGTCATATTCCATTAAGTTCCTTGCTGCATCCTCTAATGAAATAGAGGTGGACTGAGTATATCTAGAACAATTTCGAGCCAGATCTTCCCCCTTTATAACTGTCCGATTGGTTATGGTGATCTCCTTTACACCATGCTTAGCTACTGCTAAAGAAACGGCTCGGGATGCTCCCCCTGCTCCTACGGCAAGAACTTTCTTTTCTCCAATATTACCTATTCGTTCAATAAGTGACCTCACAAAACCTTCTCCATCAGTATTATACCCCTTCAATTTACCATCCTCATTTACGATGGTGTTTACTGCACCAATTTCCTTAGCTAGTTCATCCACCTCATCTAGATAAGGAATGACAGCAACTTTATGGGGTATTGTTACATTGATGCCTCTAAATCCTAAGCTGCGTACTCCGTCAATCGCCTGCTTAAGTTGCTCTGGTTGAACTAGAAATGCATGATAGGCCATTTTCAAACCTAGCTTTTTAATGGCAGATTCATGCATTTCAGGCGATAAGGAATGACTGATGGGGAACCCTATTACACCCATAACTTCCTTCATAGGATCAACCCCTTTTTAATATAGGCTATTTAAGGCTACAAAGCCTTTATTTAAAAAATAGATGGCCTGACGCTAACATGAACACCTTTCGGCGCATACGTGCGGACAGTTGCCCCTTTACCATGTACAGTAATCCAACCTAAACCTGAATAAACAATATCTTGTTTATCTTCATCTAACTTCCATTCCTGCTTTACAAGGGGAGGGAAAAACTCAACATTCTCTTTAAATGGCGGTGAGAGTAGCCCCCCTAAATGATTTTCATATAACTCATCCGCTTTTTCTAATTTTGTACGATGAATAGTTACTTCATTCGAAAAGTAGCATACAAATGATTGGTCCTCACCATGAATAAAGTCAAAACGCCCCATCCCTCCAATAAACAATGTCTGCTCGGGTGATAATTGGAAAACTTTTGGTTTCACTTCTTTCCTTGGCGAGATTATTTTTAACTCCTTCTTATCTAATAAATGTGCCATTTGATGATGATTAATGATTCCCGGTGTATCAAACAAGGATGCTCCATCATCTAACGGTACATCGATCATATCCAATGTGGTTCCAGGTATATTGGAAGTCGTAATCAAAAATTCATCATCTGCTCCAAATTCTTTTAACAGACGGTTAATAAACGTGGATTTCCCTACGTTTGTACATCCCACAACATAAACATCGCGATCTTTTCGGTATTGTTCAATCAAATTGGCAGTTTCCAATACACCTTCTCCAGATTCTGCACTCATGAGATGAACATCTGTCGGTTTTAACCCGTACTCTTTACTGACCCGCTTCATCCATTGAATCACTTTCGCCCGTTTTACGGACTTTGGCAAAAGATCCACTTTATTTCCAACTAAGAGAATTGGATTTTTCCCGACGAACCGCGGAAGTCCTGACAACCAACTTCCATCGAAATCAAAAATATCGATAACCTTTACAATTAAGGCATCCTTTTTTCCTAATTCATTTAAGATTTTTAAGAAGTCATCATCTGTTAAGGAAACATCTTGAACTTCATTGTAATGCTTTAACCGAAAACAGCGTTGGCATATAATGACATCCCGTTCCAACGCTGACTTAGGTGTATACCCTATTTTGTCTTTTTCATCCGTTTGAATCTTTATTCCACATCCGGAACACATGATGGGGTGAGTTTCTTCTTCCATATAGATCCTCCTATGGCACTCCTAGTTTGTGTAAATTATAAGAGTCTCGTCCACATTATTTCGTTTCTATTAGTATATCCGTTTAGGAGCAAACATTAACTCCAAAATCCTACCTTTACCTATCATAATAATGTTTAGCAAAGATTACAAATGTAACTATATTTTACTAACCAAAAAATAAGTCTTTATGATGATAGATTAAAAAAATGATAAAAACTTTTCGACATTTTTTTCCAAAGTCAAACAATTGTGGATAACATTATACACATATTCACCTATAGTTTAATACGTTTTCTTTTGTTTATTTACATGATATCCACAGGTTGTCCACTGGCGAATGTGGAAAAGTAGTCCATTGAGAACGTAAGTATAACGTGGTATCATCAACATCACAAAGACATATAAGGGCCTGTTTCGTACAGGCCAATTACCATGAATCCATATGAGATAGAGTATATAAAGAGGTACCTAATGTCTATACTGGACAACCTATGTTCAAAAGGTAAAACTGCGGGGAGGTGAAGCTGCCATGGGGCGGCAAGGAGCTATGCGATATTTGTCGGATGATTTATTACTGGAAACTTATTATAAAGCACGTGAACTTAAACTGAGCAAAGATTTTATTACACTTGTGGAGCAAGAACTAAATCGGCGTTCAATCCAGGATAAATATACAAAAAGTTCATAAAACCGTTTCTCTAACGTATTTATTCTAGTCTTTCAAGGGGATCAGTATCATTCCTGCCATTCCGGATATATTCCCTTGGTCTAAACTTTCTATCTTTTCGGTTCTCACCAAAAATTAAACCGTGTATCTCATCCTCATGAATCTGTTTACCTACAATTTGATTTGTTGCATCTAGATGGAAAGGTAATGCAATAAATAACAATAAAAGAAAGACAGAACATGCATATACTATTTTTTTATTCAAACCGTATCACCTCATTATAAAGGATGGTACGGTTTTCCTTATTTTATACTACCTTTATGTTCTCTCTACCAAAATTCCAATGATTCCAATTATCCCCTTTAAACAATAACTAACCAACTATTTTTTATTACAGTAAAAAAAATTTTTTAAGTATTTTTGTTGTCTTTCTTCATATTTAATAATTCACAAGAAACCGGAGTATCCTAAGTTGGTAAGAGATGCAAGGATAAGAATTTTATATTATAATTTTACATACGCTTAAATGGGGAAATCCTTGGTAAATCCGTGTTTAATAAGGGAATCATTTTTTATAAAGGAGGTAAATCATTTGTCAACGCTTCATTATTTAGTTTTAGCACCCTTCATTATGGCAATATTTGTTCCTTTTTTATATAAAATACGCCATATACATACAGGGTGGTTTGTTCTAGCTCTCCCCCTGGTACTGTTCCTATACTTATTGCAATATATTCCCATTGGAGTATCAATGGTTCCGGTGGAGGAAATTGTTCCATGGGTTCCACGAGTAGGCATAAACTTTTCTATTTACTTAGACGGACTTAGTCTATTATTTGCCCTTTTAATTACGGGAATAGGTACTTTAGTTGTTCTGTATTCTATTTTCTACATAGCAAATAAAAAAGACGAACCTTTAAACAATTTTTACGTCTACTTGCTTATGTTTATGGGGGCAATGCTTGGAGTTGTCTTGTCCGATAACTTAATTGTAATCTATGTATTCTGGGAACTTACAAGCTTAGCATCTTCTTTATTAATCGCTTACTGGTTTCATAAGGAAAAATCACGTTACGGTGCTCAGAAATCCATGCTCATTACTGTAACAGGCGGATTTGCAATGCTAGCGGGTTTCTGCCTCTTATATATTATGGCTGGATCCTTCAGTATCAGGGAAATTATTAGTTATTTTGCACAAGTAGAGTTCAACGAATCTCTATTTATTCCAGCAATGTTATTAATCTTATTAGGTGCATTTACTAAATCAGCCCAATTCCCATTTCATATTTGGTTGCCAGATGCTATGGAAGCACCGACTCCTGTAAGTGCCTATCTCCATTCTGCAACGATGGTTAAGGCGGGGATTTATTTAGTGGCTAGGTTCACACCTGTTTTTGGAGGAACACCAGAGTGGTTTTGGATTATTACTAGCTTTGGCCTTGTGACCCTTATATGGGGATCCATTTCCGCCGTCAGACAAACTGATCTAAAAGCTATTCTCGCTTTTTCAACCATTAGTCAGTTAGGTTTAATTATGGCTTTATTAGGACTAGGTTCCGCATCCTTTTTGGACAGTGTTGCAGAAGTAGCTATCATCGCTGCGATTTTTCATCTGATCAACCATGCCACCTTTAAAGGAAGCCTGTTTATGGTAGTTGGTATCGTTGATCATGAAACAGGAACAAGGGATATTCGAAAACTGGGTGGTCTCATGGCCATTATGCCAGTTACATTTACCATATCTTTGATTGGAATAGCCTCAATGGCAGGCTTACCCCCATTCAATGGATTCTTAAGTAAAGAAATGTTCTTTACTGGGGTGTTGGAAGCAACGACCTTATCTGTGTTTAATGTTGGTACATTGGGTATCATCTTTCCTATTGTAGCGTGGATCGCCAGTATCTTTACTTTTGTTTATTGTTTAATTATGTTCTTTAAAACCTTTACTGGTAAATATCAACCTGAAAAATTAGAAAAAGACGCACACGAAGCACCGATTGGTTTACTTTTATCTCCAATTGTTCTTGCGTCCCTTGTGGTGATTTTCGGATTATTTCCGAACATGTTATCTTACACCATTATCGAGCCAGCTGCTCAGTCCATACTACCGTATATCGTTGATCCGTATATAAATATCTATCATTGGCATGGACCGAATACAGAATTGTTCATGACCATAGGCGTTGTCCTATTTGGTGTGTTAGTATTTATTAACTTGAAACGTTGGCAGGAAGCTACATTCTTCTTACATGAACGGGATCCATTAAACAGAGTGTATGATGGAGGGTTAGATGGCCTTGTTTCCGGATCCAAGCGTGTAACAAATCTTCAATTAACCGGTTTATTAAGGGATTATTTCGTCTATATGAGTGTATTTATGATCCTGCTATTAAGCTGGACGTTCTTCCGATATGATGCATTGGCATTTGACTTTACCAATGTATCAGAGATTTCACCATATCTTTGGGTCATTACATTAGTATTAATTGGCGCAACGATCAGCATTCCATTTATTCAACACCGAATTACAGCTATTATCGGTGTTGGAGTAATCGGTTTTATCGTAGCACTGCTGTTTGTCGTATTCCGAGCTCCAGACCTAGCATTAACACAACTCCTAGTGGAGACGGTCATGGTTGTTCTGTTCTTACTATGTTTCTACCACCTGCCAGAACTTAGGAAGGAGAAGTTTAAACCAAAGTTTCGAATGACCAACTTGGTGATTTCCATTGGTATGGGAGCGATTGTAACTCTTATTGCATTTAGTGCCCACGCCATGAGGCATAATTTAAACTTTACTCCTATCTCCCAATATTTTGTGGAGAACTCGAAGCCATTAGCAGGGGGATACAACATGGTAAACGTTATATTAGTTGATTTCCGTGGTCTTGATACTTTATTAGAAGTGCTAGTTCTCGCTGTTGCCGCTTTAGGGATTGTCGCTCTCATTAAATTGAAAGTAAAGGAGGGGCAGGACGTATGAAAACAAACTTTTTAATGCTCCATACCATAACAAGGATCGTTTCCTTTATCATATTGTCCTTCTCAATCTTTTTATTTTTCGCAGGGCACAACAATCCAGGTGGAGGATTTATCGGTGGCTTAATGACCGCATCTGCGCTCCTCCTCCTTTACATTAGCTTTGATATAAAAAAAATCAAAAAGGCCATACCATTTAACTATTCAACAGTTATAGCTATTGGGTTGTTAATTGCGATTGTTACAGGGTTAAACAGTATTTTATTCGGAGATCCTTTCCTGACACAGTATTTCGAGTACTACAATGTTCCTGTTTTAGGGGAAATTGAACTAACAACAGCACTGCCATTTGACCTTGGAATCTATTTAGTGGTTGTGGGTGTCGCCCTGTTATCCATATTAACCATTGCGGAGGATGATTCATAATGGAGATATTAATGATACTAACAGTTGGTGTTCTCGTCTCCGTAAGTACGTATCTTTTATTAACAAAGAGTTTACTTCGGGTAATCCTTGGAATCGTACTCTTATCGCACGGAGCACATCTCCTGTTTTTAACGATGGCAGGATTAAAGGAGGGAGCACCTCCACTACTGGGGGAAGAAGCGGCTTCCTATGCTGACCCATTACCTCAAGCGCTTATTTTAACAGCGATAGTAATTGGGTTTGGGGTAACTGCTTTTCTCTTGGTTCTAGCTTATCGAACTTATAAAGAGCATAAAACAGATGATCTTGATCAATTAAGGGGTAGTGCAGATGAATAATATCGTATTACTTCCTGTCTTGATACCTTTTATAGTAGGAGTATTCCTTATCCTGCTGAGAAAGCAAGTACACTTACAACGAATTATAAGTGGTGTAACTGCATTTTTTCTCGTGTTTCTAACGGTGTTTATTACCTATCAAATTTATCAAGACGGGATTATAACTATCGAATTAGGGAGTTGGGAAGCACCATTTGGAATCGTCCTTGTGGGGGATTTATTCTCTGGAATAATGATAGTATTGGCGAGTATTGTCGCTGTTGCCTGTTTATTCTTTGCTTTCTTAACGTTACACCCTGACAGGGAAAAATATTATTTTTATCCATTCTACTTTTTCCTTTTAACCGGTGTAAATGGATCATTCCTGACGGGAGATATATTTAACCTTTTCGTATTCTTTGAGGTAATGCTTATCTCTTCCTTCGTTTTAATCGTCATGGGTGGAACGAAATATCAACTGCGAGAATCCTTTAAATATGTAGTTATCAGCACATTTGGATCCATGTTTTTCGTTATTGCCGTTGCTTTACTCTACTCTGTAACTGGGACTTTAAATTTTGCCCATTTAGCAGATCGGATCAGCCAGGTTGATTCCGCTGATTCAGGTATTCTGACGGTTATTGCAATTCTATTTTTGATTGTGTTTGGTTTAAAAGGTGCCTTAGTCCCACTCCATTTCTGGCTTCCAAATGCCTATTTTGGACCACCTACAGCTGTCGCTGCATTACTCGGTGGACTATTAACCAAAGTGGGAGTTTACTCGATTATGAGAACATATACATTGATTTTCAGTCATAATCAGGATTTCACCTTAAACATTATTTTAATATTAGCTGGTTTAACCATGTTTATTGGTGTACTAGGTGCTGTCTCTAAGTTCGATTTCAAGAGAATATTAGCGATTCACATTATCAGTCAGGTTGGATACATGATTATGGGATTAGGGATTTTTACTCCCCTCGCCATCGCTGGATCCATTTACATTATTGCCCATAACATGATTGTAAAAACTGCACTATTTTTATTTTGCGGTGCCACAGAAAAAGTTACAGGGACAACGAATTTAAAGAAAATGAGCGGGTTATTAAAAACACACCCTTATCTCGGGTGGATGTTCTTTATTGCTGCCATATCGCTAGCTGGAATACCACCATTAAGTGGATTCTTCAGTAAATTCGCCCTCGTATTAGCAGGGTTAGAAGAGCAACATTATTTTATTGTTTTTGTCAGTTTAGTGGTTGGACTTTTAACACTATTCTCCATGGTGAAAATTTTTATGTATGTTTTCTGGGGCTCACCATCATTAACACCTGAAGAAGCGAAGAAGCGAAAAGTGGGAAAACTGTTACTTCCGGGAATTCCCCTCGTGATCATCAGTTTCCTCATGGGTGTTCTAGCAGAACCGATGTTTATTCTATTATTTGAAACTGCTGAACAAATGTTGGACCCGTCAATCTATATTAATTCTGTACTTAAGGAGTAGGTACTATGGCATTTCAAATCCTGCTTAACATTTGTATTGCGCTTATTTGGATGTTATTAAGGAATGAATTTTCCGGAGTGGAATTTCTGATTGGATATTTGGTAGGACTACTTTTACTATTTGTCTTGAGACGTTTTCTTCGCTTTGACTTTTATTTCAGAAGGGTCATTGCGATCTTCAAGCTAATGTTTCTATTTACCTATGAATTAATTTTGGCAAACATCGACGTAATCAAAATCGTATTAAGTCCTAAAATGGATATACAACCTGGGATTATTGCAGTTCCATCTGACCTTGAAACAGACTGGGAGATAACATTATTGGCTTGTCTAATCTCTTTAACACCT
Source organism: Evansella tamaricis (assembly GCF_019042215.1). Lineage (GTDB taxonomy): Bacteria > Bacillota > Bacilli > Bacillales > Salisediminibacteriaceae > Evansella > Evansella tamaricis. Next base: position 21,688 of record NZ_JAHQCS010000134.1, on the reverse strand, counting down.
GGTACTCTTTCAATGGATTTCTCCGAAGATGGGAAAACTATTTACGTCCATTCCATACACGTTCCTGATAAGGAAGCAGCCATTAAACAAATTCATAATACGTTTGAAAAGGCCATTATGGAGGTGACGAAGTAATGGTACATACAGTATCTTTAATTGTATTGTTCTTTATGTCCCTTTCCATTTTCGTCTGTTTTATCCGATTTATCATAGGGCCTACACTATCTGATCGTGTCGTTGCGCTAGACACTATTGGTCTGAATCTTATTGGTTTTATTGGTGTCATTATGATTATTCAAGAAACAATTGCTTACGCGGAAGTTATCCTTGTCATTGCAATCTTGGCCTTCATAGGCTCTATCGCATTAGCTAAGTTTATTGAAGGGGGTGTCGTTCTTGACAGAGATAATCATTAGTATCTTTTTACTCATCGGGGGCGCATTAAGTGTCTTAGGGTCCATTGGGATCATTCGATTCCCTGATGTATACGGAAGACTTCATGCGGCGACAAAAAGTGCCACCTTAGGAGTCATTAGCATTATGATAGGCACCTTCTTATTCTTTCTATTCGTTGAAGGGATTTTTGTAGGCAAGTTCTTATTAACCATCGTTTTCGTTTTTCTTACGGCACCAGTTGCAGGATTCATGATTTCAAGATCTGCTTATCGAGTTGGCGTGAAGCTCTGGGACAAAAGTATACAAGATGACTTAAGTGGACACATGATTCACGAGAAAAAACAAACTCAACAAAAGGTAAAAACATAATTGGAAAGCCCTCTCAAACATTGAAGTTTGAGAGGGCTTTTTATAATTAAATCCAGCTGGCGATCTCTTCCCCTTGTTTAACGTAATGGGGAACAGTCCTTTCTGTAAATGATGGCTCAACCATTCCCTTTTCAAATAACAAAATAACACTTGATCCAAAAGAAAAATAGGCCAACTCTTCCCCTGTTTCTATCTCTTTCTGATGATGAGTGGGATGAACACTGTTCACATTCAATGCTCCAATTTTCACCATGGCCATACGTTTACCAATTTGTTCTATCTCCGTTACAAGACGATAATTATTTGCTAAAGGCTCCTTCCCTAATAAAAGACCCATTTGATTAACAGGCTCCGAATACTTTCCTAGAGCCCACCTTTTAACAACGTTCCCGCTGATGGGACTGTGGATTCGGTGATAATCTTTTGGGCTCAAATAGAATAGCATATACGTACCACCGAGATATCGGTTCGTTGTATTCGGTAATCCAAGCATTGTTTTTAATGAATAATGCTTCTCTTTCACTTGAAATGTTGCATCTTCCGTAACGATTCCCATTTGGGATAACAGACCGTCAACAGGACTAACTATGACATCCTTTGCGATCGGTCGCATCCCTGTCTTTAATTTACGTGAAAAAAATTCATTTAATGATTGATACTTATTAACATGCCCTTCCATTTCTTCTTGATTAATCTGATAAAACCTCGAAAAAGACGGGATCATTTTTCTGCTGATTTTAGAAGTTGTGAATGATTTAATTACTTTTGTATAGATTGGATTTCGCGTTAACTCCACCATTGATTTGTATAAATGTTTTTTCATCTATCCTACTACCTTTCTACAATTAGTTCCTTATATCATTTGTAGTTGCTCCCATTTTTCCTATGGTATAATTATCCTCTCAGAACTAATAATTTGAAATAATTATATTTCATACTTCTTTATCATTTTAACACTTTTATTCTTTAAACATGAACAATTGTTATATTATAGAATGTAGTAAAACATTACAACTTCTTTTACTAAGGAGAAGAAAGGAGGAATTACAGTGCAGATTATTGCTTCCCACACCAATTTAGACTTTGATGGATTGGCTTCCATGGTAGCTGCAAAAAGACTATATCCACAGGCAGAAATGCTTGTCCCTGCAAAACTTAGTCCAGATGTGGAATATTTTTTAGCGATCTACAAAGATACATTTCCATTTAAACGAAGAAAAGATATAGATTGGAATCTTGTTTCCACGGTTATTTTAGTTGATACGAACGTCATCTCCAGGACAGGTGACATAAAACAATACATCCACTCCCACATGAACTTCATTGTATACGACCACCATCCACATTCTGAAGATACTGTTATAGCGGAGAAAAGTATCATAACATCCGTGGGGGCAACCGTCACATTACTAATTGAGGAAATGCAAAAAAAGCAAGTAGAGATCACTCCTTTTGAAGCCACGATTTTTGCATTAGGTATTTATTCTGATACTGGTTCCTTTACATATAATCAAACATCCTCCAGAGACTTATTAGCTGCTGCCTGGTGCATGGAGAAAGGTGCAAACTTAAATGTGATCGGACAATATAAAGATGCCAGCTTAACGAAAGATGCCCAACACCTCTTACAAAATTTATTAGACCAATGTGAAACACTTTCTATCGATGGATTATTAATACTCCTTGCTACGTTCGATCAAAAGTTTTATACCGGACATCTCGCTTCCATAACGAGAAAGTTAATGGAAATTACCGGCACAGATGCAGCCTATTCCATTGTTAAGATGGGGGAGAAACTATTTATTACTGCAAGGTCCGCCTCCGATAGAGTTAGTGTATTACCTGTTATTCAGAGGTTGGGAGGTGGGGGACATTCAAAAGCTGCTTCCGCGATGAAAAAATCAGTAACTATCTCTGAAGTTCTTCCTGTTATTAAGGAGTTGATTCCATCTGCTATTAAACCATCTATTACAGCGGCAGATATTATGTCAAGTCCAGTTAGAGTAGTATCTCCTGAAACAAGCATAGAAGTAGCCTCCAAGATGCTTTACCGCTATGGACATACTGGATTTCCAGTAGTAGATGACGAGAAACTAATCGGGATCATTTCCAGAAGGGACGTTGACAAAGCGTTACATCATCATTTAGGACACGCTCCTGTGAAAGGATATATGAGCCGAAAGCCAATAGTGATAAACCCTGATGAATCTTTGGAAACCATACAGGAATTTATGATAGAAAAACAAATTGGAAGGTTACCTGTAATTGACAGGGGAGAATTAGTTGGTATTGTCTCCAGAACAGACGTTATTTCTGTCATGCATGGAAATATACCTTACGAACGAATATCAAGTACAAAAGTTCCATTAAAGCGACAAATGAAAGATAACATGGAGAAACAACTCTCTCCTGAAGCGTATGAATTACTTACTTTTATTGGAAAAGAAGCAGATAGTTTAGGAATGAAAGCTTATTTAATTGGTGGGATGGTTAGGGATTTATTAATGTCTCGAAAAAATGAAGATATGGATATCGTTGTGGAAGGGGATGGTATTACCCTTGCAGATCATCTGCAACAAAAATATGGTGGTCATGTACGTTCCCACGAAGAGTTCCGGACCGCAACCTGGAAGTATTCCTATGCTTTTAAAGTGGACCTTACAAGTGCCCGAACGGAATATTATGATTTTCCTGCTGCATTGCCGAAGGTAGAACTGTCCACCATTAAAGAAGACTTATTCCGACGTGATTTTACCATTAATGCAATGGCCATCTGCCTCCATCGAGATGAATTCGGAGAACTGATTGATTATTTCCATGGATTTGAGGACTTAAAACAACGTCAAATAAGAATTCTTTATAATCTCTCGTTCGTGGAAGATCCCACTAGAATATTACGTGCAATACGGTTTGAAAGTCGATTTCACTATGCCATGGATCAACAAACGGAAGCTTTAGCTGTGGAGTCTGCCAACAACCTCTTGTCCGTCTCTAAATCCCGTATTGCCAATGAACTATCACGTTTATTCATGGAAGAAAACCCCCTTTTTAGTGTGAAACGCTTTGTAAAACTTGGCTTGCTCCCTTTTTTAATTAAAGATACGGATACTGAAACTATTATCCTGCAAAGAATAAAACGTTTGTATGATGCTGTATATCGAATCAAGAAATCTGAGGTGCAAGTAAATAATTCTTTATGGATCATTTATGTGTTATTTCTGACAACTATTAAAAATAAAAGTTGGATGGAAGTGGAGAAATATTGTCTAACCAAAGAAGATATGAAATTATTGAGCAACCTACAGCTTCTCCTAAAAAGCGACCCCCTACTAGACTGGAGTTATCATGCTACTAAAGATGAATGGCATGAAGTATTTTCAGAGTTCGAGGTGGAAGTTTTGATTTCCTATTTTTCCCTTTATCCAAACGTTTTGACACAAGGCTGTGACTATTTAATTGCCAGGGAAAAACTAACATCTATTATTACTGGAGAAGATCTTATAGAAAATGGTTTTGATCCTGGTCCCCATTTTAGGAAACTATTATTAGAATCTGAAAAAATACAGTTAAATAATCCAAAGATAACGTCAAAAGAGATAATAGAACATTTAATCTCTAGGAATGATATATAAGTCCATTTATTTCATTTACAACAGACTCCTTCATGATTCTGTTGTTTTTTATTTGAAAAAGAGGGTAACTAATAAATAGACGAAGTTTTTTGACAACTTCTATTCTATCAAATATGATTGCAGTAATATAACTTGCATACAATAACTGTAAAAAGGGGATGTGAAATGGAAATTGTGAAAACCGTAGAGGAAGAGACTATCATAAATATGGACGACAATGTAAGTGACAAAGAAAAAAAAATTTTAATTGCAGCTATTCGCATTATGTCAGAGAAAGGTTTTCGTGCCAGTCGAACGAGTGAGATTGCTAAAGAAGCAGGTGTTTCAGAAGGAACATTGTTCCGGTACTATCCCAAAAAAAAAGATTTGCTATTAGCCCTTTTACCACCACTTATTTTATCATTTTTTCAACCTATCATTACTGAGATGTTTTCTAAATCAAATGCCCCAAAATCCAGCACATTAAAATATGAACTAAAACATTTTTTTTCTACCCGTTTAAGTTTGCTGGACGACAATAAAGGGCTACTAAAGATTATCATCTTAGAATCTATCTATTACCCAGAATTGCAAAAATCGATTCAAAAATTAATGACTGAAACCGTCTTTCCTTCCCTAGAGCAAATGATTATGGAGCAAATAGAAAAAAAACATATTAAAAAAATGAGTGTAACAACTGTAAGCAGAATATTAATGAGTCAATTGCTCGGATATTTTATTCTGTCAAGTTACTTTCCTGACCAGTATCCACGGGATGATGATAAGGAGATTAATGAAATGGTTGATATTATTCTAAACGGGATTAAGCGATAAAGAGATAACTTTAAGAACTTTCCATTGTACTATTGGAAAGTTCTTTTGTACTCTTTTGCGAATTAACATTTAATATGATAAGTTGTACTTATCAAATTGTAAAATCACTTGAAAGGGTGTTGAATATGAGTGTACATATAGGTGCCAAGTCTGGGGAAGTTGCAGAATCTATTTTACTTCCTGGTGATCCCCTAAGGGCAAAATACATAGCAGAAAACTTTCTGGAAAATAGTAAGTGTTACAATGAAGTTCGGGGGATGCTCGGATTTACCGGAACATATAAAGGTAAGAAAATATCTGTTCAGGGGACAGGGATGGGGGTCCCATCTATTTCCATCTATACCCACGAATTGATTAACAGTTACGGCGTAAAAAATCTCATTCGTGTTGGGACATGTGGTGCATTAAAAAAAGAAGTTAACGTAAGGGACGTCATCATTGCAATGAGTGCCTCCACTGATTCAGGAGTGAACCGCCGCTACTTTAAAAATTTGGATTTTGCACCAACAGCCAGTTTTGAATTATTGAAAAAGGCTTATGAAGGTGCTGTTAAACAAAACATGAATGTCAATGTGGGCAGTGTCTATACAAGTGATGTCTTTTATAATGATGACAAAGAGATCGTAAAGATTCTAGCGGATCATCAAGTATTAGCAGTTGAAATGGAAACATCGGCACTTTATACAATCGCTTCCCGTTTTGGTGTCAATGCCTTATCGGTGCTAACAGTAAGTGATCATTTAATTACCGGAGAAGAAACAACATCTATGGAACGTCAGGAAACCTTTAACGACATGGTAAAAGTAGCCCTTGAGGCTGCCATATCCTAATATCTCATTAATAAAAGCTGGCCGAAAAGAGTGACTACTATTCTTTTTGGGACAGCTTTTATTAATCTAATACTCTCTCTTAACAATCCTCGTTTTTTTAACGTTAGTTAGTTTATACAAAAAGGGCACACCTTGTTCGGTGGACCCTTCGTTGTTTATGCTTTTTATTCACTAGTTCGATAAGCATTTTTTTGATGCCGATAAAATTCATGAAACAACTTCATCAATGCCCTTTTTTCAATTCTCGATACGTAACTTCTGGAAATTCCCAATTCTTTCGCAATTTCTCGCTGAGTTTTTTCCTTTTTCAAATCGAGACCAAAACGCCCAACTACTACTTCCTTTTCCCTTTCATCCAACACATGGATGTATTGATAAATTTGCTTTTTTTCCATATTCAATTGGATGGTTTCAACTACATCATCCGTTTCCGCCTGGAGTACATCAATGAGACTAATTTCATTTCCTTCCTTATCTTGACCAATTGGGTCATGTAAAGAAACATCTTTCCTGACTTTTTTCAGGGCACGAAGATGCATAAGTATTTCATTTTCAATGCACCTTGCGGCATACGTCGCAAGTTTCGTACCTTTTCCTGGAGAATAGCTTTCAATTGCCTTAATTAACCCGATGGTTCCAATGGAGATGAGGTCCTCGTTTTCTTCACGAGTGTTCTCAAATTTTTTGACGATGTGAGCCACGAGTCTCAAATTATGTTCAATAAGCAAGTTTCTGGCTTCCTCGTCCCCTTCATTCATACGCTTAATGTACTCTTGCTCTTCCTTAGCTTTCAGCGGCTGCGGGAATGCGTTATTCTTTACAAAAGATACAAAGACTAATAATTCTTTAACGATATGGGCGATCCCTGCAATCATACTGGACATGCACATACACCTCCGTTTTGGGCATCGTACCTCATCTATATGCGCCCAAGGGGATGTCTGTGTCTGTCTTAATTAATCAATTAAGAATAATATTGAAATGTCCCATTTTAGGTTTAACACAATCATTTTTCGGGAAGGATCTTTTCGTTAACTTTGTTGCTTTTTGAGTAAAGCTTGGAGAAGTGAAAGGCGGCGACTCCAGCGGGAACAGCGCGAGGTGAAGACCCCGCAGACACGGTTTTCGTCTAGGAGGCTGAGGCCGTGCCCGCGGAAAGCGTCCGCATGTAGTGTATCCAAGCAAAAATTTTTATTTAAAACAACAATCTATGCGAAGAGAGCCTTCGGGAAATAATTTACGTTATCTTTATCTCCTTTAAAAAAATGATATAATTCACATGTACAATATTATACAAATAAGCGGTGAAGTACATGTTAGAGTATACTGGAGAACGGGTTATTCCCGAAAAAATGAATCCCATGAATGGGATGTTATTAGAACATATTGCCAGGTATTATTTTGCAGAGCCTTTTGTGAGTGGGCGTGTATTAGATATCGCATGTGGTTCCGGATATGGAAGTAAAATGTTAGCGAAAGCGCGGAAAAAGGAGATCAGTGGGCTAACCGCAGCAGATATATCCCATGATGCCATTGATTATGCGATCAAAAACTATTATCATCCACTCCTCACCTACAGACAAGGCGATATCATGAACCCCAAATTAAAAGACGAAATAGGTACATTTGATACCATTGTCAGCTTTGAGACGATCGAGCATGTGGAAGATGACATAACATTTATGGAACGAATTACGGCATTACTAAATCCAGGGGGAACACTTATTTTATCCACACCGTTTGGGCAAGGAAGGGGAAAACCTTCAAAAGAGCCGTTCCATTATCATCAATTAACTGTTCAGGAGTTTAAGGAACTTTTTCTTTCGTTTGAGACAGTGGAATTTTATTTCCAAAGGGGAGTAATGTTTGAACACCCAAGGAAAGACCGATATTACCCTATCGGTATTGCAGTTGCAAAAAAAGAAACATAAAAGGCTGCTGCCACAGGGCAGCAACCTTTTAGCAACAGTCCGATTCATTACCTGTTATCATTAACCCCTTCCCTTCAGGGGTTACTTTTAATTCCAGCGTTAATTCCTTTGTGTGGGAATGAATCATGGGATCAAATGCCACAGATATGCCATTAATTACTTCTATGATATCATCTTCTGCTGTCTCATCCAGAGACAGACCCAATTGGGGACCACCTCAGCCCATTCCAGCAAAAAAGACTTTGATTGTAGTCACCCCATGCTCTTCCATAACTTCTTGAATAAATTCTTTCGCGTTATCAGATATGTTCAACTTTATCACCTCATTAGTAAAGACCTTGTCTATTCCTAAAATATCTTAACAACAATTAGAGAATTTGACAATTAACTTGTTTAGGATCTGTCTTACTTCAGACTTTCTCTCTACAGTGAATAACTTTTGCCTCATAAGGTTTTAAGAGGACATAGTCCCCCTCAATTTTATTAGTAGGATAATTTGAGATTAGAATGTCTTTTTTAGCTTGTACAGTGTCACTCGGCATATCCACTTGAAATTCTTCCTGTGAGAAATTGCAATAAACAAATAATGATTCATCCCCTAGCATTCTTTTATAAGCGAAAATCGATTCATGGTCATCTAAAATCAGATCATAACTTCCATAAACAATGATTGGATGTGTTTTCCGCAAATTAATCAGTTGTTGATAATAATAAAAAATAGAGTTCTTATCTTCAAGTGCCTTTTCCACATTTATTTCATCATAATTTGGATTTACTGATATCCATGGATCCCCTGTAGTGAACCCACCGTGCCTGGTATTATCCCATTGAACAGGAGTTCTTGCATTGTCACGCCCTTTAACATATATACGTTTCATTAACTCTTCATGGACAATTCCTTCTTGGAGCTTTTCTTCATACATATTTATTGTTTCAATATCTTTATAGTCCTTAATGCTATCAAATTGCACATTTGTCATACCTATTTCTTCCCCTTGGTAAATATATGGTGTTCCTTTCATCATATGAAGGAGTGTTGCCAACATTTTTGCAGATTCCACTCGGTATTCCTTATCATTACCAAATCGGGAAACCATTCTCGGTTGATCATGATTATTTAAATATAAACTGTTCCATCCTTCTCTATCCAATGCCTTTTGCCATTTGGTTAAGTTATTTTTAAAATCTCTTAGTGGAAGTGGGCGTAAATCCCATTTACCCTCCGGGCCTGAATCAAGATCCACATGCTCAAATTGAAATACCATATTAACCTCTTCCCGATCCTCCTTAGTATATTTAACCGCTTGTTCTGGAGTTACACCCGGCATTTCCCCAACAGTCATGACATCATAACCCTTTAACGCCTTTTGATTCATTTCACGTAGAAACTCATGTATTCTAGGTCCATACATATAATACTCTCCGCCAGAAACATACTTCTTTCCTTTTGGATTAGCTCCATCAGGGAGTTCTGGTACCTTGGAAATAAAGTTAATAACATCCATTCGGAAACCATCCACTCCCTTATCAAGCCACCATTTCATCATGGAATAAATATCATGACGGAGTTGAGGATTCTCCCAATTTAAATCAGGCTGTTTTTTGGAAAACAAGTGTAAATAATATTCATCAGTTACTTCATCATACTCCCATGCTGAACCGCTAAAAGCAGATTCCCAGTTGTTCGGTTCTGTGCCATCAGCTTTACCGGGACGCCATATATAATAATCTCGATACGGGTTATCTTTTGATTTTCTCGCTTCCATAAACCAATGATGCTCATCAGAAGAATGGTTCACTACAAGATCCATCATCAATTTCATTTCACGTTTATGTATTTCCTCGACCAATCTTTCCCAGTCACTCATTGTACCGAATTCAGTCATGATCGCTTGATAATCTCGAATATCATATCCGTTATCATCATTTGGAGAATCATAAACTGGAGACAGCCAAATCACATCTATTCCCAATGCATTTAAATAATCCAATTTTTCTGTTATTCCATTTAAGTCTCCTATGCCATCCCCATTACTATCATAAAAACTCCTAGGATAGATTTGATAAACTACACTTTCCTTCCACCATTTCTTTTGTTGAACCATAAAACTTCCCCCTTCTTTATCATCACTCTTTCCATCCATACCTTCGAACCGATGACCATGTAGGATGATAAGAAAATTAGCTATACTAAGGAAAAAAAGCTGTTACCTTTACTTAGGTAGCAGCTTTTTATTTTACATTATTTGTCAAATAAACCAGAGGTAACAACTTCATCCAAAAACCCTTCGTCCTGTTCCCCATCCATCGTAAATTCCACAACGTCCCCTGGTTGTAAAGATAGTGCTAAAACACCCAGTAAACTTTTTGCATCTACCACCCAATGATCCTTCTTAATAAGAATAGTGGCAGAATACTTACTTGCTGTGTTAACAAATTTACTAGCAGATTCTGCAAAAATAGGTCGTTTAACAGTTAGTTTCATTATAACCGCCTCCTCTATTTACCTTTATAATTTTATTATAAGTTTAAGTTACTAATAATACAATTATTTCATGAAATTGAAACATTTTCATGAAAAAGAAAAAAACATTTGATACTATTAAATTAGGCTCTTTTCGTAAACTTAGGAGAAAAACCTAACATTACTTATTATTTAGTGGGGTGAAATCAGTGAACCTTGGGGACCTACCATATCTTATGAATCATTTTCAGGCAAGAAAAGCAAATATATTAGAACATGAATTATATAAACATTTTGCCATCTTTGTACCCTTGATCAAACGAAATGGGGTGTTACATTTCGTTTTCGAAGTGCGTGCTCAAAATATACGACAACCTGGTGAAGTTTGTTTTCCAGGGGGCAAAGTTGACTCAACAGACGCTTCTTACGAACAGGCAGCAACTAGGGAGTTATGTGAAGAACTAGGAGTAGTGCCTTCCGACACACAAGTAATTGGAGAATTGGATTATTTAATTACTCCATTCCAGATAATTCTATACCCATTTTTAGGGATGATTCATTCTGATGCCCCACTTAAAAAAAATGACGCAGAGGTGAAAGAAATTTTTTATGTTCCTGTTTCCTACTTCTTAAAAACGGCCCCACAGGAACATTATATTTATTTGCAAGTTCAACCTGAGAAAGAGTTTCCATATCACCTTATCCCAAATGGTGAAAATTATAATTGGAGAACAAGTAAAGTTACCGAGCAGTTTTACGAATATGATGGAAAGGTTATTTGGGGACTCACTGCGAGGATCCTCACTCATGTGATGGATGAGATAAAAAAAAGCAAAACGGGGGTATAAGTTAACCCCCATACTCTCATCACACTATTTATCCAAATCATTAGATTCATTTTTAGGCAAATTAATAATGAGGAAAAAACTTATTAAAGCAAGAATAAAAACCCCCACATAAACACTGTTAAGAGAGCTCGTAAGCCCTTCTTCGATCAATTCCCTTTCCCTCACTGTAAACTGTTCCCTCCCAATTGGATCTAACAATAGGTTCACGACATCCAAAGAAGGTTTTATTGTAAAGTCCTCCCCTTCCATAACACCTTCTAGATATTGCTTCATTCTAGTGTTTAAAATCCCACCAAGCATGGCAACTCCAAGGGCACTACCTAACAGACGCATAAACATATTGGATGCCGTTGCAACTCCCCTTAGACGCCAAGATACCGTACTTTGAATACTTACAATAAATGTTGTTGTTGAAAATCCCATTCCTGCACCAAGGAAAAAAGAACCTGCTCCTGCCCAAAGAGGATGTTGAACAATAGATAATGTAAGAAATAAAATAGATCCAATTAGGATGGAAACTCCTCCGTACATGGCTGTTTTCCAAGTTCCCTTTGTAATGATCCACCGCCCTGCCAAAGTGGAAGAGATCGGCCATCCAATACTTACCATCGTTAAGGTAAATCCCGCAATCACTGCTGGTTGATCCAAGACGATTTGTACATATGTCGGGAGAAAACTGGAGACCCCAATCAACATTGCCCCAAGTGTTAAAGACGCAACATTAGCAGTTGCTATTAACTTATGCCGCCATATGGACAACGACATTACTGGATCCTCCGCACGCTTTTCCTGGTATAAAAATAAGAAAAAAGCAACGACAACTAATAACATTAATGAAATAATTTGTGGTGATGTCCATGACCAATACACGCCACCTTGTATAAAGACAATCATTAATGCACTTACAGTTACAAGTAGTAATCCTGATCCAATATAATCAATTTTCTTTGTTTGTTTCTCCACCTCTTCGTGAAGGAAGATAATGACGCCAATCATTGCAATAATTCCGAAGGGGATATTAACCCAAAATACCCATTTCCAATGGGCAACTGCCACAAAGATGCCCCCAAGTACTGGACCCATTACAGAAGAAATTCCCCACACACTGGCTAGATATCCTTGAATCTTGGCACGCTCTTCCTTTGTATAAATATCTCCAACGATGGTTGTTGCAATTGGCTGAACTGCACCTGCCCCAATACCTTGAATAAACCTGCTTAGTATTAAAAACTCAATAGTGGTAGACAGTCCACATAAAAAAGAACCAACAAGGAAAATAGATATTCCAATACAGAAGATTATTTTTCTGCCGAACATATCAGAAAGCTTTCCGTAAATGGGAATCATTACAACTTGCATCAGTAAATAAGAGGAGAATACCCAGCTAAATAAGGAAAATCCCCCAAGGTCTGATACAATACTTGGCATTGCAGTTGCAACGATCGTTGCTTCCACGGCTGCCATAAACATGCCTAGCATAACAGCAGCTAAAACGAATGGTCTTTTTGTATTCATAATATTCACTCCGCTTATGTACTAGATATACTTTTACTTCCTCTAATCTACTTATTATATAGTACAATCTAGCAAAAAACACACTCTCCATTTGGAAAGTGTGTTATAGATTTGGTATTATCTTTCTTCATTAATAATACGTTGTGTAGTCATTGCTGATCGGTGAATGAAAAAAGCAGAAAGTAATAAGATACCAATTAATCCTACTATCATTCCTTGTTGTTCCGCTGTAATCGTCTCATTTGGCAATACAAGACCTACACTTAAAAAGCCGCTTAACGCTAATAAAATAAAAGCAAATCGCTTTAGATCTATTACTTTATTCTTTAAATCTATCATTTTTTTATCATCCATTAAACTCACCTCTTCTAATTATCAATAGATAGATGAATGTTAAACCACGAATAATATTATACCATAATAATGAATGCGCGAGATGTAGTAATAATTACCTTTGGATGGAATAATAAGAGATGTATTCAATATTTTTAAATACATCTCCGGAAACGTTCCTATTCTTTTTTCCTCAGTTCTTCTAACATTAATAACACTAAATTTGCAGAGTTCACAGAAGCCTTCTCTAAAAACTGGTCATAGGAGACTTTGGCATCCTGTCCTGCAATATCTGATAATGAACGAATGATCACGAATGGACATTGGAACTGATGACAAACCTGTGCGATCGCTCCTGCCTCCATCTCGGAACAATAAGGTTCTTTAAACTTCTTACGTAGTTCTTCCACCCGATCATGATCACTCATAAAAGAATCTCCGGATATGATTAATCCCGTTACTGACTTAACATCAACTTCTTTAGCACATTCCATTGCCATTTCCACAAGGTCCCTATTTGGAGTGTAAAAAGCAGGCATTCTAGGAACCTGTCCAAATTCATATCCAAACACGGTGGCATCCACGTCATTATATCGTACTTCGGTGGAAACGACGATATTCCCAACCGCTAATTCTTGATGAAATCCACCTGCAGAACCCGTATTAATAATATAATCTGGTTGGTAAAGCTGGTTCATTAAAGTAGTTGAAATGGCAGCATTTACTTTTCCGATTCCAGATTTAGACAGTACGACTTCTACCCCTTCTAATTTACCTAGGTAAAACTCACAACTGGCTATGAGTTGCTTTTCAGGGGAATTCATTTTCCCTTTTAAGAGTTCCACTTCTTCTTCCATCGCACCAATAATTCCGATTCTCATATCCAAACCTCTTTTCTATATAAAGCATTATTATCCTCAATACTTTTTTTCTACACCATTCACTCATTTGTCATAATACCATAAATTTAATATGATATACATATTGATCAAAAAGAGGTGATACTAATGCTTCTTCATACTAGTCCCCTAGAGGATAAGGTGGAGTTTTTTGAATCCGGGAGTTTGGAGCAATTAGAAAGACAGATTTCAAAGAAAGTGGAAGACAATCAAGCCATTATGCTTACTGTTCATCATGTATCTCATCAAGTGGCTATTGATCCCCAATCGGGGAAAAGACATTATTCTGCTGTTGTCCACTTTAAAACAAAAAAATAAAAACGCACATTGATGCGTTTTTATTTTCATTAACCGTATCATCGGAATGGATTTTCATCTTGCTCTTCTACCGAAACTGGTACCCATCCTTCGTTTGTAACCCATTCGAGACGGACTTTATAGGGATTATCACGATGTTCCCATGCACCTACCCAGCCTTCCACACTTTGCATGTCACCACCGTTATTTACTCGCCATACAATGATATCTTCCTCATCAATACCTGTAGCATACATGAATGCAATAGTCATCTCTTCCCAGTTAATATGCTCTTTACTAAATTTTTCACTGGACAATTGGAATGGTTCCTCCTGCATTGTTCCAACCGGTTGCCATTCTCCATCAAATTCTAAGGAAGTGGAATCGGAAGAATTGTCCTCATCAGTACTGTTCTGAGCGGGATTTTCATCATTATTTTCAGATTCAGAATCAGATGGCTCATTGTCTACCTGTTCCTCTTGGTCTGTGTCTTCCGCACTTTCTTCTTGTTCCTCTTCCGTTGCCATATCCGCCTGGTTCTGCTCATCACGATCCAGATCATCTCCTGAAGCAGGTTCTGAACTTCCACCACCAAAAATGAGACTGGCAGAAACAAACACGATTGCCACTACTACTATTCCAATCCCTACATTTAACCATATATTCTTACGTTTTTCCTTCTGCATATCGGATCTTCGTGGTCCGTAACTTCCATAACTCATCTATAAGTTCCTCCTTTGAACATTTTACCCTTGTCCTACTTTATTATAATCTATGCATGGAAGAAATTCGAGATTACAATTAATTCTTTGTCCGTAGGTAATTCCTATTTATCTTCTTGAATCCAATCCATTTCAATTTTTCCATCTAACCATCGACTTTCCAATTCGAAGATGAAATCACTCTCGTCAAAGTGAGTGAGAAAGCTTTTTTTCTCCTCTTCCGACAATAATACTGGAGCCTCAGATTCAGTAACAAAGTGTTCCCGACCATCATGAATTCCTCTATATGACCCTAAACTAAAAGCCGTTTCCATTGGAATTGAGAACCCATGTAATCCTAAATAATCTGAAGTCGTACCTGTGACGGTAACGATGATTAATCCCCGTTCAACATATTGCCAATCTCGATACAAAGATAATTGATTACTTGAAAACTCAGGAAAAATAAAAATGCGATATTGTTCCAATCCATCTACTGTGTCAGTGGGAAAAGCTTCTACATGAACCCCTTCCACCTTGATTTCATGCAATGTGTTTTTCACTGTTGTAAAAGTGTTTACCTCCGCCAGTTTTGCAGCCCCCATAAATAATACAGCAATGCAGATGACGAGATTTCCAAGGGGTAAAAAACTTCCTTTGTTTCTCCACTTTAAGCGATAGCACCATAATGAAATATAATAAGATAAAATGAGGACTACAATAGAAACGAGAGTTAAATAAATGCCAAGACGCTCATAATATATTTCGGGCACATATTGTTGATGTGTCCATTGAAAATATACAGATGGTAAAAAAAACATATAAATCAACCAGACCAAGGTTGAAATTCTCATTCCCCATGTTGCAACATTACTGTTCTTTGAAAAATAAAACGGAATGTAAATGGAGATGATGACGAGTAACAAGTGAAATACAATAAAAAAATAGTTACTGAAATTACCTGTTTGAACCCTCTCTGATCCTGCTAGGATATAGAGCAAGAAATAGAGAACACAGTTTGCAAGCAACACCATCCCTATTAATAGAAAAGAACTACCATAACGGGATAAAATAAGTATTCTATAATCCACGGGTAATTGAATCATCCGTTTATTCACCCGATTTAAATCTTCCACCCGGCAGATATGGGCCACGAGACCATACCCCAAGAACACAATAACAAATCCTGGAATAACTAGAAAGTCATTTAAATCTGTAATTCTTGTCAAAGTAAAATAATAAATAAATGCCCAAACACCTCCTACAGCCAATATGACAAATAACCAGACGTTTTTAGTGGATAGGATATCCCGTTTTATTAGTGGAATCACTCGTATACCCCTAAGAAATGACAAATTCATAAGTTCCAACGTATTTAATTTAGTCAAGACCATTCTCCCCCTTCCTCATTTTCCACCACATACTGAAAAATATCATCCAGTGAAGGTTTTTTGATGACAGCATGGTTTGGAAGAGTGGCAACTGTTTGTGACTGAATAACACCTTTTGTTTCAACGGAAGTGGTCGTAAACGATTCTATCCCTTTTACTCCTGACAAGTCTTCTTTGGGAGGCACTGAAAAAACATGGTAACTTTCCTTCATTTCCTCTACTTCACCTACTAAAGAAAGCATCCCATTTTTTAAAAATATTACATGATCACATATTCCTTCCACTTCTTTTGTATAGTGAGTAGACATCACAACCGTGCATTCTTCCTGCTCAACGTATTCTTGAAGTAAATTAAAAAATTGCTGACGAGAAATGCTGTCTAGTCCATCTGTTGGTTCGTCGAGAAAAACAACGTCTGGCCGGTGCCCTAAACCTAATATTAAATTTAATTTCATTTTCATCCCTTTTGATAGTTGATGAATCTGTACACTTGCCCGAATCTGAAACACGGTCAACCAATGATTCACCCAACTCGTATCCCAATTTTTATGTAATGTTGACACAAATTCGATCGCCTGTTTAACAGAATAATCACTGTACATTTGGATATCATTCGAAATGTAAGTCATTTTGGTTCTTATTTCTGGTTCCAGAAAATTAATTGGGGTCCCATAATAGTAAACATCCCCCTTTTGAAATGGTGAAAGTCCACTTAACCCTTCCAATAAAGTCGTTTTTCCTGCACCGTTTCTTCCAATTAGTGCTGTAATCACACCAGTGGACAATTGAAGATCCATCGGGCCTAACTGGAAATTCTTATATTTTGTAATGCCATTTCGTAATTCAATGATTACTTCCATCACTCCTTACCCCTTTCTTCACGAAAACAGCTTAAAAGAGCCGTTTTCATTTCTTCGTCTGACAGATGTTGTGTTCTACCAAAATGGATAAGTTCTTCCGCCTTTTGTGTGAACATTTTTACCTTTTGAATTCTCTGTTCTTCTTCATTTTGTTGTTTTACAAAACTTCCTTTTCCCGCTCTAGTATAAATGTAGCCTTCAAGCTCTAAATCATGATAAGCCCTCTTTACGGTAATTACACTTGTCTTTGCCTCTTTCGCCAGCTTTCGAATAGAGGGGAGTTCTTCCCCTGGTTTTAAAGAACCATTTAAAATATCCCTCATAAGCTGCTCTTTTACTTGAACATAAAGTGGCCTCGAATCCTCATTATTCAAATGGATCCACATGACAATGTTCATCACCTCGATTCTTAACTGGATTACCTGTGATTACTGTATATATTGTTTATATACAGTATATATAAAAGTGTGCTCTTATTACAACCATTTTTTTGGATTTATTTCACCAAAACAAAAAAAACCCTCCATAGGCCATCAATTACATGGCAGCCTACGAAGAGCCCTACTATTAGTTCTAATGATTATTTTACTTCCAGTATTTCAACTTCCATATCGCCACCAGGAGTGGATACGGACACTTTATCCCCTATTTTCTTACCCATTAAACTCTGCGCCATTGGAGAATCGTTTGAAATTTTCCCATCAAGGGGATCAGCTTCAGCACGTCCAACTATCGTATAGCTCTCTTCTTCACCATCTGGTAATTCCATAAACTTTACTGTCTTACCAAGGGAAACGGTTGATGGATCAGAGTTGTCCTCTGAAATGATTTCAGCATTACGGATCATTTTTTCCAATTGATTTATGCGGCCTTCCACAAAAGCTTGTTCTTCTTTAGCAGAGTCATATTCCGAGTTTTCCGAAAGATCCCCAAAGCTGCGGGCCACTTTTATTCGTTCAACAACTTCCTTACGTCTTTCCGTTTTTAAAAAATCAAGTTCCTTCTCCAGCTTCGCCTTTCCTTCTAAAGTCATATAGTGTTTTTCTTCTGTCATATCCCTTCACTCCTTCGACTATTCTTCTGTAGCGAGCGCTTACACTTTTATTTAAGCACTCGACGATGTTCGCTTAATGAGAAACGGTTTATTTGAACCATATGAATCTGTTTGGGAAAAATGAGTAATAACCACTTTTATATAAATGTCAGCGCCCAACATTTATTCCCTTATCCTTTTACAATGTAAAAGTGATGGGGGAGGTGTTGGGGCGCTGAATACTCGTTTCATATTGAATAAATAAGATTGCCGTTTCTACAGGCGTTTTTTATTACTTCTCTTATGCTATTACAAAATGGACTTTTCTTCAAGAACCGTTTTTATTTTTGTTACCATTAAATCGATAGCAACCTGATTTTGGCCACCCTCTGGAATAATAACATCTGCATACCGTTTCGTTGGTTCAATAAACTGAAGATGCATGGGCCTAACAACGGAAATATATTGATCAATGACAGAGTCGATTGATCTCCCCCGTTCCTTAATGTCACGAATAAGACGGCGAATAATTCTCACGTCAGAATCCGTGTCCACATATAATTTAATATCCATCATATCACGTAATCGCTTATCTTCCAAAATTAATATCCCTTCCAGGATGATAACATCGCGCGGTTCCACCTGTTTTACTTCCGTAGCACGAGTATGGTTAGCATAATCATAAATAGGTTTTTCAATCGTTTCCCGATTCATGAGCCTCTCCAGATGAGCAAGGAGTAAATCATTATCAAAGGCCAGCGGATGATCATAATTTGTCTTTAATCTTTCCTCCATTGGAAGATGTGTCTGATCCTTGTAATAGGCATCCTGCTCAATCATAAGTATATCCTGATCGCGAAAATTGCAGTAAATTGAGTTTGCAACCGTTGTTTTCCCTGATCCTGATCCCCCTGCCACTCCAATAATAATTGGCTTTTTATTCATTATAGTGTTTCCTTTCGCATCATATTATTAGGATATACAGGACTATTCACCCTGAATTTCACGATTTGTAATGGATGACGTGCAGCATCAAGTTCATTTCCATCTTCATCCCAAATCTTCTCAACTGTTTGACGAAAATTAGTAATTTCAGGACCAAAGAATTCCACCTCGTCCCCTGGCCGGAAGTGATTTCGCTGCTGAAGTGTCACCAAACCAGAATCACTATCAAAGTCCAGGACAAGACCTGCAAAGTCAAATGCTGTTTTTTGACTGTGGTTTTGGAATAACTGCTCTTTAAAACCTGGCGTATTTTCAAAAAATGCGGGAGCTGTCGGACGATTAGCACACTTTGCAAGTTCCTCTACCCATTCTGGATTAATGACAAAATGATCAGGGTCTGCACAGTAGGCGTCAATTACTTTACGGTATACACTTACAACCGTTGCCACATAATGAATGGACTTCATGCGACCTTCAATTTTTAAGCTGTCAATACCTGCCTCAATTAATTTTGGAATGGACTCCACCAGGTTTAAATCTTTTGGAGACATGGCGAACGGAGCGTCCTCTTCTTCAAATAACTTGACTTCTTCTGCAGGATCTTTACTGTTGTCACTTTCTTCGTATAAGAAATAGTCCCAGCGGCAAGATTGACAGCATCCACCACGGTTAGAATCCCTTGCAGTCATGTGGTTACTGAGTACACAGCGACCAGAATAGGAGATACACATTGCCCCGTGGATAAACGTTTCAATTTCGATGTCCACTTGACGTTTCATTTCCAACATTTCCTCTAATCCAACTTCCCTTGCCAGAACAACCCGCTCCAGACCTTCCTCTTTCCAAAATTTCACTGCCTGCCAATTCGATAAAGATTGCTGAGTTGACAAATGAACTTCCAGATTCGGTGCAGCCTGTTTGCATGTTTCAATAATGAGAGGATCTGCAACAATGATTCCCCAGATGCCTACTCTCTCCAAATCTTTCAGATAATCCTCAAGCCCGTCCATATTTTCATTGTGTGCAAATATATTAGTTGTCACATAAATCTTAGCATTGTATTTCTTAGCAAATTGAACCCCTTCAGCCATCTCATCAATAGAAAAGTTGTCTGCGTTCGACCTCAAACCGAATTCCCTACCACCAATAAAAACAGCATCTGCTCCATAATGAACTGCAATTTTAAGCTTTTCAAGATTTCCTGCCGGAGCCAATAGCTCAGGCTTTTTCGTAATTACACGTTTTCCATCAGGTGTAATGGTTGAAATTTCATCTGTTTTTATTCTCATCCCCATCACTATCACTCCCCTCTAATAAACTGTCTCTTTAAAAAAGAATCCGGTGTCTATATCTCGATTAGGCGGTTGAATCCTTTTTATTGTTTCTATATAAGCTTCCTTTTTGTCTTCATAGGCTTCTCGGTCTTCCAAGCACAGATCAATTGCTTCCCTGTATAAGGAAGTTACTTTTATGAGATAGTCACTGCCCTTTAAGATACCATCAATCTTAAAACAATCAATTTCGGCATCAATCATTTCTTCAAGTTCGTCAATAATACAAATATCCTTCGGACTCATAATATGAGTCCCGTTCTGATCTTCCCAAATGGGATATTTCGCATCCCGTTCAGGATCATGGAGAAAAAGACTCCGATCTTTACTCCGTCCTTCCACTTTCAAATCCTTCCCCTGAAATTCCATATAGTTTCCAACAAGTGTCCGTTTTGATTGGAACATACAAGTCATTCCATGAACTTGTACCTCAACTTCCACATCCGCATTTTCTTTAATTTCAACAATGGAATCCATATTTAATTCTCTGGCAAGTACCGCACGCCTTGCCCCTTTCCTGCCCCAATAATTTGCCGTATACCAGTTTGTAGCGGTTGTTTCTGTGTTCCAATGGAATTTCATCCTGTTCACCGCTCCCACTTCTCGGGCTGCCATTAAAACGGCCGGATCTCCAAAAACAATCGAATCCACACCTACCTTATTTAAAAACTGAATATACTCTGGTAACGAAGGAAGGATATCATTATGGTATATCCCATTCATAGCAACATATACTTTCACTTTTTTATTGTGGGCAATATTTACAGCCCTCTCCACATCTTCCTTTGAAAATTCCCCTGCAAGACGTAAACCAAACTTCTCTTCTCCAATCATAATTGCAGTAGCCCCTGCTTCAATGAGAGGTTCTATATCATCTACATTAGTTGGAGTAACCAACAATTCTGGCTTTTTCATATTATTCACCTGCCTACTCTATGTTCAGAAATCATCCTTTTTTAAAAGAAAGTATAAGTTTTTGCACCTTCGGGCATTGTCCAGCTCCACCGCCTACTCGCTGCGGGGCACTTCGGAAATGACAACCGAAGTCTAAGAGCGCACTTCTAGTTGTCATTCCTCCACTGCCCTACGCTCGTGAGCCT
>NZ_JAHQCS010000133.1 GCF_019042215.1 Evansella tamaricis | reverse complement strand
CGCTCCTGTTCGGGCATTAGTTCGAGATACTTCTTACCGAATACCAGCCCGTCCCTCCCGTTCGGGCACTAGTTCGAGAAACTTCTTACCGAATATCCGTAGTAGACGTATTACTGTGCAACAACTGTTTTAAATTTATAAAATTATGAATATTCAATTCCCATTAACCTGAAATTAGATTATAATTAAAGATGTCACTACACTTGAGAGTAAAAGGGAGGATTTCCCAATGAAATCACAGGATTACAGAGTAAATGCTGAAGAACTTTTCAATAATATTTCCCAAGACAATGAAGTTTTAAGGTTATTTAAATTCCATTCCTTAAGAGTTATGTACTTGTCTATCAATCTTTCAAAAATGGTAAATTGTTATGATGAAGACATGAGAATTGCATCACTTCTGCATGATATAGGTAAGATTGGATTATCAAAGGATATTTTACTAAAACCCTCCAGATTAGATGCTATAGAGTATCAAATTGTACAAGCACACAGTGTTATTGGAAACAATATACTACGAAGAACTCTTGATCTTCCCCGTGCTGCTATTTTTGTCCGAGACCACCATGAGAGATGGGATGGTACGGGATATCCAAGAGGACTAAAAGGGGAAGAAATATCAATTCAAGGAAGAATAATTGGAATTTGCGATGCTTTTGATACGATGACAATTGATAGGCGGAATTATAATCGACGAACGCTTACCTATGATGAAGCATTGAATGAATTAAAAGCATGTTCTTGGTCACAGTTTGACGGTGATTTGGTAGAAAAGTTTGTATGGCTTATAAGTGATTTAAATCTTCCTCCATCAGTGCATTGGGCGGAAGATGAAACAAGAATAAATAATTTTATAGGAACAAACTAAGTAAGTTATTAGCTGTGCCGTACAGCGACTATCCCATAGAAAATGACATTCTGCAATCGAACATCTCGGAAGACCATATGCCTAATTCCTCCACAAGATAGGAAGGATTAGGCTTTTTCACTTAAAATTCCTTGGCATTTTTCTATTAGTAATCACGTTGATAGCAAGTGGTATAATTCGTGGCAGAGATGGTACATTCATGTGACCCTATTCAAAAGTCTACCTCTTGTATATCTAAGGCCCTTTCATTTATGTCATCAACTACTATTCGATCCTCCGTTGGTTAGATTGCTGAAAAATAGAGATTTAGGAATTAACGGGATGTATTTCTCCCATTTGATGAGTTTATTGAATGTCATATAATATCATAATCTAGTATTTTCCGGGGAATAATCAGTTAAACACATGGAATTAGTCTAGTACTCTCTACAAAAAATGATTCTTATTTTTGTTCAATCGACAGTTGCCAGCTAGGAGGTGGAAACTGTTTGGCGTTGTGAGTGGAAGTGCTTGATGAGAAGTGAATTCCATCAGTAAGAGACACTAGTGGAATTCCACTAGTGCCTCCCTGATGGTTATTCTTGTATTCCTCAAGGGACTGAAAAAGTCGTTTTATACTTTTTTTAAGTGGTCTCTTATTCCTCTGAGAGAAGACCGAGGTCTTTTAGTTCGTTTCGGCGGATTTGCTGAACTAGTTCATATCTATATTCGTTGTTCAGTGTTTCCACATAGACATCCCAGTTATCGAAACTTTCTTCTCCAAATACGAATTTCAATGACATTTGGCGAATATATTCGTTCCCTTTGTAAGCAAAAGGTAACGCGCTATAATAGTAGTTTGTAATTGTGACATCCGTGCGACGGTCTTTTTCCATTTGCAAAAACGTCTCGTAATCTTGTTCCGATGCGCTGATTTTCAAAACGTCTTTATTATTTGGTAACCCCCACATGGTGGAGGCGATCATGTATTTATCTTGGTCTTCGTAATATTGCGGTAAAAATTCTATAATATCCCCTTGAACAGATTGTTGGTGATGTATGTCCTGAATACCAAAATCTATGAATTGTCCTCCAGGTCCTCCCTCTAATCCATTACGGAACATATATTCCAATAATTCCATCGCTTTTTCCACCTTACCCGGTTCTTCTAATACTTTTTTTGTAATCGCCAGGGAGTAAGTGGAGTTCAGTGATTTGGCATTGTTACCGCGGTACCCTTCCGGCCCTTCCACTGGGGGCAAGTATACCCATTCTGCGTCGCGATTAAATTGGTGGATGTCTCTTAGCCAATTGTTCCCCTCAAACATTTTATATTGTGGGAGAAAGAGAGCAACGACACCTGCCTGACCTTGAATCATTTTTTGTTTGTATTCCATGAATGTTTGAGCTCCGATATCTTGATCTATGACTCCCGCATCCATCAGTTGATTCATATACTGTAAATAATTATTGTACTCGTTTGATATGGGACCGAAGTGAAGTTCCCCATCGGTTTCATCAATCCAATCTTCTGGAATGCCGTAGGCGGTCGATCCGAATTGCGGCAAGCCAAACGCATTGGTAATCGTACTCAACGTCGCAAATTCCAGATAATCCGATGTAAATCCAATCGTATCATTTTTTCCCGTTTGGTTAGGGTCCTCGAATGTGAATGCTTTCAGTACTTCGAATAGCTCCTCCGTTGTTTCTGGCATGGAAAGACCGAGATGATCGAGCCAGTCTTTTCGGATGTACATCGCCGTATATGGCCCATCTGGATTCATGCTGGGAAAACTGTAAACTCTTTGGTTCACAGTGGAAAGCTGCCATTGATTCTCTGTTAACAGGTTTTTCAACTCTGGTTTTTTATTTAAGTATTCGTCCAGTGGGATGATTACCCCATCCTGTGCTTGTTTGATTAAATCCGTCCGACTTAGGAAAACGAGATCTGGAAGTTCTCCCAATGTAATTCGACTATTAAATTGGTGAGCCCATTTAGAGTAGGAGCCAACCGTAACGTTCATCCGAAGTTCGATGTTTAAGTCTTCCAACAGCATTTTTTCCAACGGATTTGGTTCTTGATGGTGGTACGGATCAATATAAAACCGGTCGTATGAGAAATGATAGATTTTGTCTTTCTGATCGGTAGAATTGATTTGATTTGTATCGTTGCTGGAATGGAATGCTATGTTATTGCCGGTTGTAGTATTTCCGAAATCGCAGGAAGCTAGTAAAAACGTTAGTGTGATCATAAAGATCGTCACTGCGATTGCAGTTGCAGGCGCTGTAGGCAACGTTTGTTTTATTTTTTGAGCATGTATGGTTTTTAAGGTCATTTTTATCTTTTCCTTAGTGTTTATCGTATTTACTTTTATTAGTTTAATGGAGTGGTCAGGCCAGGTAAATAGGATTATTGATTCCTTTCATTGGCGAAAACTAGGACCGAGGTGGACCAAGGTGCCAGGCACTTGTCGATTTTTGTCGATTAATCCGTGCATGGAAATATTTTCTACTAAAGATAATCATTTTACTATATACTTTATATGATCGAATACTAGATTGATTGAGAGGTGTTTTTAATGATAACAGCTTTAGCTATCTATTTCTTTGTTGTTGCTGCCATTGTCACAGGCTTTCAAATATCATTAGCTCTAGGAGCCCCTTTGGGTGCTTTCACATTAGGGGGGAAATTCCCAGGAAAACTGCCTAAGAAAATGCGTTTTGCTGCTATAATTCAAATTCTTATTCTGTTGTTGTTTACCTATTTTGTAGCACTAAAAGCAGATATTATTTCTACTCATCCTGATTATATCGGTGTTATAGGGATTTGGATCGTTACCGTCTTTTTTCTGTTTGGTTCTATTGTGAATGTCTCCTCCCCTAGTAAACCTGAGAGATTATTATGGGGACCTATCAATGTGTTAACTTTTGTAGCTTGCTTACTTATCGCTCTATTTTAATCTGGAAATCGACAAGTGCCTGTCACCTGTCGAAATTCGACAGGT
Source organism: Evansella tamaricis (assembly GCF_019042215.1). GTDB lineage: Bacteria > Bacillota > Bacilli > Bacillales > Salisediminibacteriaceae > Evansella > Evansella tamaricis. Next base: position 2,427 of record NZ_JAHQCS010000133.1, on the reverse strand, counting down.
GACAGGCACTTGTCGGGACTTGTCGAGTAATTGAAAGGAGCTGTCTCTGACAGCTCCTTTTTTGTATACTTTTTTATGCTTTTTATGCTTTTTATGCTTTTTTACGGATTTTGATCGTTAGGAGTACGCCTAGTACAAGGAGTAACAGGCCTAACATGAGATAGTTGTATGCGTTGGTGGCAGTGGATGGTAAGGATTCGCTGCCTTGTTCCCCTTTCTCTTCTTCCGTTTTTGGAGATGCTTCTACCTCTTCTTCTTTAGATGGTGCTTTTGTTGGGTTATCTTTTTCTTTCTCTTTTTCTTCCACTATCTGTGGTGGCGGGATAACTTCTTCCTCTTCTTCCACTAGTTGTGCGATGGAGAAGGTACTGAATTTATCGACCACGAATGTGATTCCGAAGGCTTCTCCGTTTTCATTATATTGAACAACGAAGTCGTCTCGAAGGACTTTTTCCCCATCACTGTGATGGATGAATAGTCTCAGACTAGCTAAGAATTCTTCTATGTCTTTGTCTGGTATGACGATTCCATTTTTCCCAAATGGAATAAATAAGGTTGTCTCGTAGTTAGCGTAGTTCGTATGAACTTGAATTGGATTCCCTAACAGTACTACCTTTTTCCCAAAAAGGGCTATTGTCTGTTTTGTTACATCGGCCTCAAGAAGGATTTGCTCGGCGGCGCGTTTTTCTGGCTCGTCTTTCAGTGGGACGAGTCGCAGGAAGATGTCTAGGCTGTTCTCGGCCATTTGTTTGAGCTCGTCGTTGTCGAATGTGAATACGCCGTATTCGGTCTGGATGACGAGGTTTTTGTTTTGTTCTGCGAGTTGTTTGATTGATTCTTCGGTTACTTCTATGGCGATTTCGTTTGGTTCGTCTCCGGCGATTTCGTCGATGTTAATGGTTACCGTTTTCTCCTGTCCGCTCGCCGTGATTGCTTGTTCGGTTTCTTTGACTGTCATGATGATTTTGTCGATCACGCCGGGGTTCGAGCCTTTGATGTTAATTCTCTGGATTTTAATTGGTACTTGTGTTTCGCCCACTTTGACGTTGATGGCGCGGTTATAGTTTGTGTCTGTTTCTTTTGTTAGTCCGTCTGCTTTGACGATGATCAGGAATTTCCGGCTTTTGGAAATGTCGCCTTTGGAGACTGTTGCGGTTACGACTACGATTTCTTCTTGTTTTTGGCGATTAACTTTTCCGGTAATCGTGTGTTCCTTTGAGTTCGGTATTTCGATTACTGTTGGTTTGGATGATTGCCATTTTACGTTTGTTTCGTGTTTTCCAATGGTCAGGAGGAAGAGGGATGATGTGACGCTCTCCCATGTGTCTGTTGGGTTGTCGTATCCGATTTCCAGTTCTCTCAGGGCATCGTCCACTTGTTCGTCGTTTGTTAAGTTTTCAAGGTCCACTTTGTTGGACTTCGCGCTTTCTACTTGGTTTACGGTTTGTGTAGCTGTGTAACCTTCGGCGAATGGTACGTTTGTGAAAACTGCTGTGCCTGTGCTGTTCGCTGGTTTCGTTGTCACTGGTTTGCCGTCTTTGTCATATAGGGTCACGGTGCTGCCCGGTGTTGCTTTTGTCACGGTGATTTCTCCGACGCCACGTGGGCTTCCGGTGATGGTCGGTGCTGCTGGCTTGACGTCTACTTTATTGGACGGGACGCTTTCCACTTCGTTAACAGTTTGAGTGACATAGTAACCTGCTCCCGAATTCACTCCAACGAAAGTGACGTTTCCGTCTTTGTCTGCGGTTCCAGTATCTACTACTCTTCCTGTTTGATCATATAAGGTTACTGTTGCATTAGCCGTTGCCTCACTTACTGTGATTTCCCCAACGCCAGGGGCTGACCCTGTTATGTTCGGTGCTGCTGGTTGAACGTCTACTTTATTCGACGGGGAGCTTTCTACTCCGTTTTCTTTTTGTGTAACGAAGTAGTCCTCGCCTGGGTCCACGTTTTCGAAAGTAGCTGTCCCGTTTTCGTCTGCGATGGCTGTGTCGATTACGTTGCCGTCTTTATCATATAGTGTTACTTCGCTTCCTGATTTTGCACCCGTTACTTCGATTACTCCGTTATCAGGGGACGTAATCGTTGGTGTTGCTGGTGTTAAAGTTACTTTGTTGGACTGACCGCTTTCCACTTCGTTAACAGTTTGAGTGACATAGTAACCTGCTCCCGGATTCACTCCAACGAAAGTGACGTTTCCGTCTTTGTCTGCGGTTCCAGTATCCACTACTCTTCCTGTTTTATCATATAAGGTTACTGTGGCATTAGCCGTTGCCTCATTTACTGTGATTTCCCCAACGCCTGGGGCTGATCCTGTGATGCTCGGTGTTGCTGGTTGAACGTCTACTTTATTCGACGGGGAGCTTTCTACTCCGTTTTCTTTTTGTGTAACGAAGTAGTCCTCGCCTGGGTCCACGTTTTCGA
>NZ_JAHQCS010000132.1 GCF_019042215.1 Evansella tamaricis | reverse complement strand
TGTCTAGCTCCAGCGCCTACGGGCTCGGATCACTTCAGGACTTTTCGGAAGCCAAAAAGCGGCTTCTGTCAAAGTCCTTCCAGTGACTTTCGCCCATGACCAAGGCGCTTGCGCTTTTCTTATTAGATTAAAAAGAATTTTTATTTAATTTAAATCTATGTTGACGAAGTAAATGGGACATGCTATGATATTCATTGTCTCTGATAAAATTTGTTTATTTGGCGGTGTAGCTCAGCTGGCTAGAGCGTACGGTTCATACCCGTGAGGTCGGGGGTTCGATCCCCTCCGCCGCTACCAATTACTACGGACCCTTAGCTCAGTTGGTTAGAGCTGACGGCTCATAACCGTCCGGTCGTAGGTTCGAGTCCTACAGGGTCCACCATGTTTTTACACTTATTTGTTTAGTACGGAGGAGTACCCAAGTCCGGCTGAAGGGATCGGTCTTGAAAACCGACAGGCGGGTTAAACCGCGCGGGGGTTCGAATCCCTCCTCCTCCGCCATACATATTAGAACAAGACGATCTGTTATTTTATAGATCGTTTTTTTTGTGTTCTGTTTCTTCCTATTATATAGTCAATATAAACATCTTGAGGGGGCTATGATAATGAAAGTAACAATAACCGACAATGCTTGGAATAATCTTATCCAACATAGTAGCACAATCGTAGATAATTACGTCTATATAAATTATGACTTCGAAGGGTGTGGCTGTGTCGTGAGTGGGGTGAACCAGCTCATGGAAAAGGATTCTTTTGACGCAGGGGATGCACTGGCGGAAATGCAAGGTGGGAATGGAAAAGTGTCTTATGCGAAACAATATGATTGGGTCTATGATGAGGAAGTTACCATTGATTTCAGTGAAAGTTCTAACACTTTTCAGTTGAAAAGTCCGAACCAAATGCTGACCCCAAGAATGAAATTTATTCCCATGAACAGAGGGAAATGAATGGAGAATAAGGACAAATATTTTGGAGAAAACTAGAGTCGATTTTTTAAAAAGAAAATCAGAGTGTATCATTTGAATTGTAAGGGTATATCTGGTAATGTAAAATTAAGCTGGATAACCACATATAAACAGTGTTATCTTGGATGAATTTGTGCTCACTCGCAGCGCAATGAATCATATATCTACATATTATTAAGGAGGAGATAGGTATGGCGTTTACACTACCAGAACTACCATACGCACACAATGCTTTAGAGCCACACATTGATGAAAAGACAATGCAAATCCATCATGGGAAACATCACAACACATATGTGACAAAGCTAAATGATGCAGTTTCAGGAACAGAGTTTGAAGGTAAAAGCTTAGAGGAGTTATTAAGCAATCTTGAAGCACTTCCTGAAAGCATTCGAGGAGCTGTGAGAAACAACGGTGGAGGGCACTTCAACCATACATTATTTTGGCAAGTAATGTCTCCTAATGGAGGCGGAGCTCCAACTGGAGAGCTGGCTGATGCCATCACTGACGCATTCGGATCTTTTGATGCATTCAAAGAAGAATTCAAAAATGCTGCATTAACTCGCTTTGGTTCCGGCTGGTCTTGGCTTGTAGTGGACGGTGGAAAGTTAGCAGTTACTAGTACTCCAAACCAGGATACTCCACTTATGGAAGGGAAAACTGCTATCCTAGGTGTTGACGTTTGGGAGCACGCTTACTACTTAAAGTATCAAAACTTACGTCCTGACTATGTTGATGCATTCTTTAATGTTGTAAACTGGGATGAAGTATCTAAGCGATTTGCAGAAGCAAAATAAAATCAATGTTTATCAAAACTGACTGCCTGATGGCGGTCAGTTTTTTTTAGTACTCTCTTGACTATAGTCTGGTTTGAAATAGTAGTCCTTACTTTCTAGCTCCAGTAACGTGCGTTTACCCCACCAGTATACTTCCAGTTGCCTCAACGGACAGGACGTCCTAATATCGGTCATGCCACAGGACGTGGCGTTCTGACCGATGAACGGACAGGACGTCCTAATATCGGTCATGCCACAGGACGTGGCGCTTTGCCCGATGAACGGACAGGACGTCCTAATATCGGTCATGCCACAGGACGTGGCGCTTTGCCCGATGGACGGATATACAACGGAGCGTAGCTAGTAGAGGAAGAGGCACTGCCCTACGCTCGTGATCCTAGGCGCTTGTGCTTTTCTTTGTCTAGCTCCAGCGCCTACTCGCTGCGGGGCACTTCGGAAGTGACAACCGAAGTCAAAGAGCGGACTTCTGTTGTCATTCCTCCACTGCCCTACGCTCGTGTTCATAGGCGCTTGCGTTTTTCTTATTGTCTAGCTCCAGCGCCTACTCGCAAGGGAACTGAAAAAGTGGTGCTTTTCCACTTTTTCAGTCCCTAAGCAATGAGCGTAGCCGTCGCAATCTTTAAAAAGCTTGATAGGAGTGGTTTTCTCCTATCAGGCGAGCGACGAGCGCAGCCATTGC
>NZ_JAHQCS010000131.1 GCF_019042215.1 Evansella tamaricis | reverse complement strand
CATTAAATCAAGAAAGCGTTGTCAACAAAAACTTAACAAAAAGAGGCATTCCTGAACTCACTAAAAAATATGCCCACAAATGGTTGACGCAAACGAAGGGCTTTACAAGGATCAGTAGTTATTACTTCTTGTGTTATGCTTATAAACTCCACTGAATCCACTTTAATTCTTCCATGTTTATCTACTTCAACAGGCCTTTTGATACTTCGGTTATCTGCACCGTAAATTAAAACTTTATCCCTCCAAGGATGAAGGTGATGATGTTTCGTTTCAATTCTACCATCCTCATCTGTCCTAATGGAACGAACTTTGTCCTTTTCATCTTTACCATATGACAATATTCCGTCCTTTGTTGGATCCAATGCTCTACGGGCTCCTGAATAAAAAACATTGGAATTTTCTAAACTTTTTTTCACTATATGAGTGAAAAGTGCAGGTTTATGTTGTTGGTTAGATTCTTCTTTCTCTGATGAACTCAAAACTTCCACCTCACTCATCCCTTACATTAATTAGTTAATACTGTAAACGGACCGGTCGGAATAACATATAGAGTCATCCTTTGTAAATAATTTATGCAATCTATGTTATAATAGAATCCCCTTCTTTGTTTTAATTTTCCAGTAATGTTGTGTCAGTACGGAACTTATATCAAAAGCCCGTTTCAAGGAAGGATCCTGCATCCTATATCAAAAAAGTTTTTTTTCAGGTTACTGCTACTTTTATTTTCTAGAAGAATTTTTGCTTCTTTTCGATTTGGGTAGCTGTTCAATGCAGAAGAAAGTAACTCCCTAAAAGAGCCAAAATCCCCATCTTTCACAGCAGCCCAACTGGAAAAAATGGTGTGTATATAAGGAAGTTTCTCGTCCATTTCTTTAGAGAATTTTGGAAACATCATATCCCTCACTTCTTTCGGACATGATTGAAAACTGGGGAACAGATCATAAGGAATATACTTTTTTATGTTCATACCATACAATTGTTCTAGAAATTCCCATTCTCTTAGGAGAATACTTGAGCGGACTAAACGTTTATATACTATTTCCGGCAATCGCAAAGGAACGTTATTACTAGTAAATCTCTTTAGGTGAATATAAACCTTATCATGTTTAACCAGTGAGCTAATGAATCCATTGGGATTCTCCTTCATTCTCTTAGAAATGATGCATTGAAATAAAAGCAACGTTTCGGTAGTCTCATTGCCACCATCAAGTAAAAGATGAAAATTTATATTAAATTTCTTTTTCTGTGCACGAAAAAGGTATTTGTATCCAGCTAACTTTCTCTTCGACAGGTTCTCCCTTATAACACGGAATCCCAGTTCTGGCTTTCTCTCATTGACTATTTGGAGTAACACTGTTTCTACAACTTTTATATTTACATGTTTAAATAGAGAATAATATCTTCGAAACCACTCGTCTTGATCTTTAACGATAGACAGACTTAATTGTGACCATCTGACAATAGCTGGTATGTAATTAGGGTTCTGTGTGAGTGCTTTTTCAAAATAAGACAGTGCTTCTTGCCACTTGCATAGTCTCTGTAGATTGATCCCAAGTAAGTAGTTTGTTTTGTAGGTACCAGAACCTGAGGAGGTGGAGTAATAAAAGGAATGAACTTCATCTCTACCAATATTTTGTAGTACCTCGATTGCCTGTTCATATTCATCCAATTCATATAATAAAACTGCATGGAACTCCGCTAGATCTGTAAACTGTGGGTACTCTTTCACCCCTAGTGTAACCATGTGTAGTGCTTTTTCTATTCTTCCCAGTTCTTTCATACAATTAGCACATTTATATACAATGTCAGAATGGTATCCCTCCGTCTTCTTATTATAAAGTAAGGGCAAATAAAGTCTTTCAGCCAAATAAAATTTTCTTTCTTGAAAGTATTCTGTTGCCAGAGAATACTGCAAATATGTATCCGCCGGGTCCATTGCCAATCCTTTTAGGATAATTCTCTTGTTTCTCTTTCCTTTTTCCTTCTGGCTAATTTTTTTCGACGTATATCCTAAATGGTTGATTCGGATATTCGTAAACTGGATTGCTTCTTCTGAAAAATTCTCTTTAATACATCTGGATACTTCTTCATGAATCGAACCTTGAAACCGAATTTTTGGATGGTTCCTAAAAAGTCGGCAGGCAGAGTCAACCACATACTCTTCCACTGGAACAAGTGTAATATAGTTATACAAATTGACATAATAACCATACATCCTTTTATCATAAAGGAGTTTTTGTATATCCATGCCTTCTGGAATTACTAGTCTTTCATCTGCATCTAGTACAAGTATCCATTCACAACTTGCTTTTTGTAATCCTTTGTTTCTAGCATCACTGAAATTTTCATTCCATGGAAAATGTAAGATGGTTGAATTAAATTTTTCACCTATTGATATCGTTGCGTCTGTGGATCCTGTATCAACGATTATTATTTCACGGACAATTGACTCCACTGATTGAAGACAGTCAGCAAGTACATCCTCCTCATTTTTTGTTATTAGACAAAGAGAAATATCTAATTGGTCACCCATCATTAATTCCTCCCAGTACCATACTAAACTGAGTTGTTGCTCCTTTGTCATTCAATATCTTCATTTCTTCTTTAAATAAGTTGGATGCTAAATACCAAGCCCATTCTCCACGTATTAAATGATTTTTCTCAATGTTTATGAAATATTCCCATAACCTCAAAAGGACAGATGAAACTTCGACATACCCCTTCTTTTTTGCTAATTTATATGTGAATTCCAACTCAGTATAGTCGTCAACAGTGGGCATCTTATTATCTGGCCACTCCCCACTCCGTAGAAATCGTAAAAAATCATCTTCTTCGTTACTTGGAAGGACCTTTTTCTTGATTACATATTGGTAGATGGTCTTTATTCTCTTATCGTTGACCATAGAAAGATTGTCATATCGTAATAATATAATCTTCTGATGTATACTATTATATTTTTCCTTCGATCGGTCCGTAAGAAATAAATAAATCGTCTCTGCTGCACCGAAACAATCAGATACATATAAGTTGATCAAGTAATTTTCCAGTACCTGGTCATCTTGAGTTATAAATAATAGTTTTTCTACCAATTCGTTTTCTTTTTTTTGGCATAAAGTTATTATTCGTTCCATACTTCCGGGATGTTTTGGGTTGTGATGCAACACACGTTCGTAATAATCGATAGCCTTCTTTTTCTTTCCAACTCGTTCATATAAACTAGCTAACATAAAAGGTGCCTTTTCCTTGGATATGGTTAAGTTTCTGGAGTAATTTTTTGGTACATCTTTCTCTTTCATTGCATTAATATAGGAATTAATGGCCGTGTTATATAAACCTAACTCATAGGCCACCTCCCCCATGTAGAAATGAAGATCCGGTGAATTCGGAAAGAGTTTTAGTGCATCAATGGAAGTTTCATAAGCTTCTTCCAAATAATTTTGTTTTAAAAGACATACCATCTCCTTTCTCACGAGCTGAAATCCAAACCCAACACTTTTTATAGTTTTGCATAATGACCTGGATTTTTTTAAAGACTGAAGTGCATCTTCATAGGAACCTTTTCTCATGTACTCCCCGGCTAAATTATAATGATGAAATGCATTGTAGGGGTCCTCTTCGATCTTCCTTTTTATCATTGAAAAATTTCGTTCCATTTTATTCTTTTCGATAACAATATCATTTAAATATCCATAATGGGTGATGGATATATCCTCCAAGTATTCCATGGGATCAAAAGGAAATTGCTTCTGTAAACTCCCTCCAATTTGCTCATGAATTTCCCACTGAAACCTGACATTAGGATGATTTCGGAAGAAACGCAAAACGGAACTTTGTTCTTCATGACAATCATTCATATTTTTCCCTACTAAATTAAACAACCTCAAAAAGTAGGCACATGCTTTATTGTCTCTAGCAAGATTCCTCAATTTATTTGTATCCGAACAATTCAGTTTTTCATCTGCATCTAAAAACAGAATCCATTCCCCTTTCGCTCGGTCTAGCCCTGCATTTCTTGCATCCGCAAAACTATTATTCCATTTGTGTTCTATGATTACTGGATTAAATTCCTTGGCCACTTCCATTGTTTTGTCCGTTGACCCTGTATCTACGATAATGATTTCATCTACAAAGTCCTTAACACTATCCAAACATTGTCTTATAAACTTTTCCTCATTTTTACAGATCATACAAAATGTAATAAGAGGATTCATCTTTCTTTATTCCTCCTTTCCAATCTGTTCCATGTTGTCCTCCATTGTCCCATCTCCAGCACATGTAATTCTTCGGTTATGATATTTAAATGATCTAATAGTAATGAATTTCTCACAAGGTTCTGTTTTGCCTTACTTACCAACTGATATGCTTTATATAACTGACAATATGATATTCCATATCTTGCCCTTGATACATCTTGCTTGTATGCTTCTTGAAACAAATAATTTGCATCATCAATTTTCCCTTTTTCTAACATCATTTCCCCCAAATAAAATGTACCTTCCCCATCTAATTTTTTTTCCTTCATTATGTGAAGGAAATTATCTGCTGACCGGTGAAAATAACCTTTTAAAAAAAGTCGTTTTCCGTACGTAAGTTCCAGTTCCTCCTTATCTATTTTTGAGATGAACGATTCTGACAATCTGACAAAACGATAAGTGAGCATTAAATCAACGATAAAAATGATTTTTTCATTCGGAATTTCTAAATTATCCCCATCGTGATACCATCGGAGTAAGCTAGAGATCCAACGGAGTTTTTTATTCCTTTTAAGTTCTGTAAAAAATTCATATGGCAGTGAGAGTTGTTGTGACCAGTGGCAATAAATATAAAGAAGGATAAGGCTTTCTTTCTTTTTCCCTATTTTAAAACATTGTTCCAAAAGGGCTTGTGCGATTTCATATAAACCTAGCTGTATAAAACAACTAATCTCTAATTCAAGTTTCAAAGCAGATTTTGGTATCCTTTTTAAAATCATTAAGGCTTCTTTATAAAACTCATGCGTAATAAATGATTCTGCCATGTGAAAGGAACACAAACATTCCTCTTCCAAGAATTTTGTTATTAATTCTTCTTTCTCCAGTTTTTCATAACAAATAGGAATTTTCTCATATGCTTTTAAAAAAGATGGGGGAGCCGTTTTAATACATTGGATGTAACTTTTTATCGCATCCGGATTATTCTCCATTTCACGGTAAATTTCTCCCAGTTCATAATAACTAAGATAACTTCCTGAACCCTCTTCTGTAATATAAATACCTGTATAATCCCCAAGTCTAATCGCGCTATCCAGTGCCTCAACGGCTTCTTTTCTGTTATTTAATCTTCTGTTTGTTATTCCTAAAAGATAATATAAATCCGTGTAGGTAGGGTAAGATTGTATTGCTCTTTTTAAAAACATTTTCGCTTCAAAATAGGAACCCATTTTTATTTTTACTTTTGCTAACAGGATATAAGCATGGGCCATATAAGACACTTGTTTTTTTTCCAAGCGAAAACAGGTTTTAAAAAAGTAATTACTTTTTTATAATGTTTCCCTTTCAGGTGCTCTAGCGCTAAATTATAATACAGAAATGGATCATTATTAACCTTCAATTCCTTAATTAATAGTCTCTTATTTCGGGATTGCTTCTCCGATTGTAATTTGTAGTTTTTATCGTATCCTTTATGTAGAATATTAATGCTACTCTCTTGCACATGAGAGTGGTTCTTGTATTCTAAAATAGTTGGCAGGATTTGTTCATGAATTCTTCCTTGAAACCGGTAAGTTGGCCGGTTTCGAAAAAAACGGATATTTTTGTGGATAAAAGTAGATTGTTCAACTATATTTTCGACTTTAATCCAATAGGCCTCTGCCTGCTCATCAAACATTAATTCATCGAAATGCTTCCTGTTAGATTGTAATATCTCATCAGAATCGATAATATAAACCCAATCACCAGTAGTTTGGGATAAAGCTTTGTTTCTCGCATCACTGAAATTATCATTCCAATCCATATGAAATAGATTGACAGGATACTTATCTATGACTGAAACGGTTTGATCAGTAGATCCTGTATCCACTATTATTATTTCATCTGCGACCTCCACAATGCTGTCAAGACACTTTTGAATAGTGGATTCTGCATTTTTTACAATGATATTAACAGATAAGCGATAAGATGTTACCAAGCCGATCAAACTCCTTTCTACTAACAAAAATGATGGAAAAAGGTTGACTAAGAACTATGATCTCAGTCAACCTATACTACTCGTTTATCCTTGCGCATTAAACCAAACATTTAATGTAGCATCATCTGTATCGTCCGCTAATCGATACCGAATCCTAGTATAATTTCCAAATTTTTGAGGCACGATTGCATCCGCTTGTTCCGATATTTCAATAGCAGGCGAATCGTCTACATAAACACTATCATTGGGACTTATTTGAAGTTGGACTTCTACGGTATCAGTAGATTCATTTTCAACAAAAAAAGTGTATACTTTAAAAAACTGTGAATCCTGTGAATCAAGTTCTGTAAACTCAGTCGAGGAGACGACAATTCCAAGCTCCTCATCTTCTACAAAGTTTTGCTGGGAAATGGATACTACAGTTGTCACTTCATCAATTGTTCCACCTAAGATCGTTTCTACGGTGTTGAGTGTCCCACCTACTAAGTTCTCCACTGTCGTCACTTCATCAATCGTTCCACCCAAGATCGTTTCTCGGTGTTGAGTGTCCCACCTATTAAGTTCTCCACTGTCGTCACTTCATCAATCGTTCCACCCAAGATCGTTTCTACGGTGTTAATTGTTCCACCAGCAATTGTTTCAACCGTTCCTATTGACTCAATCGTCTCTACTGTAACCTCTCCTACAACTTCCAAACGACCTTGATTATCTACACGTGTTGCGTGTAGCTCCCCAGTTTCATCTGTTCCAAAGATGGATGTCCGTAAATCATCAGGATCTCTGTTAAACGTAATAAAAGTTTGGCAATTCAAGCCTCTCCTTTCTTTTGATACCAGTCAAGTGTATGTTTTAATCCTTTTTCAAAGGGTATAATTGGTTTATAGCCAATAATTTTTTCTGCTTTCGCAATGTCTGCTAAGGAATGTTTAACATCGCCCGGTCGATCTTCTTTATATTCTGCTTTTAAATTTGTTCCCATCATTTCATTTATATTCATTAACAGCTTGTTTAAATCCGTTCTTTTTCCACTCCCAATATTTACAACTTCTCCATTCAGGCGGTCCGCATTAGCTGCCAATAAATTAGCATGGATAACATTCTCTATAAAGGTAAAATCACGGGATTGATTCCCATCTCCAAAAATGGTAGGAGCTTCTTCTTTTAAGATAGAGGAAATAAACTTAGGAATGACAGCTGCATATTCTGACAATGGATCCTGTTTAGGTCCAAACACATTAAAGTACCGTAGTGAAATTGTCTCTAAACCATAAATTTGATAAAATACTCTGCAATACAGTTCACCTACATGCTTGCTTATGGCATACGGAGACATAGGATTCGCAGGCATATCTTCCCTTTTTGGCAAAACCTTAGTATCTCCGTAAGCAGAAGAGGAAGCAGCATAAATAAATCTGCTCACTTTTTGCTTCACGGCAGCATGTAAAAGATGGATCGTGCCAGTAACGTTGGCATTATTTGTCCGTATAGGGTTTTTAACCGATTTCGGAACAGAAGGTACTGCTCCCTGGTGAAATATTATATCCGTTCCTGACACCGCGTCTTCTACCGTTTTATAATCTGTTATGTCCCCTTCAATTAGTTCGATGTCATGAATAAATTCCTTAATATTTTCCCTTTTTCCTGTAGAAAAATTATCAATTACTTTAATCCTTGCTCCTTTTTTCAACAGTGTTTCCACAATATTAGAACCAACGAAACCCGCTCCACCAGTCACAAGATAAGAGACCAAACTATTACCCCCAATTTCATTCCATAAAGGTTAACATATCATATGCTGACATTTGAAAGATGGTTAGACTTCTTTCCCATTTTCTTGGAAAAAATTGAAGGGATTATTCTTTACAGTTAAAATAAAATAACGGTCGTTGAATTCCTTTCCCTCTTTTCGTGAACGTAAGGATTTGAGGATTTTTTTTCTTTAAAAACTCAAATGTCCTAACAGCTTCGTGACTATACTTTATACTTCTTATACCCTGTTCTTCTGGTGCTATTGGTTCAATAAATATCGATTTGCCAAGATTGAAAATTGTCTCAACTGCCTTCTGATGATCTTTGAAGTGATGGACAATACTCAAAGCCAAAACCACATCAAAGTGTCTTTTTTTAAATAATTTCTTTAATTCTTCTAAAGTGAATGAATTTCATAATTATTGGCCCTTATGGGCCAAGGGTTTTAAGGTACAAAAAAAGGAGTACCTCCCCAAATGTCGAATTTAGTAAGTGACCAAACAAACTAATTCGAAGGGGGAAAGACTCCTATGTCTATTGTACGACAAGAAAGCCTATTTAGCATGCAAATTTTATTTGACTTAGAACCTACCCAACGTTACGATGAGATTTTTTCAGCGATTGATATTCATCCCATCCTCACTATCGTAGTGAAAAGATCTAATTTAGGTAGACCTGTAGAATTAAACTATCCTGCAATGGTGCAAGCACTCGTGGTGAGGCTTGTTGAGAGAATTCCTGAAATGCAACTCCTAGTTGAACGTTTAAACACCGACCTTAAGTTTAAGCTGGACTGTGGCTTTTTGATATCTGATCCAGTCCCTTCTGAAGCTTCATTTTCAAGGATGATTACAAAAATTAAAGATACAGACATTCTTGAAGAGGTAAACTCTCAAATAATTACTGATGCAATCAATGAAGAATTTATTACAGATCCTAATATTGCGATTGACTCTGGTCACTTCGAGGCGAGAGATCAGGCTCCTTCAAAAAAAGAAGAGAAACCAAAGTCTGAGCCAAAGAAACGTGGGCGTAAATCAAAGGCCGAACATGAACAATGGTTAAAAGAGAAAGAAGCTAAGGAAGCATCCTTGTCTATTTTTGAAAAGAAAATTGAAGATCAACTAGACGTTTCTTATGATGAACTTCATGATCAAATGCCACTTCATCCTACATGGGGCGTGAAGAAAAATAGTGAAGGGAAAAATGTGTTTTGGTTTGGTTATAAAGGTCATTTAGCTGTTGATACCAAAACTCAGTTTATTCTTCATTCAATGATTTCCTCAGGTAGCCTAAACGATGGTAAAGCTGCTATACCTTTATTGAAAGGAATAGAGAGAAATTTTTCGGAACTTAGGATGATCTATGCACTAATGGATGCAGGATATGATTACGATGCGATCTATGAACAAGTCCATCGAATGAAAGGCTATTCCATCATTGCTTATAACAAAAAAAATGAATCAGAGCCAATTGGGTTTGATGAAAATTTCGCTCCAACGTGTGTAAGGGAACATTCCTATCGATACGATAGCTTTGATAAAAAATACCAAACCTTAAAATACACACGTCCAAAAGAGTGTAGGGATTGTCCACTAGCTGATGATACATTATGCCAAAAGGTCTACAAGATAAAAATAGAGTCGGATTTACGTCGGTACAGTGCACCCGCACGCGGTTCAGTTGCCTGGAAAGATAGATTTAAGGAACGTAGTTCCGTTGAAAGGGTCATTGGGTCATTGGATACCTAAAAGAATTCTTTTAGTTGAACAATGTAAGATATCGAACAGGAAAAAGATCTAAAGTCCATTTTGATTTGGTTACCATGGTGTACAATGGAATGAAATTAGCTAGCATGAGACTTGCTCAAAAACAATATTCAATGAATTCAGCAGCAGCTTAATTCATTTGTAAAAGGACCAATGTTATTTTAAAACAGCGTTGATTGGAGCTGAAGGTGCGAGACGCCTGCGGGAAAAGCAACAGCTGAAGATCCCGCAGGGTGGGTTTCCCGAGGAAGCTGCAGCGTTGCCCGCGGCAAGCGAGTATCCTTAAGAGGAAATCAACACAAATTTAAAGTAATTGATTTAAAAAACGATATAACTATTAATTCTGAAAGTGTTGGCTTTTTTATAAAAGTGAATTATGAAATTCATTCAAGTAATATTCTTTTGGATTAAAATTATTTGTGGATTCTCATTTGCGCTGACAAGTTCTTTAATTTTTTTGTTTTTTTCAATCAAAGTGACTTTTGCATCAAAATCCTCTGCTATCCGAAACGAAAAATATCCCATATCAGCACCAATATCTAAGACAGTAAAGGGCTGTGGCAATCCATGTAATTGTTCCTTAATTGCTTTATATCTATTTTCACAATCCCTATATCCTTTTCTTTCAACCTTTCCTTTAATCCATACATCCTGATATGGCATCTTTACCAGCTCCTCCAATTAATTTTCCTACCATCCGCAACAGTCACGAATCCATTGTTTTAAATTGTGTTGTCTTTTCGATAGAAAGTAGATTAAAGAACGTTGGTCCTCTTCACTCGTTCCCCACTCTTTAGGAACTGCCTGGACTGTTTTCACTAACTCCTGCTCCGTAATTTTGCTTACCTTATCTATCGGTTTGGAAAAATTATTATTTTTTAAACAATGAAAATAAAATTTCTCACTATTTTTCCATTCTATTTTTCTCGTAAATACATGTTTCTTTAAGTCCGCTGCTTTCCAATTTCTATCAAAAAAAGCTCGCTCATGATCAATGCATAAAAAATGTTGCTTCTCACCGTTCTTTACAATCAATACATTTCCTTTATGACGATCACAATTATTAATCCATTGATCAAAAACAAACATGTCAAATAATTTATTTGCATTTTCACAGGAACAAATTGTTTTTGTGGAAGGGGGAACTGCATCTTTAATATATTGACAGCCAAAGTGAATGCCAGGTAACATTCCTATATCATTTAGAGGCTTGTTTTCTTTGATTATCCCCTTTGTAACATAAATGGTCTGATAAGCTGGAATGGGGAGGCCTATTAAATCTGCCAACTTGCTTGAAACTAATTCATTTATTAATGGACGATTATTACTCCCTAACATTGGCCTTACCACATATACTTGTCCATCTTCACATTCGAATAATTGAGGGAATGTTTTACTCCCTCCTCTACCCAATTTTTTTATGTGACTTATGGCATTTAACATCATTAAGTGGTATGTCAACACTTATGTGGACAAATATTTAAAAGTCTATTAACTTGTATTCAGACGGTGTTAAATAACCTAATGATCCATGAATTCGAATATTATTGTACCAATGTACGTAGTCAAAAAGTTCAAGATCAAGTTCGTGTTGGCTAGAGAAAACCTTCCCGTGAACGAACTCTGTTTTGATTGTCTTGAATGTAGCTTCAGCTACGGCATCGTCATAAGGCGTTCCTTTTTCACTCAATGAGCGTTCCATCCATTGAATGCCGTATTATCAGTAAGAAAGACATTAGCCTGAATATTAACAACGAAAGGAAAACACTAGAAAAAGTAGGCCTGCTAATATGTGGCTTTGTTACTGTAAAAGTCCTCGGAAAACAAGGGTATTTCTTATCAAAACCGATCCCCTTTAAGAAAGTAGAAACATTTATTTTATGTGCACCAGAGGGAACAGATATTAGATGTAAATTTGAGGATTTTAATTGCATGGCCTTCCTCCAATGCAAAGAAGACAATGAGGGGAACCCATTACTTGAAGCTGTTAAATTAACGATTGATGCTTGTGCAAGTGTCCAATCTGAAAAGGAAGTTCCTGTAGAACTTTTCGCAAAGCACAGTGAACCAAGGCAAGAAAGTTGCAATAGTCACACTACTAGTTATACAACTACGAACAAAGAATATCAGTTGATGTGTATGAACTTGCCGAAGCTATATGATTGGGTGGTTCGTGATCTTTCCATTGATATGACATTAGATGTGGGAGAAATAACATTTTATAACAGAAATAAAGAAGATACTCGTAACAATTTAAATTGATTTGAGTTATTAAGCATCTATCTTTAAGGCTTTCTAAAGGACGAATTTTCCTTTAAGAAAGCTTTTTGTTTTGATTTTATTTAAGACTACCAAGAAAATGGGAAAACAATCTACCACAATCAGTCTATACATGTATCTTCCATTAACATAATATATCCTATCACTACTTTTTGAATCTTATTGAAAGGATGATGATATATGTGTAATGAAAAGAGAATTAGTCGTGATCGCCATCACCAAAAGTGCTGTTTGAGGAGAAGGTCATGCTGCTGTTTCTGCTGTAAGGACACGTACACTTATTGTTGCTGTAATCCTTGTTTTAAAAGGGTAATGCCTACTAGAAAGTGTCGATGTGTCAGTTGTGTTTATAAACACCGTCATCACAAAAGACATTGGTCCCAAGTAAACAATAGTATTTTTCCGCAGTTAAATTGGAGCTGTGACAAGTATACCTATAAAGAATCTAGTTGCAGACCTAAAACTATACACTTCAAAGATAGAAAACCTTACCTGTGTAAAGTTAAAAAACAGTAAGAAAGGCTGGTTTGAGAGATATATCTCAAATCAGCCCTTTCTTTTATTCCTATCATCTCTAGTTGAACTTTCCAAGGATATGGTTATCATTGTGAAAGTCTGATCCACCTGTCATCAATAGCCCGAATTCCTCAGCCATTTTTTTGAATTTCTCCACCTCTTCAGTAGTATGATCCCGGTGCCAAACTTCTAATCCATCAAGCCCCATCATAAGAACTTCCCGAACTAATTCATCATTTTTCACATATTTAGGGTGAGCAAGAACACTCATTCCCCCAGCCTCACGAATAAGTTGTACAGCATCCCTCGGTGATAGTATGACTTTATCAACGGCACATGGTCTTCCGTCACCAATATACTCATCAAACACAGTCTGGTGGTCTTGTTCATATCCCTTTTTTACAACGGCTTGTGCTATATGAGGACGGGCAATCACACTTCCACCACTGAATTCCATCACGTCCGATATTGTAATACCTACCCCCATATCATTTAGTTTCTTAATCATTAGGTGTGCTCTCTCTTTTCTCCCCATTCTTAACTTTAATAAAGTTTCTGTAATTTGTTTGGTAGGATCTACAAAGTAACCTAATATATCCAAGCTTACACTTTGATACTTTGTACTTATTTCTACACCTCCGATGACATTGACACCAAGCATATCTCCAGCAGTTTTTGCTTCTTGTATTCCTTCGAGTGTATCATGATCAGTAATTGCAATAGTTTTCAATCCCCTTTCCTTTGCCATCGCAACTAGTTGTTTTGGAGAATAAATCCCATCTGAAGCAGTGGAATGAATGTGTAAATCAAAGGAACCTCTTTTAACAATACCCTTCAAGTCCATGGCACTTCATTCCTTTCTTAAAAAGTCCATTCTTCTGGTGAAACTCCAGTAATTTCTTCAATCTCATTTTTATCCTTTTCTGTAAGGTTTTCGTTCCATTTAAGCAGTGATTCCTTCTTGACCTTTGGTTTTGGTATTGGTGTCGGCAAATTTAAAAACATTGTAATCTCATCAGCTTTTTTTTTCGGTTTTATTACCATTTCTTCATATGAAAGAACGTGTAAATTTATTAATTCCTTTTTCATTAAGGTGTCTAATCTCTCTTTATGAGATAACCATCTTAATGCACATCTTTCTGTAATTGAATATTGCTCATACTTGTCTTTATTCTCAGAAGTAACCCCAAGGAAATAATTGGGAATTGGGTACTTTTCCCACTGTTCACACCACCTTGAAACCCCCTTATGCATTAGCATGCTGGCAATTGCTGCATAAGGATTACGCTCAATTGCTAAAAACTTTGCATTTGGAAAAATAGCTGCTAAGTCTTCTGCTAACCAAATGTTTGGATGACTTTTATCAGCATAAAATCTACCATTTCGATTTATCAATTTTTCCTGATACAAATTCACCAATTTCGGAAACAGATCCTTTCTTACGGATGGATTTACTGCCATTTTCCTTACTAAGTTGAATATTTTTCTTTCTTCCATAGATACATCTATATCATTATGCATTTGAAGTGTGTGACCTAATAAATGGGTACCCGACCTCCCATTTCCTATCACAAAAATGATTTGATCTTCCGATTTTTTCAGTTTTTGCATTTAGTTTTCCCCCTTTCCATACTTCATACTAGTTGGAATGCATTTTTAAAAGGGGTATTTAATAAGTCTTGGTACCGTTTTCTCTTATCATTATCTAAGCCTATTAAACCTTTATCCATCCTTATTTGTTTTTCCAGCTTTATTAATTCTCCGGGAATATTATTAGAATCAGTCGGTATTACCATAGATTCCAATCCTAACGACTGAACAAAATCAATTATTTTGTACCGGTATCCAAGGGCTATAAATGGAACATCCACGGCTGAAGATAACACACTTGCATGTAGTTTCAGATTAATGGTAAAGTTGAATTTGGATAATTTTTCCATCAGATCTCGGTATCCATATTGAGTAGTATCCAATACTACATTTTTGTTATCATTTAGTTGATGATAGAGATGTTTACACGGATCGATATCTCGATCCCATACAGTATAGATATAAATTTTATACCCCTTTTCAATGAACTTTCGAATAGCCTTTACTAGTTCGTTCAACAACGCTTCTTCATCTTGACCATAAATAGCATTATATGAAGTTCCCCAGTTAACTCCTATTATCTGGTCTTTCCTCTTTTTTCGGTTAAACCCAGTCATTTTTTTATCACTATTCAGTAGAAACCCTGGATCACCAGAAATAATAACTCTGTCCATATCACAACCAATTTCTTTTAATACTTGATATGTTCCAGGGCCACGAACACCAATGAAACTGGAATGGCGAACTAACTTAATCAATTTCTCCTTCAGTTTATCCGGAAGTAATCTCGCAAAACTTTCTGGAGGAATATGAGAATTAGTCAACGTGCTATTTAACTGTTTGTTGTCAAACCCAGTCCCCCATACTACTGTCAGTTTGTTTAATTTTATTGCTTTATACATCACATTGATGTAGGTAGAATTTTGCAATAATGAACCTCCACCTAAAACAATGACGTCATAGTTTCTTACATTAATCCGATTGGGTTTAGACAGCTTCAGCTTGTATTTCTTTCCCAAATATTTATTACATTGTTCCTTAAACAAATCAGCTAATAATTCATCTCCTAAATTATTTCCGCCTACCGATCCGAGGTATAGAATATTTTTCATATTTACCCTCCTTTCAACATACTACCATTAAATTTTTCTTATTTTCCTAATCCCCCATTTTTCCTGAAATACTTCCCTGAACATTTTTGTTTTTTTCTTCTCCTTTTTCTTTTTTCTGTAGGTTTGATCATTCTTAAACTTGAAATCTTCCCGATGGGAATGAATGGTTTCAGTTGTAAAGACCACGTCCCATTTTGAATATTTAAGCTGAAGTAAAAAATCAACATGTTCCCCTTGAAATGTCAATTTTTCTTCCCATTTAATGTCTTGAAAAACTTCTCTTCTTAATAAAATAAAATTTCTCGTTAAATCACACTTCGCATAATTAATACCATCGTCCGTTTTCAGAAAGTTAAAGTTTTGAACAGGAACAATTTTCTTTTGCAAAACACCACTCTTTACATTTAAAAAACCAATCCACTCATTTAATTCTCCCGATACGATTCCCTTTCCATCTCCAATTTGTCTTTCTAATCCTGTTACGGCACCAATATTATTATCATATTCTATTATTTTCATCATTTTTGGTACATTTGTTTCTTTCGTAAGTTCAAAATCATCATCAATTCTCAAAATATAGCTTTCTCCTTGAAGCTGATCTAGTAAACTATTTCTCGCAGCAGTAACTGCGATTGTTTTCGAATACCTTTGTATAAAGTGTCCTTTATTCAAGAGCCTTTTGTAAAGACGCTCCTTCTTCCTAGAAATCACTTTGCTGTCATCCCCAATATAAAAACGGAAAGGGATAAGATGATTACTGAAATGACGCTGAACAGATCGGATACAGGTAAAAAAAGCTTTTTCCCTTTCATGTGTTTTGATTAAAACGGCAATCTTCTTCATCCTTTCCCTCCTAAAAATCATCTAGTGAATAGAGTTTAAGAGCATTTGGAGCATGTGCTCTTAAGCTTTTTTTTATTCTGTCTACCAAAGAAAAATCATAGTGTCTTAAAGATGCTTTTTTTAGCATGTGCTCACCAGTGAAGGTCCTGTTCGTTAGTTTCTCAAGTTTGGTTGGATTATAGATTAAATCCTCATACTTTATTAGTTGAATCTGATCCTGTAAAGATAAATACATTTGGCAATATAAATCAAAAATTTTAACTTGTTTATTAATGAGATCCTCCTCTCCCCTTATTAGATTTTTTAATTCTCCCCAATGAGACTCCACCAATTTTACTCTTTGGCTGGTATATTTCCCAACAGAATTCCATGATAGGATGGTAGGGATGGGATGGCGTAAAACAGCGATAATAGTAAACTGCCCAGATTTTAACAAACTAGGGAGAATGGCAGTGTAAAGAGTATTGTGTTTCATAGCTAATAGAAACTCTTTATTTTTTACTCTGAATACAATCTGTCTAGGCTTTCTGTAGTCTGCTTTCCTCTTCCCGGCAACACCTTTCTGATAATAATTCGTCGGTGGAGATCCATCTGGATTCCGTCTGTCCTTTACAGGCATACCTTGTTCTATTCTTTTTCTCATTTTTTTGAAATCTTGAATGATTTTTTCTGTCAACTCCCTTTGGTCATTTATTTTCCTCAGCCAATATTCCTGCCATACTGGCTCACTTAAGCAGATACAGTTGTCTAATTGGTCAAACATGGCTCCAGTCAAAGTGGTGCCACCCCTTGGTGTTCCCGTTATTATCACGTCTTTTTTCCCCTTATCCATCCCTCTGTTCCTCCTCTCCCGTTGTTGAAAAGAAATAGTGTATTCAACCAACTATCAATTGTTTTTTCTACTGTCCAGTGCGACATGATGGTTGCTCTTGCCTGTTTTTGCAGTTTGAAAAGGAGATCCCGATTCTTTTCCAAATACTTTATTTTTCTAATAAATTCCCGTTTATTCGCCCCTTTAACAAGAAGGAAATCTTCATTTACCCCGGCAAGATCTTTCATAATACCAACATTAGTGGAGATTGCCGGGACACCACATGCAGCTGCTTCCAAAGCAGGATTAGGTATTCCTTCATTAGAAGCCGTCACTAATAGGAGATCTAATGAATGATAAAAGGCAGGCATTTCTTTTAGAGGAATTTTTGTCCGACGAGTGGCTTCTTTGAAAGTAAATCTTGGATCACCTTCAAAATTTTTCACAATAGGTTTGTATAAAGAATTATATTGTTTTACTTCTCGCCGAGTATTCCCTACCCACCCTATATTAAGTGGAGAATTTGACTGTTTTTTTCTACGTAGTAAAGGGTAAAAAAAATCAGAATCTACAAATTGCCTAATATAATTTACTTTTTTATCAGGAACAAGTCTTTGTACCACTTCTTTGATCATTGGATTGTTCGCTCCAAATTGTTTCATTGAGTTCATCACCTTAATAAACTCATGATTTGGTACCACTTTACCTGACCACTCTTCAAAACTTGTGTGATTTAGCATAAAGTATTTATATGACCCCACTTGTGCAGTATCTACCCTAATGTTCAGATTATAGAGAAGCTTCGCCAGACCTAAACTTAATGCTGATATTATTTCGTAATTCGAATTGATATAAGCACTTCCCTTTTGCTGAACTAGCTTTCTTATCCCTTTATTTGAAAATATATCCAGTGATGGATGATATTTTTTTATTATTCTTGCTTTCTGTCCAAGGATCCACCAGTCGTAATCATAAACGAGAAGATGCTTTTTCATTTCCGAAACCACCTACCCTCATTATTCCTTTAAAGAAAGGAAAAAATTTTCCCAATCCTTCTTACAATCCTCCCACGTCCAATTTTTTACAACTGTTTTCCGTATGTTTCTCCCCATCCTCCTCCGATGATTTTCGTTTTTCATCAAATAGTTAATTGCCTTACGTATTGATTTCACGTTTCTATCAATTATTAATCCATTATTCTTATGTTGGATAATCTCTGGAACAAATCCCACGTTTGTTGAAATAATTGGGACTCCACAAGATGCTGCCTCTAAAACAGGATTGGGTAGCCCTTCTGATTGGCTAGAACAGATGAAACAGTCTAAACCTTGATAGAACTCTACCATCTGGTCCCGGGGAACAAAGTTTTCTTTATACGTTCTAATTTCTAATGTCACATCTAATCCTTTAATAGCTTTCAAGACTAAATCATATCCTTTTAATTTCCTGTAGTTCCCCTTGTCTATCCTTCCTACCCAACCAACCGTAAATTTATCTCTTTTTCTTGGCTTTGTCGCCGGTTTAAATTTCTTTTCATCAATACCAATTCGAGTTTTAGAAATTTCATACTGTGGTTTAAAATTCTTGATAATCTTATCCGACCAAGCATTTACCCCCCTCAAAGAATGTAGTTTATTAATAAACCCCTGTTTAATCTTTCCATCTACCATTTTGGATGTGAATACCCTTTCTGAAGTAATGCCCGTAGCCATTCGGTTCAGTGGTATCCCAGACTTATTTAACTTGTTTACAATCGTTAATGACATGGGATATAAAAGATCGTATTCCTTTGTATTTTCATAGGTTACATCTTGTAAATAAATAACATCTATTTGAATATGGTCAAATGAAAGGTTTTTCAAGTCTTTTGCTCGATTGCCAAATGCCCATAAAGGTCCTCCCGGGATAACTGCAATCTTCATTTTCTACCTCCTCACGCCTTCATGTTTCATTTATCTTACAGACTATTATCCTTCTTATATTCTATGAACGGCTACTATCTTTTGTTATCTCATAATCCGCTCATTACCTGATGCGATAGCATATTTCCATAACAAAAAGGCGCTTGAGCATGACGTTCTCTAGTAACTTTACATACATCAATATTAAAGAAATAACAGGTGGTGGAAAATAATGTCACTTGAGATGGGATTAACCTTCCTCATAATTGGAACTGTATTCACTTTCTTATTAAAGGGGTGGCTGTCACCTGACTATGCATTATTTTCTGCCTTAGCACTACTCATGTTACTAAACGTGATATCAACAGAAGAAGCATTAAAGGGCTTTTCCAATGAAGGGGTTCTTACGGTTATTTTGTTATTGGCAATAGGTAAAGTAGTTCAGAAATCTAGTATCATTCAAAGAATTGTTGATACTTTATTATCCAAATCCAAAAAGCTTTCTATGACTTTAATGAAAATGATGTTTCCAGTTTCTATGATCTCTGCAGTGTTGAATAATACACCAATTGTCGCCATGCTTTTGCCAGTAGTTCAGGAATGGGGGAAAAAACAACTAATTTCACCATCAAAGCTATTAATTCCCTTATCATACGCTGCAATTCTCGGGGGGACAATAACGCTTGTAGGTACATCAACAAACTTAATCCTCCATGGTCTATTAGTAGAAAAAGGGCAACCTGGCTTCTCTATGTTTGACTTTGCAATTATAGGAATTCCCGTTGCTTTATTAGGAATTTTATATATATCCTTTATAGGTTCTCTTTTCTTACCTTCAAAGACAAACTTATCGGAAACATTTCAAAAAACACAGGACAATTTTTTTTCAGAATACGTTATACCAAAAGGTTCTATTTTAAGTGGTAAAACTGTTGCAGACGGGAGCCTTCGTGCGTTGAAGACAGCATATCTTATAAAAATTAAAAGGGGAAAAGATATATTCACATCTCCTTCAAGCACCTTTGTTCTTCAGGAAGGAGATCAACTTATTTTTTCTGGAGATGTGAAAAGCATTATTACTCTCCACGATTCAAATGATCTTATCTTGTCTGAAAAAAAAAGAAATATGGAGGAAGTGAAAACCAATGGACAATACATGGAAGTAGTTATTTCCCATTATTCTCCACTGATCAACAAACGAATTAATAACAGCCAATTCCGTTCAAGGTATCAAGCTGTTATCCTTGCTATCCGAAGGAAAAATAAAGTCGTTTATTCAAGGGTTGGAAACGAGAGACTACAGCCTGGTGACACCTTACTTTTACTCACAACAAAAGATTTCTATCGCACATGGCACCATTCTCCTGACTTTTACTTTCTATCATCTATTAAACCGGATAATAAAACGTTAACTCATGAGAGGACTGTTCTCTTCATTTTAGGAGGATTTCTTATCTTACTATCGTTTCAGTTAATCCCCATTCTACAAGCTGCATTATTGACTGTCCTTAGCCTACTGTTTACAAGGGTAGTATCATTTTCAGAATTCAAGCAGTCCACTGACCTGAGCATTTACCTGGTTATGTCCTGCTCCATTGGAATTGGGTATGCCATTGAAAATACAGGTATAGCACAACTGGGTGCGAATGGACTTCTTCTCATTTACAACCATTTAGGGGTTTTTGCTCTGTTCGTAGCATTATATGTAATGACAAATGTACTCACAGAAATCATTAATAATATTGGATCTGCCGTGATGATGTTTCCCATTGGTTATAAAGTTGCAATAATCTCTGGAATTGACCCTACAACCATTATTCTCCTCCTTGCCATTGCGGCTTCGTTAAGCTTTATAACTCCCATTGGTTACCAGACCAATCTTTTGATTTTTGGTCCTGGAGGATACAGACTCATGGACTATGTAAAAATTGGGTTACCACTTAGTGTACTTTGTATGTTTATTACCGTATCTATTTTAGTTTTTACAATTTAACCATTGGAGTGATTTAAAATGAATGACGAAAAAAATATCTTCTGGCATCAGGTAGATCTTCAAATGGAAGATTATAAGAAGTTGAAAGGCCATACCAGTCTGGTTGTCTGGTTAACTGGCTTGTCAGGATCGGGAAAATCAACCATTGCCAACCATCTAGAGAGATTACTGTACAGTAAGAAAATTCACACTTTTTTACTTGATGGGGATAATTTAAGACACGGAATAAATAAAAACTTAGATTTCAATCCGAGAGACCGAAAAGAAAATATCAGAAGAATTGCCGAAGTGAGCAGATTATTTGTTGACGCAGGTATTGTTACTATCGTTGCTGCCATCTCTCCTTTTCAGTCCGACAGAGATATGGCCAGACGTGTTTTTCGCACGGGGGATTTTATTGAAGTTTTTGTGGATTGCTCACTGGATGAATGTGAGAATCGAGATCCAAAAGGATTATATAAAAAGGCCCGTTCTGGTGAAATAGAAGAATTCACTGGCATTTCCCAACCATATGAAAAACCAAAAAAACCGGAGATAACAGTAAATACTGAAAAGAACTCAATAAACAAATCGGTTGATCAATTAATGGATTATTTAATTCCAAGGATAAAAGGCATATCATACAGGAGGGAAGATTAAATGGAGTTCGGTAATAAACCTCATGGTGGTGAACTAATTAATTTATTCGCTTCCAATTGTGAAAAAAAGGAGTTAATCTTACAAGAACCTGAAATGAAAAGAATTTATGTTGATGAAAGGGTTAAAGGAGATCTACTCTTATTGGCTAATGGAGCATACAGCCCCCTAACGGGATTTATGGGAAAGAAAGACTACGAATGTGTATTAGACAATATGAAACTTGCAAATGGGCTTATTTGGCCGATCCCTATCACGTTTCCAGTTTCAAAGGAAACAGCTGTTGGAATAAAAGAAAATGAGAGAATTGCCTTGTTCTGCCCAAAAGATCCTGACAGACTGTTGGCTGTATTAGACGTAAAGGAAAAATATTCTTACTGTAAAACAACAGAATCATCAAAAATTTATCAGACAGCAGACCAACATCATCCTGGAGTGGCAAAACTAATGAAACAGGGTGAAATATTGATTGGGGGACCTATTAAACTAGTTAACAGACCGTTTTCATACTTTCCAGTCTACGACAAAGACCCGATGGAACTTCGACAGCTTTTTAAAGAGAAAGGATGGACTTCTGTCACAGCTTTTCAAACAAGAAATCCAATCCACAGAGCTCATGAATATATTCAAAAATGCGCATTGGAGTTAACCGACGCACTTTTCCTTCACCCACTGATTGGAACAACAAAAAGCGATGATATTCCTGCAAATGTCCGAATGAAAAGCTATGAAAAGTTAATTGAAAACTATTATCCTTCTGAGCGAACATGTTTATCTGTGTTTCCTGCAGCAATGAGATATGCAGGCCCCAGAGAAGCTGTCTTCCATGCAATCTGCCGAAAAAATTATGGTTGTACACATATGATCATTGGCAGGGATCATGCCGGAGTCGGTGATTATTATGGGACATATGATGCACAGGATTTAATTAGAAGCATCAATCAAAAGGAGCTTGGAATTATACCTCTTTGTTTTGAGCATTCCTTTTTCTGCAACAAATGTAATAGTATAGTTAGCAAAAAAACATGTCCTCATCCAACAGATAATCATCTGATCTTAAGCGGTACAGCAGTGCGACAAAAGCTCATGAACGGAGAAACTTTACCTGTAGAGTTTACACGTCCAGAAGTGGCAAAAATCCTGCAGAAAGCATACGTTTATAATCAGCACTAATTAATGATTTACTGGAGTGAGAAGATGAAATACTTTCCCTTATGTATCTCTGTTTTTGTATTTGGGAGTTATTCGAGATATATCCCATATTATATATACAGCATTTTAAAGAGCTACCCTGAATATTATGTAAAAGTGTTCTCAAATACCACACTCTCAAAAAACGAAAAAAATTGTTTAACATTGATAGCGGATGAACTCTCAAGTAACTTTACAGTTAAAGAAAACTACCTGTCTAATATAAAATTTGATCAAAATCAAGTTGGAAAAACGTGGAGGTTTTTATTGCCACAAAAGGAATTTAAACACTTTGAACATGTTTATATCGGGGATGTAGATTTTTTAATCGTTAAAGAAAAGCCTTCTCTACTAGAAGCTCACTTAAACCATTGCAATAAAATAGGATTACCATACAGTAATAAAATTAGGCCTAATACACGCCGAATGACCGGACTTCACTTTTATAAAACAAAAGAATACTATGAAAAGCTCAGTAGTACAATAGATTTCTATCTTTCTCATCCTCACAAGTTAGAAAAAAAAATATTAGAATATGGCAGAAATGAAATATTTCTTTATGAGCTATTGAAAGAAAAATTTGGCATAGGCAAAATTAAAAAATATCCATTTCGTCCCCACCACGGATTTCATTTAGGAATTTTGCGAAATAGAAATCACAGTAAAAAGTTTAATGATTATATTAATCGAAATAGAAGTTTACATTACTCTGAGCTTAAGAATCTCCTTCTGAGTTATTATGAAGATCCGATATTCAAAAAGATTATGAATCAGTTGCCGATCAAAGAAGTTACACTACTATATAAATATTTGCACAAATAAGTATTGTAAAGGGGGATTACTCTTTGAAAAAAATACTTTTAATCCCTGATCACCCTGGGTGGGCATTTGATCACCGGGCAAAGGATTTGCTGTCATTTTCATTTTCTAACTTTAGGTTGGAACTTATTTACCGTGATGAGATTGACATACGAAAACTTGCCCAATATGATCTCCTTTATCCCATGTCCATTAGCTTAGGAAAATGGCTTCATAAAAAGGGGATTCCATATCAAGATATGGCATCAGCAATTACTTCCGTCAGAGTATACGAAAAATACTGGACCGACAAAGGACTAAATAATGATTTTCTTGACTTTATCTGCAGATTCCGCGGAATCAATGCCTGGTCCGAGGAAATAACCAATACTTTTAGCCCATATATCCCCATTTATAAAACAAGAATTGGTATTAATTCTGAACTCTTTACTACTAGTAAAAATCATACCAAAAATAAATTATTTACAGTCGGTTGGGTTGGAAGAATCGACAAGAAAAATTATCGGAATCTTAAGGGATATGACATTGTGTTAGAAGCCATCAAGGGGGCTAACATAAAGTTGGACATTCGAACGTTTAAAGAAAAAAAGGTATCGAGAGATGAAATGGTTTCTTTTTATCATGGATTGGATTGCTTTGTTTGTTCCAGTGAATCAGAAGGATTACCCAACCCGGTACTTGAAGCAGCTTCTTGCGGTGTACCTATTATATCAACGAATGTAGGGATCGTTCCAGAATTGATCAAACATAATCAGAATGGACTAATTGTATCCAGAAATGCAGCCTCTATCCGAAAAGCAATTTTGGATTTAAAAAGAAATCCCTCAAAAAGGAAGAAATTCTCTAAAAATATTCGCAGAACAATTAAAGAACAATGGACATGGGATCATTGTAAACAAGAATGGGAACAGTTTTTTCAAACCTTAGCGTCTAATCCTAATAGAAATATTTATTAAAGGGAGAGATACAGGTGATTTGTATTGGGATGGCAGTCATACCCAGCAGGTTCAAAAACCTAGAAGAAAGTATACCTTTATTATTAAAACAATGCGACCAAATGTTTGTCCATGTTAACGGTGCAACTATTTGTCCAGAATTCTTAAAACAACATTCTAAAATAAAACTATCCTGTTCTAAACAAAATAAAGGGGCAGAGATGAAATTTATTGGATATAACCAAACCGATGGTTACTATTTGACGGTAGATGATGACTTCCTTTATCCAGAAGATTATGTCAAGAAACTAATCAAAGTGATGAAAGCTTATAATAATCAAATTATTGCCTGTGTTCATGGTTCTACTTTCCATCCAGAAAAAACGGTAAAAAATATAGCAAAAAACAGGAAAGTATTTACCTCCCATAAACAGTTACAAAAACACACAAAAATATTAATACCAGGAACAGGCACATCCTGTTTCTATACAAAAAACATGAAAATTTCCCCTGAAGCTTTTCAAGACACAAATATGGTGGATTGGATTATAGGATGCAAAGCAGCAAAGAAAAAGATCCCAGTTATAGCCATAAGGCGGGGAAAAAATTGGTTGAAGCCTTTATATCGAAAAAAGGGAATCCAAAAAGATAAGGAATACAAATGCAAAATTGATAAACTCGTCCAAAAGAACCTTTTGTATTTTAAGAAAATGTACTGACAGTCTGTAAACATCCGATTTCACGTGAAAAGGGGGAGCAAATGAAAATACTTATTGTTCCAAACAACCCTGGATGGGCATTTGATCATCGGGCAAAAGATCTTTTATCACAACCTTTTGAAGAAATCGAATTATATTTAAAATATGCTGGTCAAGTAAAGGAAACGGATCAGTTTGAATACGACCTTATTTACCCCATGTCCTTAAGTATTGCTAAAAAAATCAAAAAACTCAAAATACCTTTTCATAAAATGGCAACAGGTATAACTTCCCTCCGTGTTTTTGAAAAGCACGTAAATAATCATGAAATAAATAAAAACTTTATTGATTTTCTAAAATCATTTCGAGGCATTAATACAGCCTCCAACCAAATTCAAAACATATTTAAACCATATCTTTCAATTCATAAAACTAGGGTCGGAATAAATGAAAATTTATTTAAACCTAATCCTAAACAAGGAAAAAACTATTCATTTAATGTGGGTTGGGTTGGAAGAATCGACAAGAAAAACTACAGAGAATTAAAGGGATACAATATCGTTGAGAAAGCCATACGAAAGGTCAAGAAGATTCATTTTGAAACAAGGACCTATACCAGTAGAGTTCCAAGAGAAAAAATGGTTAGCTATTATCAGGAATTAGATTGTTTCATCTGTTCCAGCAAGTCCGAACATATTCCCCTTCCCATTTTAGAGGCGGCTTCTTGTGGAGTACCCATTATTTCTACGAAAGTGGGCATTGTTCCTGAATTAATCAATCATAAGAAAAATGGACTAATCATACCTAGAAATTCAGACGACATAGCATATTCAATAAAATTATTACAAAAAAATCCTAATATGAGAAAAAAGTTTTCAAAGAATATTAGAAATACAATAGTAAATGGCTGGACTTGGGATATTTGCAAAAGGGAATGGGAAACGTTTTTTTTGTCCATGAAATAAGTCGTAAAAGAAGTTGATACTAGGATGTGAAATATCATTTATGAAAATTCTATATGTTATACCAAAACCAAATGTCAGTGGTTTACAAACTTCTTCGCGTAACCGAATTAATGCTTTACGGGCAGAAGGTATTCAAGCAGAGGTTGCTTTTCATTCCCCCGGCGACGGGGATTATATCTTTCAGCACATCCAAACCTACTATATTAATAATAAGGATCAATTCAGAGAGCACATTAAAAAAAATAAATATGATTTTATTTCCTTTATCTATTCCCTGAAATATTTAGATGCGGTACCTACAAACTTTTCCGGAAAAATTATCTATGAAGTACGGGGATGGAGTTCTGGAGTCGTTAAAGGAATTAGGAAAATAAACAAATCCTTTAAAGTCCATGCCGTAATTTGTATTGCGAAGTACTTAAAACCACTAGTTAAAACAAAACTGGTGAGAAACATTCCTGTTTTTATTGATGGGAATACAGTAGACCCCTCCTTTCATTATAAAGAAAAAATAACTTTGGAAGATTTTCCAGTCCCAGAAAAGGGAAGAAAGATTATCGCATTTATCGGGAGAGTAGAGAACTCAAAAAATTGGAAAGAATTCATCACAATATCACATCATGTATCTTTCAAACATCAGATTGAACTATGGATTATCTGCAATCCCAACACATCAAAGTGCTTGAAAGATATGAAAAAACAATTAAAAAAAATACGTCTCTATTCCTCAACAAGAATAATTCCAAATGTTCCAAACCACAAGATGCCAGAACTGTATTCCTTAATTGCTAATTCAGGAGGATGTGTCCTATCCACTTCATTAAGAGAAGGCTTAGGCAACGCTATTTTAGAACCAATGGCCTGTGCTTGTCCAATTGTCAGTTCAAATAGGAAAGGGAAAAATGAAATTATTCAACATAACTATAACGGATTATTATATAAAACAGATGATATTGAAGAAGCCGTCAAACAAATAGACCGCCTAATTGAAAACAAAAGCAAACGTACGCGTCTAACACAAAATGGTTTGAAAACAATTGAAAAAGACTATAGTCAAAATAGCTACGTATCGAAATACTTAACGATACTATCAAAGATTAAGTAAAGAAAGAGGATGTGAGATGTATGGTTAAGGGAACAAAGAAATATAACTTATCCATCATCATTCAGGCACAAAATGAAGAAAATACAATAAAAAGGATAATCAAAGAACTGATTAGATTAAATCCTCACGAAATTATCGTTGTTATTAATGGTTCTACTGACCGTACCTCTAAGATTGTTAAAGGATTGAACTGTATTGTACTTGAATATGAAAGTGCCCTTGGAATCAATGTAGGTAAAGCATTGGGTGCCTACGAAGCAACTGGTGATATTCTATTGTTTCTCGATGGTGACATTTTTATTGAATCAGTTCAACTTTCCCAATTTGTCAAAGCCATCATGAAGGGCTATGATGTAGTATTAAACAACTTAGATTGGACAATTTTTCGTGAGAACCACTTCCCAACAGCTATATGTAAACGAGCTTTGAATATATTCTTAAAGCGCGAGGATTTATTAGTAAATTCATTAGGTGCTATACCAAATGCAATGAGTAAAAATGCTTTAGATAAAATAGGGTGGTGGAATTTAGTAGATCCACCTTTATCCCAAACCATTGGAATTACACAAAATCTCCTTTTTACATCACCAGAACCAGTAGATGTTATTTCTTCAAACCCCTTTCGACCAAAAGAACATAAAATGAAGGCGCGTAATTCCCCTTTTCCCAACTCTACTAGCCGGATCATCGGAGACCATGTAGAAGCATTACACTATCTAAGACAACTTAAAGGATTTAGGGCTGGATTTCATGATGGAAGGAATAGGGAAAAATTAAGTAATATTCATCCATTAAATAACGTGAGGAAAAATAAACGCAGTATTGTGATAACTTGTGAAGGAAAAACACGGGGACTGTTAAATGTAATTAAAGAACTACAATTAATCAGTGATGAAATTATTGTTGCTGGATATGGATTATCAAAAAGGATGATTAAGTTTGCAAAAAATACAGGTGCAAAAGTAATAAATCAGGAAAAGTCTTTAGGAATTAATGCAAGTAGGTCAATTGGTGCAGCTCGTAGCTCCGGGGATGCTATCTTTTTTACAGATTGTAATACACGAATTAATAAAGAAGAGGCAGAGCCTTTTTTTGAAGCAATAGAAAATGGAACAGAAATTGCCTTAACTAATGCAGAACACTTAATAACAGATATCATTCCGATAGATTCCATAAATACTATTAAATATTTCCTGAACCTAGTCTGTAAAAATCCTGAATTAAAAAATGCGTCCTTGTACTCGCTTCCCCACGCAATTCATCGAAGGGTAATAGAACAAATTGGATGGGATAAATTAACGATTCCCCCTCTATTTTTTATTATGTCTGAAATGAAAGGATTCTCAATAATTGCTGAACAAAAAATAGTTATCAAAACTTCCCATGAAATTACTACAGGGAACATTCATGGTTCTGATAAATATCGGGCACTTGAAGTCTTCCTAGGTGATCATATTGAAGCTTTAGACTATTATATTAGACATACCAATAAAAGAGGCGGTTACTTAGACGGAAACAAAGATAGAAAAATAATACGACGATTAAAAAACCGTTAATTTCATTCAACGGTTTTTCTTCTCTACATACTCAATAAATTTTTTTGAAAGTTTAGGTAAAAGTTCTTGTCGTGTCATTAAAAAATGTAGTAAACTTCTTTGATCATTTTTAGTAATACCCCAACTTTTGGGATGGAATGGATAACTTTTTGCAATTCAGTTACTTTTAATTTACTTATTCTATCAATTTCTCTAT
Organism: Evansella tamaricis; assembly: GCF_019042215.1. GTDB lineage: Bacteria > Bacillota > Bacilli > Bacillales > Salisediminibacteriaceae > Evansella > Evansella tamaricis. The sequence goes on along the minus strand of NZ_JAHQCS010000131.1, from coordinate 65,695 downwards.
ATAAGTTCATTTTGTCTGAATAATGTAATAAATATTTGTGATGGCTATTTACCTTCATGTTAGCATTTCGGCTTTGTTGAATTAATTTCTCCCCGTTCCAGTTTCGACCAGTAAACGCTTTATCATGGTCAATTAAGAATAATTTATTTTTATCGATTAAAACATGATCTTTATGACGGTCTCTATTATGAATCCATACATCAAAAATAAACATCGATGCCAACTGATCTAAATTTTTACATGATATCGCTAAGTCTGCCGTGAACCCCTTTGCATTTCTTTTATAAATTGTTCCAAACCACAATCCAGGTCTAAAATTTTTTTCAGACAAAGGAGATGCCATTAAAACAGATCTTGAAATAGTAATAATATTGTACTCTGGTAAAGGAAGATTCAACAAATTTCCAAGTCTATATGAAATATACTCATTAACAAGAGAACGCTTATACATCAAATTCAACGGCTTTACTACATATATTTTTTGGTTGCTGCATTTCATTAATTGTGGCTCAGTTCTTCCTTTCCTCATTTGCTTTATATGCTTTATTGCATGAATCATCATTTATCCCCACTTAAACAATTATCTTTTATTTATACCGACTCATTCTTTTGAAGATAATCTATTATTAAATATCCATTTCTACTATAAGTAAAAACAGGGTTATATTCATCTCCCCACTTCTTTAGATAAAAATAAATTAACTCTTCTCGAAGTTTATTCCTTTTTTCAATATTCTCTTTACCCGATAATTGGTTTTTGTGCACCCTACAATTGTACAAATATTCATTTATCCATTTAACTGGAAAAGAATCAATCAATTTTAGACACATTTGACGGTCTTCCATAACCCTTCCATCAAACCATCGATCTATATTCCATCCTCCCACTAATCGGACTGCGTCTGTACGATAACACCTTGGTGTTAACATAAAAGACAAATACTGCAAAAAATCATACTTATCATCAAATTGTCTGTGATCGATATGTTTTATCTTTTTTAGCTTGCCTTCCTTATCTTTAAACAGTTTACTATTTCCATAAAAAAGAGCCGTTTCTTGAGGAGCTCTTTCAATTTCTACAGTTAATCTTTCAAGTGTCCATTCTTCAAACCAGTCATCAGAATCCAATTGTACAAAATATGGAGTATCAATATGCGTCAACGCTGTATTCAATACATGGGATATACCTCTGTTCTTGTCATGACGGATTAATTTCATTCGATTATCTTTTAAAAAAGGGAGGATTACATCCACTGAACCATCCACTGAACCGTCGTCAATCATTAATAACTTCCAATGGGGAATAGTTTGATTTACTACACTGTTAATAGCTCTCTCCACTGTTTCCTTACGATTGTATATTGGCATTACAATGGAAAGAAGAGGAATGTTTCTGTGAATTGCATCCTCTCCATTTATACAAACATCTACCATTCACTACTCCCCCATAATCGATAAATATTAGTCCTCCTAATATTTTTGAAACCATTTCTAGTATCCATAATTAGCTTTCCATATTCTGCAATCTCTCTGTAATCGTAATCATCATGGTTTGTCATTAAAATAATACCATCATATTTAGGCAACGTTGTTTTATCAATAGGAACAGATAATACTGTCTCTCCATTCTCCCCGTCAAATGCATTTACATGGGGATCGTTATACTCTACCATCGCACCCTTTTCCCTTAATAACTTGTATACTTCTAGACTTGGAGATTCTCTAACATCATCAATATTTGGTTTATAGGCCATTCCTAGAAGCAGTAACTTTGCCCCTTTTATAGGATTACCAACGGAATTCAGTGCATCTCCAATCTTATTTACAACATAGATTGGCATTGATTTATTGATCTCCTGTGCCATGTCAATATAACGGCTATAAAAATTAATTCCCCTTGCCTTCCATGACAGGTACATCGGATCTAATGGAATACAATGACCCCCAATTCCAGGTCCCGGAAGAAAGGGCATAAAGCCAAATGGTTTTGTACTTGCTGCATCAATCGTTTCCCAAATGTCTAGTCCCATTCGTTCACATAAAAGAGCCATTTCATTAATAAAACCAATATTTACACTACGGAATGTATTTTCCAGCAGTTTACTCATCTCTGCCACTTTAGGATTAGAAACGGGTACTATCGTTTCAATTGCCCCTTCATATAAATTCTTCGCTAATTCGGTACATCTTCCAGTTACGCCACCTACTATCTTTGGCGTATTTTTTGTACTATACTTTTCATTTGCAGGATCTACTCTTTCAGGAGAAAAGCATAAGAAATAATCCTTCCCGGCGGTATAACCCTCATTCTCTAAAACCTTTTGGATTAAATCATCTGTTGTACCTGGATAAGAAGTACTCTCTAGAATAATGAGAAATTCCTTATGCATATACTGCTTTACATGTGCCATCACTTGCTTTATATAAGAGACATCCGGTTCCTGATGTGTAGTTAAAGGGGTTGGTACACAAATACTGATACTATCTAAATAACGTATAATAGAGAAATCCTCCGTTGGAAAAAAACTGTTTGAATTAATAGCAACTGCCACTTCTTCATTACTGACACCTCTAATATAGGATTGGGCATTTTTAAGACTGGCGAGTTTTTCCCCGTTAACATCAATACCGTAAACAGTATATCCTTTTTTTGAAAGTTCCAGTGCCAAAGGTAATCCAACATACCCTAACCCGATTACCCCAACTTTTGCTGTATTATTGGTAAATTTTCTTTTTAAGTTAATAAAATACTGATGTTTCTCCATACATAACCCTACTTTCCCCTTCCATTTCAGAAAATGTTATTGTTCCTTCATGGAATCAGTTTTCTTGGATTATCCGTGTAAGCTATTAAATCCCCTTTACGATAAAACTGTTCTTCATCACTTTTCCATGTATGATGATTTGGGTCATTTGTTCTCACACACATATAATTTCTTCGAGAGGAAGCATAGATCTTCATATTTTTGCTGTGACATCTCCTTAGAAACAAACGGTCTCCTCCTACGTTCCTATCAGGGAATTTCACTGATGAAAAAACACTTTTCTTCATTCCAATGGTCGCTCCAAAAATATGATCCACAAATTTATCCTCATGCTCCCAGTGACGTACTAATAAAGCATTATCCCTTTCCAAATAGCAATAACTTGCCTTCTTTCCAACAATGTCTGCCTGTTGTTCCTTAAAACATTCCATTTGCTCTTGTATATAAAATGGGGAATAATAATCATCATCATCAAACTTAAATATATAATCAAACTTAGCTCTCTCCACCCCGAAATTGATACACTCCCACAGGGATATCCTTTCTGGTTGATGGAAAATAGAAACATTTTCATACTCCTCTGCTCTTTCCTTCCAGAGTCGAATATCCATCGTGTCACTGTTCAAAATTATGATTAGTTCTTTCTTTTCCCAATTTTGACGATGATAGTTTTCAAACACTTCCATCATATAATGTTGCCTCATCGTACATGTAATAATAGAAACCATTCGCTGCCACCTCTTATTAAAAGAGAACTTCTCTAGCATCCTCTGTTCGAGGGTTCTCATAATAAAATTAAAATCCTGTTAATCATTTCCTTTTTAAAAACATAATATATAGTACACTTACTTTTATTTCATTAATCACACTCTCTCCAATATACATATTCATATTACCAATCTGCGTGTGGGTAGATCTCCGTCAATTAACACCTATTTTATTACCATCAAAAAGGAGGAGATCATTATCAAAATATTAACTATTCTATTAAACTGGAATCGACCAGAATTAGTAAAGACAACCATAGAATCCTATTATAAAAATACCTCAGTTGATTTCAAGTTTATCGTGGCAGACAATGGTTCAAACTTCGAAACAGTTTCATTATTAGAAGAGTTATCCATAAAATATGATTTTGAAGTGGAGTATTTGAAGAAAAACACAGGGGGACTTGCATTTAACTATGTTTTAGACAGAATACCATTTGACAGCTTTCCATTCATTCATTTCACGGAGAATGATATTGAATACTTGCAAAACTGGGATCATACCCTTCTTAAAAAGATGAAAAATTTCCCAGAAGTGGGGCAAATTTCCCCTTTTTCTCCATTTCCTCAAACCGATAAAGGGGAATATTCATGGGAAAAAGCTGCAACTAAAGTTACCAGAAATGGAAACTCCGTCTATTTATCTAAGCATAATGTTGGGTCCACCTCCATTATCAGAAGTGAGATTTTAATTGGGGGACTTCGATGGTCAAATATCAAGGGAAAAGATAGTATACTCTTTCCGAACGATGGTTTATTTTCACGAAGAATTAAAGAGATGGGCTGGAAGGCGGCATACAATGATTCTTATGTTGTCAACAATTTAGGTCATACATTAGAAGAACTAGAAAATAACCTAGAGTATTATGTGAATAATCATCAATCAAAATCGTTTGATCGATTTAAAAAAAGAATTGGGGAATTTGGTTTTGTTCTTCATCAAGACTCCTCTGGAAAACTTACTTTAAGGAAAAAAAACAATTTCTAATGAGAAACTCTTTCTTACAAATCTCCTGTTGTAAAAATTTGTTTACCTTTCATCACCTCTAATTCTCTTGCCAGTTGAGAGTGATTATTAGAAAATTTTCTATCAAGCATTTTTATAATTCTTTCAATAGAATAAATATTATCCCATGTGAACGATTCAGGTTTGAATCTTGTCGTCCCAAGTGATTTAAGCATCTCTTTTTTGCCTTGTAAGTACTTCAACTCTGGTAACTCGTTTAACCTTATGGAAAACGCGAAATCAATTAATATAAGTTGCTGAAATCTTCCATCCTTCTTTTTTACTAGAAAATTCCCTGGCCTAATATCCCGGTGAACAATTTTTTCTTGAAAAAGAATTTTAGCAATTTTCACTAACTGATCAATCATCTCCCTTTTCTTAGAATCACTCTTCAACAGTTTTCTACCACTCTCAGCCGATAAGTATTCCTTAAGATTAACACCTTCTATATATTCCACTGCGATATACGGAAAGGTAAAATCCGTTTCCTCATATATAATATTCGGAAAAAAAGAAGACACGCTAATCATCGGTAACTTTAAAATTTCCCCTTCCCGTTTTACAGAACCGGAAAGATTTTTATCCCATTTTATAAATAATTTTTTCCCTGTCCTTCTGTCTACCCCTTTATAAAAGACATGAAAGTCTCCGCATTGTGGAGGATGTATATGTTGTATGTTGTCAATCCCTTTTCTTCTCAACCGTTCTAGAAGATATTTTTCTTGATTTCGGATAATCATTTGAATTCCTTCTTTATTAATGATTTGTTAAAAAATACAGACCGGTCGAATGGTCTTGTATAGTGGTATTCTTTTTCTTTCATATATCCATCCAAATATGACTTTAAGATGAACGGATCAGAAAAATCTCTTTCCTTTAAACCTATATTTAATTCCCTTGAAAGCTCTATTAATACCTTCTTGTAATGACTTTTAATTCTACGTTTATGGACAAGGACATGATAAAGCAAACTGTAAAAATGACTTTCTCTCTCAGGAATATAAACACCTTTCCCATGAAGAAATCTACTTTTCATGATGTCCCTTTCCCATACTCTATCCATGTATCGGTCCCCTACAAAACGAAAATCAAAGTAAACATCCTCTCCCCCGATCACTATTTTGTAATGAACTCTGTAAGAAGGATTAAAAACTTTCTCTCCATTCGTCAGTCTGACAACTTTTTTAAGGTCATCCGTAAGTAAATCAATATCACCATGGGAAGTACTAGTATACCTATCTGGTAATTCCTCAAAATTTCTTAAAACTACATAGTTTACCGTCCGATTTAATAGAGTAAACAGTTGCTCCATAGATTCAAACCCATCCAAACCAATTAGGTTTTTTTCCATTTCCGTTATTTGACCACTCCATTTTTCTCCATAAAATTCACTGATATCTTTATTACACAAAAGAGCAAGATCGTGTTTCGATTCCTCTTCTGTGTTTGTCCCATGAATACGGTATCCTCCCCCCGTCCACATCCGATATTTTTGTTTCGCATCATACATATTACTATTGACTAACGTTTTTCCTTTTGTGGTCTGTCGCTCTACATATATTGGGTTAGCATCCTCTACAATTAATAACAGAAAGGGACCATTTCCACATTGCTCTTCCTTTTGACTAATGCGGGGAATATCTAAACCATAGAACCGTGCCAAGTTCCTTGAAAAGTGTCGAGGTGTCCAATGAACTTTTACAAATTGAATAATTGAAAATTTTCCTGTAATATCTTTTACAATCTCATCCCACTTCGAGTGACTCTTTTCCCATAAAATAAATAAATGAATTTCACTTGTCATCCTCCGATCACACTCCTTTATTACCATACATGATGTATGATATGAGAGATAAGATAAGAAGTTCTTCCCATTAAATAGAAAATAGAAATTAGATAAAAAGGTGGTGAATGTGTTTTGGCTTAACACACTCACTCACCATCCCTTTTTTTAAGAATCGTAAGAAAAGCTACTTGAAGGGCAGTATCAGTCGCGTGCTGCCACTGAAGTAAACGCTCGTTGGACATCAAATTCGAAGAAGTAGTTAGAAGTTCGATCTTTGACTTCGGTTGTCACTTCCGAAGTGCCCCGCAGCGAGTAGGCATTTGTGCTAGACAATACCCGAAGGTGCCATAACATATGAATTCTTACCTTTTAAAACATGTGTCCCCATGTCTGAGGTCCTACAATCCCGTCCACTAGAAGATGATTTTGATTCTGGTATTTGATTAGTTTCTGTTCTGTTTTTGGACCATACAAAGAATCATCTTTCGTACCTACTACTCGCTGTATTGCTTTAACATCGTTTCCTTTCATAAACGGATTCTTAAGTCGCAACATCCTACGATAATTTGGTCTAGCTTCCTGAAGTTCTCTCCTCGTTTCTGGTCCAATGATTCCATCTACTTGTATATTTCTACGTTTCTGAAAGGAACGTACAGCTCCTTCGGTTTCATCTCCAAAAATACCATCTGCACCATATTTAGGCAATTTTTCTCCAACGGCAAGAAGTTGGTTTTGAAATCTCCTCACTTGGTCCCCTTGCGATTTGTGACGTTGTGAAAAAAGTCTATTTAAGACATTTTCTCCAATATAGTCCAGTGGATCAACTGCATTCGTCTTATTTACGTTCCATCTTCCCCGATGCAATTCAAAATGTAAATGTTGTCCCGTAGACCTCCCTGTTGATCCCATAATCCCAAGGACCTGCCCCTGAGATACCCGATCTCCTACTTTGACTCTTCTAGTTCCTCGACGTAAATGGGCATAGACGCTTTCCCATGTTTGCCCGTCAATTTGATGCTTTATCATGATACACTCTCCGTAGGAATCAGAATAGTAGGATCTTGTTACTTTTCCGTCTGCCACAGCAAAGATTTCATGCCTTCCAGGTGCAGCAAGGTCTACGCCATGATGATTTGGCCTGGAAGAAGTCCTAAAACCACTTGTGACTCTCGTAACTGTTGTAGGCCGGATAAATGTTGCCATACTCAATTCCTCCCTTTTTCCTGTAGGATCTTTATTGCTTTCTTCAGTTTTTGAGGGACTGGAATACCTGCTTTACCGGCATTTTCTAAAATGCTTATCACTTCATTTGAAATATAGAAAATAATCACCACTTCTCTGATAAATGGCTCACTTCCTAATGCTATATCAACGAAATTCCCCACTGAAACCATCGCAAATATAAATACTTTCTTCGCGATCCCCTTTAAGCCATGTTCACTATTTAAGTCTCCATTTAAATACGCTGCTATTAATCCAGTAATATAATCTAGAATGACAAAAGCTACTAATACTCCTAATAAAGTTGTCCAATTCCCAAACATAAAAGAAAGTATCCCACCTCCTAGAGCCAACATTGTTTTGATTACTGTTTCATTCAAAACAAGCTCTCCCCCTCTCCGAAAGAAAAATTAGTTAGCTTGATAGCGTAACTACTATATAGTTAATGCGACAATCCTCCTATTTTCTTGCATGTTTGACCCGTTTAGAAGAATAATGGGTAAAAAATAGTTTACTGTTTAGTAGAAAAAATAGTAGGCAATTTAGAGACACCTATTAGATGTTCTAAATTGCCTAGTTCATTACTCTGTAAAATCTTGCATATTCTCATAGATTTTTATTATTTTTTGTCCATAGTCATCGCCCGGTACTGCCCATTTCCCATTTAATTCTACCCATTTTCTTGCACTCCCACGCTCAATAAGATCAAATCTTGGATTAATTAATTTTTCTCCATCTGGAATTGGTTTTTTGGATGCGTAGGCATAAAGATGTTGAATATGGGCAATTACTCCATCTCTAGGTGTATTAAAACTTGCCCCTGAAACTCCATCCTTTGTTGCACCTAATCCGCCGAAATTGTTTTGGGATTTATCTACACGTCCACCAAATCGGAAATTACCAGTCTCCAAAAGGGCTTGGGCAAAGGCAACGTCTCCTCTTATCCCGTATTTCATACTAATTTCCACATACAATTCTCCTAGTTTTGGAGCGGAGGAATTTACACTTTTTGAGAACTTATCCATTTGCTCACCAGATAACACTGTATTCCCGTTAATTCTCTCTTCTTCCGGTTCCATTTTCGGCTGACTGTCATCCTCTCTTGTTATAAAAGCATCTTTTATGCCATATTTTCTTACTTTATCCCTTAGTCGTACTGCATTATCTTTCTTTTTAAATGCTCCAATTTGAACGCGGTGAAATGGCTCTCGTTCGTTATTTAAATTGACTTTAACAACATAAGTGTCGTAACCATCATTTTGTAATTGATTTGCCCGTTTCTTTGCATTTGATTTCTTTTTAAAGGAACCTGCTATCACTTTATAGAGCCCCTTTTCCAACTTTTGTCCTGTCCTCTTTTGATTTGATTTCTCTTTCTCAGTATATTCTTCAGCCGATTCTTCCTCTTGATTTTTCTCTTTATTTTTTCGAGTTAAATTGAATGCCCTTTCCAATCCATTCACATGCCCTTGAGCAACCTTCTGAAGCCATTCTGGATCCCTTAACTTCTTAGCATCACCTTCATGATCAATAAAACCATTCTCTGTTAAAATGGCCGACATAGATGATTCCCTTAACACATGAAAGTTTGCTTTCTTTTTCCCGCGACTCCTTAAATTATTCACCTTCATAATTTCTTTATGCAAGATATTTCGGTACATTGCGGTGTCTGAATCCTCTGATAAACCTTTGTAAATATAATCCTCGTAACCATTTGCTGATCCATTGGCAGCATTCGCATGAACCGAAAGGAAATAATCAGCATTCCATTTATTCGCGTCTTTCGTTCTATCAGATAATGAGATCGTAGCGTCTTTCGTTCTACTCATCTTCACCTCCACATCATCATATTGATCCATTAGAATATCCCTAATTCGAAGGGAGATCTCCAAGACCACATCCTTCTCTTTCAACCCATTTCCAACAGCACCACTATCATTTCCTCCATGACCTGGGTCCAGGTATAGTTTAAACATAGAATACACACCTCCTACTAAGCTACTATTTACTGTATTCAAAATAGAAGATGTTCGTATAGACAAGTTACTAAAACTGTGAAATATAGAGAAAATTAGGTTCCCGTGATAGAAAAAAAAGATCCGAAAAATCGAATCTTTTTTCACCCTATTAGATTAATCATCTTATTTATTCTCTTTAAAAAAGTGTGCTCTGCTTGATTCATAGGATATTTCTTATTTTTATCTCTTGTACTATTGATCCATTGATCCAATTGTATAATAACATCATCCATATTTTTATAGGTAATAATATTTAACGATTCACTTAATTCTTCTAAACCTTTGCGGTTGTCACATAATTGGATCGCATCACATGCTGCTATTTCAAAACACCGATTATTTGGACTTATGCCATTTATAATTCTTAGTTGGTTTGCCGGTCGATGGGGATTTAATACAATACTGGAGTTACTATAATAGTATCCTGTCTCGCTCGGATCTATCCAATGACTAATACAAGTCAATTGACTATAATTTTGCCAATTTCTAAGAAAATTTGACCATTTCCCTCCGACAACCGTGACCTTCCAATCTGTTTTTCTTATTATTTGGTTAATAATATTAATACGATTTGGATATGGGTATCCTACAAAACAAACATCACTTTTATATTTTGCATCCGAAGTTCGTTTAGGATAGTAAACGTTTGGGTTATAACCAAGTGGCATGTAATGAACATTTTGATGCCCTAATGCTTCGTAAAAACTTACTGCTGTTTTTTCCACAGTAAAAACCAAGTCGAAATCATGTATATATTTTTTTGTATCGTAAATAAAATAGGGATCTTCACAAAACCAACCTACTTTTCTGCACTTCTTCAGTTGTTTCAGAATGTTTTGCTCCGCTTTTATCCCTCTTCCAAACAATAAAAATGCTATCTCAGGTTTTTTTTCGCTCACAATCTGTTCTATTGGATCATCCTTATTAGCAATAATGATATCTATTCCAGAAATGGAACTCCACGCATCTATTAAGCTTTCGTTTAAATAATCATATATCCCCCTATATGGGGAGCAAATATAAAGTAGTTTCAACTATTTTCCTCCTAGAGGGATACCGAGATGGTATTAACGGCCGGAATTCCTTCTTGATAGTTTTTGGCATAGAAGAAACCTTCAATAAAATACTGCTGTTCTTTATTTTCGGTTAAAGAAATATTAAAATTTGTAAATCTTCCAGTCTCATATGGTTTTAATTCCTTTAAATGTATCGGTTTTAACCAATGCTCCCCCTTTTCAGCTATCCATCGTTTCCAATCTTCTTGAACATACATCCATTCCTCCGTTAATTGAGTTGAGTTTTCTCCCATATTGGTAAGATGTGATATCTTTCCTCCCAATCGAATTTTTGTGGATGGCCGTACACGAAAACAAATAACAGGCTCTTCAAATGTTTGGTTTGTTACATTTCGAAATGTAAATTGACCAAAAAGGTTAACCTTATTTTCTGTATCTTCTATTTCATCATCACTATTAATGAGAGTAGTATAACTAAAATATGATAAAATAGGAGGCACTATTTCTTTATTTTCCTCAACTTTATCCATGGATGCCCCCGATACAAATACTTCTTCTACCTCTACTGAATCAGAATCATCCACTTCTCCATCTTGCTGGTAACGTTTTTTCAATAAAACAATATGTTGCTTATATTTTTCCACTTCTGACCTGTAATGAATAATTTTTTGATTTAGTTGGGTTATTTTTTCATCTCTTTTTCTGATCATCTTTTTTACTCTCTCCGACATGGTGTTCTCCTCCCTTCCTTCATATTCGATATGTATGCAGCATAAGTATTGGTAAGTAGTTTAAAATAAAAAATAAAAAGAATCAGGCGATGAGTAAATCATCATCCTGATTCTAAAGTCCCTATTTAGCAATTTTTTGGAGGGAATATTTCTGGGCACTGTGGTGGAAATGCGATATCTGGGCAAAGTCTATCGACAATAGGCTCAATTATGTCTTCACGAGGTTGACATATTTTACCTTCCACTTCCACTTTCACATCTGCTTCCACTTGAACAGATTGACAGATTGTCAATGTAAATGCTAAGTCTAAAAACTCACCATTATTACAACAAACTACTCCTGTACCAAATAGATCGAAGATGTGACATTCGATGTCTGTCCCTTCAGGTGCACACAATAAGAATTTTTCAAAAACACAGAATGGAATTGGAGTGGATACACAGAATGGATTGTTTAAATCATCTTCCATATAAAGTTCAATCACAAAATACCCTTGTACCTTTAGTTTAACAGCCTGAAGTTCAATACCTAGTTCTTCCACATATACATTTCTGCGATTACCAACTTCTGTGCAGTCAATATCATCTAAGTCAATTTGGTTTCCATCTTGATCTGTGGGAATAGCGTTCACAATAAAGTCTTCACCTGGCTCTAGGAATGCGCATGGGTCCGCATCGGGTGTTCCATTACATGTGAATTCTAAATCATCTAAACCTCTAGTACCCATAAAGTTAAAATCTTTGTCTACTTGTCTAGTGACCCAATCATACACTTTGGGAACACGGACGCAAAGTCTCTCAAAGTCGGACATAAATTTATCATCCTTTCTTTCATTATTATTCCTTTAACGGGACTACTTCATTGTATGAACAAAAGCTGAATTTGTTCTTAGTTCTATAGGTGATTTTATAAGTTGGGCGAAAGAAGCAAGTTTTCATTTATTTATCATAAGCTATTAACAAACTAGATCAAATAAAGGAGGTAAAACAATGAAAAAAGGAAAATTAACATCTGTTCAGCTGGAACAGAAAATCATTCATTTGCAGTCAGAACTTTCGAGACATAAAAAAAGAATCTTAGATTATGAGGAGAATTACCATTATCGTCTGCTCGATGAACTAAAACAAACAAATGAGAAACTTTCCAAAAGAAATCAATTATTAGAGGGAAGTTATCAAAGTCTTCATAATGAAAAGAACAAATTAGAAGGAGAATTGAATCGCTTAAGCGAAAACGTAAAAGAAAAAGATTTAAAGATAACAGAGTTAGAGGGTTTACTAAAACAAAAAGATCAAAAAGTTAATCCTCAAAAATCTGTTGATTTTCAACAACTAACTGTCATGAACGAATCAAAAAAAATCCAAGGGACTTTAGAAAAAATGACTGATCAACAATCTTTTGTTCATCCTAATACAGATACAAAGAATAAAAACGATAAAGAAGTTCTTGAAGAAAAGGAGAAAAACTCTCTATCACCAACCGACTGGTTTCAAAGAAATATTATGGAACAATCATCTAAAAACAAGAAAAATACATGAGACCATTAGGCTAGTTGTAACACATCTTTACATTCCCACTCATAAATTGTAGAGAAAAAGCGAGGGGGTAAGGAATATTATGCAAAAAAAACCAAAAGTATATCTTCCAAATAAAAAACGAAGATCAATAGTTTCCCCTGGCACGAAAAGATCCAGTGGATGTGGATGTGGAAGTAAAAGAATCAGGACAAAACGATCGTAATTTTTTCAAGTTGTTTTATCCTAAATACAATAGGGAATACAAAATATATGGAGGTGAGAGTTCGATGGGTTATATACCACCAGTTAATGATCCACAAACAATATTATATGGTAATCGCCTATCTGGAACTAGCCGGAATATCTCACCTTCTTTTCCTGTTCAAAATATTACACTCTATGAATCTTTGTATCATTTGAAAAAACCGTACAGAATCAAAGGAGATAGAAGGAAAAAACATTCACCCGCGATTGCTGACAAACTGGATAATCAGTTGTCTGGAAAAGGGAAGTATATGGATAATCGTATTTAAGTATTTTTTATACTACTAGATGTGTTTCAAATACTCATCTACTGCCTTTTCCCATGATCTTGGCAATGGTATAGAATTTATTTTTAGCATATTCATGTTTAAAACTGAATTTTTTGGCCGGACAGCCTTATTTCCAAATTGCTGTGTTGTCGTTTTATATACTAGATCTTTCTGACCCGTTATTTTACTGTATATATACTCTGCAAGCTCATGTCTGGAACACTTCCCCTGATTACAAACATGATAAATGCCTGTTTTTTTTTCAAGAAGGTTTATAACGATTCTTGCCAAGTCCTTGACATAAGTTGGCGAACCAGATTGATCGTTGACAACATTAATCCTTTCCCTCTTTTGTGCTTTCACCACTATTTTTCGGACAAAATTATCCACATCTCCACCGAATATCCATGAAGTTCGGACAATCCACCAATCGTAACGATAATTCTGTACATATTCTTCTCCAAGCCATTTCGTGAACCCGTAATGATTAACAGGTTTTGGTTTGTCAGCTTCCATATATGCCATGGAACTTTCTCCATCAAATACATAGTCACTGCTCATATATAATACAGACGCCCTTACCTTCTCTGCAGCTTTTAAGATGTTTTTTGTCCCTTGCACATTTACCTGAGTGGCATGATAAAAGTGTTCTTCAGCCCCATCCACTTCTGTCCATGCCCCCGTATGAAGAATAATAGAAGGTTTCCATTCCATTATATATTTACAAACACTATCAAAATTTTTTATGTCCATTTCCTCCCTGCCCAGTGGAAGAAACACCACCTGCCTTTCTTCCAGAACATTCTGTAAAGCACGGGATAACTGACCCCTCTTCCCAGTTATAAGTACGTTGTTAATCATAACCTCCACCTACAACTCTTCTCATATGAAAACATATATTGACTTGTTTTTTGCAATGCTTCCATCGTTCCCGCATCCATCCAATAATCCTTCAGTGTTACTGTAGATACTGTGGAATGTTTCAAATACAATTGATTGATGTCTGTGATTTCCAATTCTCCTCTGTTTGATGGTTTTATCTCTTTGATAAAATCAAATACTTCATGGTTAAACAAATAAATGCCGGTCACACATAAATTAGAAGTTGGTTCTGCTGGTTTTTCAATAATTTCAACTGGATGATTATTCTCATCAAGCTTTGCGATACCAAACCTGCCTGGATCGTAGACTTCTTTTAAGAATAGTTTTGCCCCTTCCTCCCCCTGTTCAAATAACTTTACTGATTCTGCCACAGATTCTGTAAAAATGTTATCTCCTAAAATAACAAAAAGTTTTTCCCCTTTTACATATGATTCCACCTGTAACAAAGCATGTGCGATTCCTAATGGTTTACTTTGTGGAACAAAGGAAACTTTCATATTTTTATGAAAGGAATAGTCCTCTAAAATACTTTGAAAGAAGGGGATATCCTTTAAATTGGAAACAATTAAAATCCTTTCCATACCGGCTTTTTTCATACTTAATAAGGGCCATATAATCATTGGATGCCTTCCCACCGGTAAGAAGTGTTTATTAATGATTTTAGTAAAGGGACGCAAACGTGATCCCGATCCCCCTGCTAAGATGACTCCAATCATACAACTCACCCTTTAGATCTCAGTATAATAACCACCTGACAACAACCGATTCCACAACAGCTGCCACTCCAGCAGCAGCTAATATAATAATAACGACCGAAAACACGGATGGAAGAAGCGAGAAACCAAGCCATAACAAGATGCTCGCCCATATTCCCATACACCAGTGGCAACTGAACAATTCCCCAAACCATTTCTTCCAACCTTTATGGGCTATGATTTGAACGGTTTCTTCCTTTCCGTCTTCATCCACTTCCTGTTCGTATTCATATAGACCTTTACGAATAAACTCTGTGATGGAATCGTACAGTAATAAATGAGTTAATCGAAACACCGCCAAGGAAAACAAAAGGAATTGAAACACCGTTATCTCAGTCATCCCACTTCTCCTCCGTTCTAAATTGGGCATTTACTTTATTTATATGTGGGGTAAAGAGAAATGGGAATGTACATTTAAAAACAAAAAAACCCAAGAAGTTGGTTCTGCCAACCTCTTGAGTGAATCAATTCAATTCATTTCATTACTTTACATTAGCCCAATCGTATTATAACCGCCATCCACATGGAGAAGTTCTCCAGTTATTCCACTGGATAAATCACTCATTAAGAATAATGTCGTATTACCCACTTCCTCTTGGGTTACCGTCCGTTTTAATGGTGCAGTTTCTTCCATTTCCTTTAACACTTCGTTGAATCCACCTATTCCCTTTGCGGCAAGGGTACGAATAGGACCAGCTGAGATGGCATTGACTCGAATTCCTTCTTTTCCAAGATCATTTGCCAAGTATTTTACACTTGCATCTAAGGAGGCTTTAGCAACACCCATGACATTATAATTTTTTACTACACGTTCCCCACCTAGGTAAGTAAGTGTTACAACAGACGCTCCTTCTGTCATGATTGGTCTTGCGGCTTTCACCACAGCAGTTAATGAATAGGCACTGATATTTTGTGCCAACAAAAACCCGTCCCTCGTTGTATTTAAATATTCTCCCATAATTTCATCACGGTTTGCAAAGGCAATACAGTGGGCAATTCCGTGAATTTTCCCTACTTGATCACCGATTTGTTTAAAAGCAGTGTCAATTTCTTCGTCACTTGTGACATCACAGGGGAGGATAATAAAATCTTTTCTTTCCAGCGTTTCCGCTAAATCTCTGACGTTTTTTTCAAATCGTTCTCCTGCATATGTAAAAACGAGACGTGCCCCAGCACTTGCCAGTGATTCAGCAATACCCCATGCAATACTTCGTTTATTTGCTACGCCCATAACGACATAGGTGCGATCAGATAAATCAATTTTCATGAAAGATCCTCCTAAATATAATAAGTTGTTATTAGTACCTAGTACTAATTTTACAGAGTTTAAACCCATACGTCAATCCAAGAATTAAAAACGTTAATTTAGTGTATCCAATTGCCTTATTTTAGCGCAAGTATTGGAAACTAATTTTTGCAGAAAATACTCAATGGAAAGTAAAATAGATATATTACAATTCCCACACATTTCCTTGGAGGTTTTTTTATGTATGATATTATTGGAGATATTCACGGATGTTTTCAGGAAATGAATGAACTTCTGGATACGCTTGGATATCAAATGAACGATGGGAATATAACCCATCCAGAAGGGAGAAAACCCGTTTTCCTTGGTGATTTAATGGACCGGGGACCTAATTCATTATCCGTCATTTATTCTGTTACTCGCTGGGTAAAGGAAGAAAAAGCACTTTATTGTCCGGGAAATCATTGTGATAAATTATATCGGTATTTTCTTGGGAGGAACGTTACCATAAGCCATGGTTTGGAAACCACAGTGGCAGAATTGGAAGTATTGGGCCATAAAGAATATAACCATATATCATCCCTTTTTCGGAATTTGTACGAATCTTCCCCCCTTTACTTAGTATTAGATGAGGGAAAGCTTGTAGTTGCCCATGCAGGCATACGTCCTGATGATATTGGTAAAAACAATAAGCGTATAAAGACATTTGTATTATATGGGGACATTACAGGAGAAAAACACCATGATGGTCGTCCAATTCGAAGGGATTGGCCATCCAAATATACTTACGATACCTTTGTAGTCTATGGACATAGCCCTGTGCAAGAGCCTCGCCAAGTGGGAAACACCTTAAACATTGATACTGGTTGTGTCTTCGGTAATTCCCTCTCCGCTTTTCGTTGGCCAGAAAAACAAATTGTTTCCGTTTCATCCCACCAAGCATTGGTTGAGGAAAAATTCCGCCCTTTTGATCCATATGACCAATAACCTGTCAGGTGGTACGTATACTTTAAAAGCACTCTAGCATTAATCTCTGAGTGCTTTTAGAGCTTCTTCCATATCGTTTGGAATACTACTTTCAAAGAAAAATTCCCTGTTTTCGATGGGATGAAAAAAACGTATGCTAGAGGAATGTAACGCCTGCCGCTCTATTATCTCTTTTTTACCGCCATAAAGGGTATCTCCCATCAGCGGGTGACCTATATAACTCATATGAACTCGAATCTGGTGTGTCCTGCCAGTATCTAAAATTAGTTCAACGAGTGATGCATTCCCTAGAGTTTCCTTAACTTGATAATGGGTAATGGCCATTTGTCCATCAGTCCGGACTTCCCGCTCAATAATACTTCCTTCTCTCCGCCCTATCGGTTCGTTAACCGTTCCACTATGTTTACTTAATTCTCCATGGATAATAGCGGTGTATGAACGTTGGATACCTTTTTCTTTTTGCATCCGAACAAATAAATCATGAGCATACCGGTGTTTTGCAATCATCATTAATCCCGATGTATCCTTATCCAACCGATTGACAGCGTGGAACGTAAAGGGAATGTTGTTCTCTTGATAGTAATAAATAACAGCCCCTGCTAATGACCCCTCTAAATGATCTCTTGATGGAATTGTGGGTAACTGTGGTGGTTTATTTACCACAAGGAGATGGCTATCTTCATAAACAATATTTAGAGGGACAGCATGGGGTCTGATCCAATCACTGACTTTTTCTGGAGGAAAGGCGATCGAGACATGGTCATCAGTGCGTAATATATATCGCACTGTCACTGATTCCCCATTGACTTTAATTTCTCCCCCATGAAATTTAATATCTGCTAAAGCTTTCCGTGAAATTTTCTTTATGTGAAGCAAATAATCCCGAAGAAACTGACCACTCTCCACTTCTTTTATCTTCCATTCCAAAGTATGATGCATTTTAATCTCCTAATCAGTAATAAAGGATTCCTTCACCCGTTTCCAGAAAGGGAATGGGCGGAATCTGGCAAATCGGATTTTTTCTTCAGCAACACGGCATTGAATCGATTTCATATCCTTCTGCACTAACGTCTGATGGTCTATAGTAACTTGAAAATCAGCGTTGTTCTTTGGCTTTAACAAACATGTATGATGCTGAGGTAGAACCAATGGTGAACCAATAGTTCGGTACACTCGATTATTTATCGATGCCATTTCAGCTACTTGTATACAGGCCAAAGATGGATGAACAATGGCACCACCCAATGCTTTATTATAAGCTGTACTCCCAGAAGGTGTGGATATACACAGTCCATCTCCACGGAAAGTTTCGAATAAATTACCTTTAATTTCAATATCCATCACCACAGATCCTTCGATACTCTTAACTGAGCATTCATTTAATGCCAGAAAACGTTCTGACTTCGATTCGTTATGATGTCTTATGATTACTTCGAGTAAAGGGTATTCCACCACTTTAAATGGTGTTTTAGCAATATGTATAACAAGCTTCTCCACTTCTTCCGGCTGCCAGTCTGCGTAAAAGCCCAGGTGTCCTGTATGGACCCCTACGAATGAGGTTTCTGCCAGCCGATTTGTATATTGATGAAACGCCTGCAATAAGGTACCATCCCCCCCTACCGAAATCACAATATCAGGTTCTTCCTCGTTAGGTGATAACTTGAATTCCTCCAAATAGCTCCTAATCTTTTGTGATATTCTGTTAGAAACATCGTCTCCACGGGAACTTACAGTGAAATTCATGATTCGCAATCCTTTCCACATTATGTTTTTCTTTGCATCGTATCATGTTGTTTTTGGGAGATGATTTGTTGTGCTTCTTGTACTTCTCCCCGAATTTGGGACATCTCTTCATCAAGTCGAAACGCAGCTTCCGCAGCCCGTTCTAACCGATGCTCTACCTCTTTTGGGATCTTACCTGCATATTTGTACTGTAAGGAATGTTCTATGGTAGCCCAAAAATTCATCGCCAATGTCCTAATCTGCAGTTCCACTAGAATACGCTTTTCTCCCCCGTCAATCATTTGTACCGGGTAACGTAATACAATGTGATAGGATCTATATCCGCTCCGCTTTTTATGTTTAATATAGTCCCTTTCTTCTACAATTTCGAAATCTGTTCTTGCACGGACTAATTCCACGACAGTATCAATGTCACCGACAAATTGACACATCACTCGTACCCCTGCCAAATCCTGCATTTTCTCTTCCAAGTCTTCCAGTGGGATATGTTTTCTTTTTGCTTTTTGAAGGATACTTGAAATTGGCTTCACTCGTCCGGTTACAAATTCAATTGGTGTATGTTTTGACGTTAATTGATATTGTTCTCGAATTCCTCTTAATTTAATTTTCAGTTCATCAACTGCCTGTTTATACGGGGAAAGCATCGTGTCCCAATCCATAAGGGAAATCACCACCAAACCGAAGTTCTATACTATCAGGAGACAAACACTTCTTCAACAGCACGAACCATCTCGTCACCATAATTACTGTTTCCACGGATATTATCAATTAGTGTATTCATTTCTTCCTTAAAATTTGTAAGTTCTAGTCTTGAAACCTTCCCTGAACCGGCAAATTCCACATATACCGGCTGGTCTGTCAAGCGAAGTTCTTGGATTTTATTCCAAACATTCTTTTGAAAGCGTAAATGGGCAAACCCATTGTCATCTTCTAGTATGTAAACAAATGATTGGCGATCAGAATCCACAAGAATTTGTTCTCCAGCTGTTAGCTTTTCTATCGTATCATTAGTCACTGATGTTCCATTTACAATGGCAAAATTACCTTCATCCCTTGTTTCAATTTTTTCTATGTTCCAAGAATTCATATTCCATTAACCCTCCGTTTAGCCTACTTTCATTTTTTCATTTTTAGTGTATCATAATTTTTCCAATACTACGATGAAAAGCGCAAGCGCCTATGGTCACGAGCGCAGTACAGTGCCTCTTCCTCTACAAGCATCGCTCTGAAGTATATCCGTCCATCGGGCAAAGCGCCACGTCCTGTGGCATGCCCGATATTAGGACGTTTGTCCGTCGAGGTAACTCGAAGCATATTCGAAGGGCAGCATCGCTCGCGTGCTGCCACTGGAGTAAACGCTCGTTGGACAGCGAATTCGAAGAAGTAGCTAGAAGTCCGCTCTTTGACTTCAGTTGTCACTTCCGAAGGTGCAAAAACTTATAAATTCTTACCTTTTAAAAAATGTAAACTAATCCCCAAAAATCTTTGTCATTTTTTGCCGACAAATGGTATTGTATTACTAAGGATTATTAATGAAAAAACGAAGGTGATGGAATGAATCAAGAAGTGGAAATTGAGTTTAAAAATTTATTAATTTCTGATGAATATTACGGTTTATTAAATCATTTCAATATCAAACAAAATGATTTTAAAGTACAAACAAATTATTATTTTGATACTTTACAAATGGAGTTAAAACAAAACAAAAGTGCCCTTCGAATTCGGAAAAAAAATGATGAATATACGATTACATTAAAGGAACCTCATCCAGAAGGGTTATTGGAAACCCATCAAAACTGTTCACGAACAGAATTCAAGCAAGCGGTAACAAAAGGTATACTTCCATCAGGGGATATTCTTATACAGATTGAAAACCTCCTTCAAAAAAATACTCCTTCCTTTGTCTTTTTAGGGGAGTTAACAACAGAACGCGCGGAATTATCGTTACCAGAAGGTCTGCTTGTATTGGACAAGAGTTCTTATTTTGACGTTGTTGATTATGAAGTGGAATTTGAGTGTAAAGAAAGAGTAGCAGGAGAATTGGCATTTCAAAATCTTCTATCAGAGTTCCGTATTCCATTCAGAAAAACTCCAAATAAGATTAAACGATTTTTCGAGGAAAAAAATAAGATTCACAAACATAAATAGATGGGGGAACTGAAATGAAAATCAATGGAGGAAATGATTTTTATCAATGGCAAGTTTTACGGGCATGGGGAGAAAAACAATCAGAAACACTACGTTCTTCCTCAGTCAATCCATTAGCATCCAATTTCCAAGATCTTCTTCAAGAAAAAATAGCTTCCTTCGAAAATAAATTACAGCAATTAAATTCTGGAATGGAATTAAAGAGTAATTCAGAAAGAGATGCAGCATTTCTCCCCCTTATTAAAGAGGCATCACTAAAACACGGGGTAGACCAGGAATTAATTTATGCCGTTATTCAACATGAGTCAGGATTCCGTTCTGATGTTGTCAGTCACGCTGGGGCCAGAGGTCTGATGCAATTAATGCCGGCCACCGCTAAAGGGTTAGGGGTAATGGACAGTTTTGATCCGAAGCAAAATATCGATGGAGGAACACGATATTTAAAATCGATGATTGATCGGTATAATGGAGATATTTCCTTAGCGCTTGCAGCTTATAATGCTGGACCGGGAAATGTAGATCGTTATGGAGGTATTCCACCTTTTAAAGAAACTCAAAACTATGTACCAAAAGTACTTGCTACCTATCGAAAAATATCAGAGACTTCTTTTGCTTAACGGAACATCGCTCTTTTTAGAGCGATGTTTTTATTTTTTACTTCAGGAAAAACTAAACGAAACAGTTTAATTGAAATCCGCATAAATTATCTTGCTGTTAAATAACATTATTACTGTTGTAAAAGTACATTATAGTTCACATTTGTTGATGACTAGGTTAATGCTTGCTACAATAAGCATAATTAGGAAAAGCATAAACGATTCAAGGATGAGGGATTAGGGGTACCCTCCCTAATAGAAAGCGCCAGCCTGCGGGAATTTAAACGATAATAAAAGGAGCTAGTTATGGATTCCCATCATAAAATGACACCTTTTGAGATAATTGGTGAAGAAAAACTTAGTGAACTGGTAGACCGTTTTTATGAATTAGTTTCCAATGACCTAGAGCTTTCTCCCGTTTTTCCAGAAGACCTGACAGAGACAGCCAGAAAGCAAAAACAATTTTTAACCCAATTTCTTGGAGGACCACCATTGTACTCTGAGGAACATGGTCACCCTATGTTACGGGCAAGGCATATGCCATTTCCAATTACGCCAAAACGTGCTCAAGCTTGGTTAGCCTGTATGGATACTGCTCTCAGTGAAACGTCAATGGATCAGGCCGTAAAAGATTACCTATATGATCGACTAACACATACAGCACAACACATGATAAATACTAAAGAGTAATTGACTTGCTCTCTGTAAGAAGGAGGGATGACCCATTGTCACAAAAAGAAGGTAATTTTGTCTGTTATGATGAATTAGGTATTTGCTGCCCAGAGGAACCATCATCTTTTTACCTCCCTGAACGGGGTAAAAAACCCATAGAGATTTATATGTTCATTGATCCACTATGTCCTGAATGCTGGGCACTGGAACCTATTATAAAAAAATTACAAATGGAATATTCTCCATACTTCACCTTAAAGACATTGTTAGGGAATGAATTGAAATCGTTAAATCAGCCCTGTGGGTCAACTAAAGGTGCACGTTTAAAACAATTGGCAAAGTCCTACGATGAAATAGCCACACGAACAGGTATGCCTTGCGATGGTGATGTCTGGCACGAAAATACTTTCACACCATACTCTGCAATCATTGGAATTAAAGCTGCTGAGTTACAGGGAAAAGCCATTGGATCCAAATTTTTACGCCGACTTCGTGAAGCACTTTTTCTGCATAAACAGAACATCGCTTCCAATAATGTTTTAATTGAATGCGCTGGAAAGGTAAATGGAATGGATGTGGAAGAATTTAAAAAAGACATTCATTCACAAAGTGCTACTAAAGCATTTCAGTCAGATGTGAAAACCACAAAAGAAATGGACGTTACATCTGTTCCTACATTAGTATTTTTTAATGATGATGTGGAAGAGCCTGGATTGAAGGTTACTGGTCTGTATGACTATGGGGTGTATGTGGAGATTATGGAAGATATGATTGGAAAAACGATGGAAAAATGTCCACCACTGCCATTAGATGCTTTCTTGAAATTTTATTCTGTTGTAGCAGCAAAGGAAATTAGCGTTGTATTTGATTGGTCTCTGGATGAAGTGGAAAAGGAAATGAAAAAACTTCAAATTAAGAAGATGGTCGAAAAAGTGTCTGTCAAAACCGGTACATTATACCGTTACTTAGATTAGATAATGACAATGGAATTACTGTCCCGGTAAATCGAATGAGCGATTTTGGGGCAGTTTTTGTTTTATTTCCCGTTTTGTTTTTCTATTGCATCAATATTTGTCTGTCCACACTTCTATTCCAATTCTTTGTCCCACACCTCCAAAACGAAAAAAATCAGGTGGGGTAACCTGATTTTTTTCATTGGAACATTGTCAAGTTTATTAAAAGGGTTTTCGTCAGGGGTTTGACGACCTTCACATAAGCTAAGGGGGAGTTATGTGATTCCCTTCACAACACAAATGTAACAAAATAGTTTATTTTATACAATGCATTCGTGAATCATTTCACAAAAATGACACACAAAACAACCTCCTTGTCTATTTTGCTGTGTACTTGCATAAACATTTAGTAGAAAAAGCAATTGAAAGAAGGAGGAGGCAGTCATGACTTTTATCCTTATCATTAATGCTATAGGAATTCTCATCAGCTTCTTTTTGGTAGTATTAAGTCTATTGAATATATTCCCAAAACTAGTTGCAATTCCTCTTTTGTTCTTATTTATTGTTCTATCTGTTCACCTCATCAATGATCGTCATCGTTTTAGGGGATTTAAGTCTACGAGGAGATAACTCCTAATGAAGTTGATCCCTATAAATAGAGCACCAATGGATCAACCTGACCCAAATGATGCTCCCAACGTATTTATTCTGTTAATAATGATTCTAATTCCGTTAGTGTTTCCTCAAAAACAGAAAGGGCCTGCTTAATTGGTTCTGGTGAAGTCATATCCACTCCAGCCTTCTTTAGCACATTAATCGGGTAGTCGGAACTACCGGCCTTTAAGAATTCCAAGTATCGATCAACAGCAGGCTTACCTTCTTCTAATATCTGTTTTGCAAGAGCAGTAGCCGCACTGTACCCAGTTGCGTATTGATAGACATAAAAATTATAGTAAAAGTGTGGGATTCTTGCCCATTCTAATGCAATCTCCTCATCCACAACAATATCTTCTCCAAAATACTTTTTGTTTAATTCATAATATAACTCACTTAAACGATCTGCTGTAAGGGGTTCTCCTGCTGCAGCTTTTTCGTGTATAAGTTGTTCAAACTCTGCGAACATAGTTTGACGGAATACCGTACCTCGGAAACCTTCTAGGAAGTGATTTAATAAATACAATCTCTCCTGTTTATCTTCCGTTGTTTTAAGCATATAGTCATTCAACAATGCCTCATTACATGTCGATGCAACCTCAGCTACGAAGATAGAGTAATTTGCATAAGGATATGGTTGTGTTTTCCTCGTATAGTAACTATGAACTGAGTGACCAAACTCATGAGCAAGGGTAAATAAATTGTTTACGTTATCCTGCCAATTCATTAGAATATATGGTCTCGTTCCATATGCACCAGAAGAATAAGCTCCGCTACGCTTCCCAACATTTTCTTCTACATCTACCCAACGATTTTCTAAACCCTCTTGAATAATAGAAACGTACTCATCCCCTAGAGGCTTTACTCCATTTTTCACCAGATCCTTTGCATCATTGTACGTTACTTTCATATCCACTTCCTTTACAAGTGGCGTATATAAGTCATACATGTGAAGCTCATCGAGTCCTAGAACTTTTTTCCTTAGTTTCACATAACGGTGGAGCAAATGTAAGTGATCGTTGACTGTTGATACCAATTGGTCATACACGACTTCCGGAATGTGATTTTTGCTTAGTGCGGCCTGACGTGCAGAATCATAATTGCGGACATTCGCATTAAAAATGTTTTTTTTCACATTTCCACCAAGGGTGCTTGAAAAAGTATTTTTAAATTTCCCATACGTTTCATAAACTGCCTTAAACGCATCACGACGGACCTTTGGATCATCACTCTCAAGAAAACGGATGTAGCGGCCATGAGTAATTTCAATTTCGTTTCCTTCCTCATCCTTCACTTCTGGAAACTTCATGTCTGCATTGTTTAACATTCCGAATGTATTTGTAGAAGAATCAGTCACTTCACTTACTTGTGCTAAAATAGATTCTTCCCTTTCTGTGAGAACATGTGGTCGTTGATGATTAAGTTGTTCTAATATATGCTTATATAATTGTAGATCAGGTGTGTCCTCAAGGAATTGATTTATTTTTTCCTCAGGTACCGCAAGTAATTCCGGTGTCATAAATGATGCTGCATTGGAAACTTGAGAAACTAGTTGGCTTGCACGATCATTCAACCCTTGATAAAAAGAGTTCGTTGTATCTTGGTCATAGCGCATATGTGCATATGTATAAAGTTTACTGAGTTTCTTTGATATTTCATTTTGGTATTGTAGCGCTTCATACAATTTATCTCCGGATTTACCAAGTTCCCCTTTGAACTCTTTTAACTTCGGAAACATTTCTTTTACTTCATTAAATTCTATATCCCACTCCTCGTCTGTGGCATAAATATCTTCTAGATCCCAAGTCAATTCCTTTGGAACTTCATTTCTTTTCGGTAATGTTTGTGTTGACCCTGCCATTTTGGCACCTCCATTTTTGTAGGTTAGTTTATAATTTTACCACTTGTATTCCATCTAGGTAAACTAATATACTCTCCTTCTTACTGTTTTTCCCAAGCCTCCTTTATGACACTTTGTACATAAAGATCATCCATACATAGTGTATCCAACTGTTTATTAATATGAATATGATTCTTAATACAATACACTCCATTAAACTTTTTTTCTAAAACATGAAATAAACAGAGACAATCAAAGTACTCTCCTATCACTTCACGAAGAAGATCTTTTGGGTGCCGTGGAAGTTTTTTCATTTGAAAAAAGGAGGAGCTTTTTTGGGAAATGGAATTTACAATGGAAGAAAGTTGTAAGTGATGATAAATGGGGTTTCCGTTAATTATTGTCATGATAATCCATGTTTGCCACCATTGTGGCGGTGTAAGAAAATATAAGTTCCTCCTTAAGGGAAGACAACCCAGTGCAGGAAAATAGTTTAAATTTAACTGAAATGCTTGAAATATTCTAAGCATTTTCCGTTCCACCGGATTCATAGATAAGAACACTTTTTGGCGCTTTTTTCTTGTTTCCTTGAGCCATGTACTGAAAAAAATATCATAGTAAAATGAATTTGGTTTTATAGAAGATGATGGTGTACTATCGATGAGGTCAATAGGTGAATAAGTAGGGGGAAGACTAAATGGAAAAGCCATAAGTCTTTGTGAGCTAATATATAAATAATGTGTTAACATGATCCATTCTTCTTTTTTTACATCTAAATAAATTGCTTCCGTTTGATCAGTGGGGGTAAAACGGATCAGCATCTGATCCAGCAGAGTAGAGGAAATTTCATATTTATTTCTTCTCCGCTGTAATACTGAGGATAATCCAATCCAAATTTGATGAATGCCTATCTTTTCATATTCCTCTCGGCGTTTATTCAGAATCTCAAAGGGAATTGCTGATCGTTGAATTTCAAAAACATAGGATTGATCGTTGATTGTTACAAAAATATCCGCTCTCTGTCTAATCTCCTTTATATAATATTCTGTTTTCGGATCATACCCGTGCATGTTTAACCAGTTGACAATCAGCCTTTTTCCTTTTGCATGGTCTTCGGTCTCTCCTTTTTTCTCTGCCAGACTGCAATCACTTTCTGAAAGATGTGCAAAATGCCACGCTTGATAGTGACCAAGTTTTAATATTACTCTTTCACCACACTTTGGACAAAAATATTTCGTTTTTTGTTTTTCCGCTTCTAGCTCCTCCCTTCCCTTATTAACTCCAAACAGGGTAATCATTGTTCCGTTTTGACGTTTTGCAGTAAACATTTTCCTTACTCCTTTCAAAATGTTATAAAAGAAACCCTACTATCATTTTAATATTGGCTTATGGGATCAAGAAGGAGGGAATAAAGCCCTTCTGATAAAAGGGCTTAAAGGAGCGGTGACAATAACCTGGAAGTGGATTCAATCAGTTTATGAGCATAAGATCGCTTTTTAAATACTTCATAACGTATGATGGTAGAATGCTCCATATCATAAATAAAATCACTGACAAGTGATTCCACACTTCGCGTTTGATACAAAAATGCGTTTACTTCAAAATTCAAGTGAAAACTCCTCATATCCATATTTGCAGTGCCGATAGAAGCTATTTCATGATCAACAATAATTATTTTGCTGTGCATGAATCCCCGATGATACTCATAAATTTTTACTCCCGCGTCCAACAATTCTGGAAAGTAAGACCTTGAAGCATAAAATACAATTCGTTTATCAGGACGGCTTGGAACAAGAATACGTACATCTATTCCACTTAGAGCAGCAATCTTTATGGCACTTAACATATCATCATCAGGAACGAAATACGGGGATGCAATCCAAATGGAACGCTTTGCGGAAGTAATCATTGTAAAAAACAACTTCTTAATTACTTCCCAACGGGTATCTGGTCCACTGGATATCATTTGAACCCCGCCCACATCTTTTTTTTCAGGTAAGTTAGGAGATAAGTAACTTGGTTTTAATGCGGTTTCCCCAGTGGCATAAAACCAGTCTCGAAGGAATAAAAGCTGTAGACTTCGAATGGCTTCCCCTTCCACAAACAGGTGGGTGTCACGCCAATGCCCGAAATACCTATTCTTTCCTAAGTATTCATCGCCGATATTTAAACCGCCAATAAAAGCATATTTCGTGTCCACCACTATTATTTTTCTGTGGTTTCGATAGTTTATTTTATTATTGAATATTGGAATTCTTACCGGTGAAAAAGGTACCATTTGAACACCTTCTGCTAACAGTTCATCAATGTAGTCCTTTCCAAGTTTCCAGCACCCTACGGCATCATACAAAAAGCGGACAGTTACGCCTTCCTTTGCTTTGTCAATCAAGATATCTTTTATTTCATGGCCTAACTGATCATCCCTTACGATATAGTACTCCATATGAATATGATCGACTGCCTGTTTTAACGCTTGTTTTATATAGGTGAAAGTTTCTTTACCGTCCGTCAAAACTTTCGTATCTGTTTGAAAGGAAATGGGATTATTTGCCAATTTATGCGCTAAACGGAATAACTTTTGCTGATGATCTGCCATTTCACTAATCTTTGACTCATCAAGTGGTCTATTTCCCTCAATTTGATGAAAAGCCTGTTCATCCTCAATTGCTTTTTTTGAAAATGATTTTCGCTTCCGGTAATTTTGACCGAACATCAAGTAAAAGAAAAATCCAACAATGGGAAACATACCAAGGACCATTAACCATGTAACGGTTTTCGTTGGGTTCCGGTTCTCAAAGAATATTACTACTGCAATAAAAAAGGCAGACAAAGAAAAAATAATACTGAATCCGCCAACTATCCAATTTTCATAATACTCATTTGTAAGGTATAAAATAGCCCCGATAAATGTAAGAAAAATAAAAATTTGTAAACGTTTTAACATTTTGGTTTCTCCTTTGTTCTATCATGGAGATTGTAACATATTTCCTCCCATAAGTAATGTATCATAGTATCGAAATATGTCATTTTTTTGTTCATTTAAGAAAGGCTATCGGCATTAGAAAAAAGAAAAAAGCCGGCCATATTTCACCGACTTTAAGCAAACTTTTTTCGAATATCAGATAAGGCATCTTCTGCAATAATTTCTGTACCATATTCAGAAATTCGATGAATCGTTACATCTGATTCATATCCAAATTCCAACATACGACTTAGCATATTGTCCTGTTCCTCATCACTGTATGTTTCATCTAGTGTAACGTAAATATAATAAGTCCCTTCAAAACTATGAAGGCTGGTCATCACCTCATCATGAAAAGAGTGACTTAAGGAAATAACATCTTCAAATTCTCTGAAACCAATTACAACACTTAAGGAATGATCTTTAACTACTTCACTCCCCTTATTTTTTGCAAACTGACTATCTAACATGTCTACAATATTATTATCCACAGGCATCTCTTCCCTCTCATCATCATCCATTGGAATTTCAAGCTTCATGTTTCCATCGCTCATTTGCCCACGAGTTACAATAATTTCTAAACCTTTATCTAATGCATGAACCTGTACCCAAAGGGGGCCAGACATTTCAAAATTTTCCTTGTCGTTTGCCTCATTCATCATTTCGAAAAATAACTCTTCTCCCCGTTCCCGGTTATACCATATTTCGTCTTTATCGAATCCTCGACGTTCCATGTCGTGGTAAGTAATGTAGAACTTAATTGTTGTATCATTGATTCTTTCGATATCCATTTGTTCTCACCCTTTCCTTTTAATCTGTTTTTTTGAGAACAATCTCACGAATGTCTGGGTAATAAGAATAGCGCAAGCGCCTATGAACACGAGCGTAGGGCAGTGGAGGAATGACAACTAGAAGTCCGCTCTTTGACTTCGGTTGTCACTTCCGAAGTGCCCCGCAGCGAGTAGGCGCTGTAGCTAGACAATAAGATAGCGCAAGCGCCTTTGTCATGGGCGAAAGTCCTGAAGTGATCTGAGCCCGAAGGTGCCAAAACTTATACATTCTTATCTTTTAAAAAAATTAACCAGATAGCTTACTTATATTTTAGACGATTTAAGACAGAAATGAAATAGTAGGAACTACTTTCAAAGCTATCCACCTCTCTTATTAGTATTTACTGTAAATCACTATAGAGATGTTCTTAAATCTTAAGAGCTTGTATATATATATAAAAGATTCCTTAACTTTTATAACAATGTTTAAGTGACTCTATTTTAATTGGATAAGCAGGGGGGAATCAACCTTTGAGCTCAGAATTTGTACTCTCACTTTTAACCATCATAGGAATTGATATTATATTAGGGGGCGATAACGCAATAGTAGTGGCTCTGGCCTGCAGAAAACTTCCACCTCACTTGCGAAACAAAGCAATTGTTGCTGGTATCCTTCTAGCAATCATTGCCCGTGCCCTTTTAACGATTGTAGCCGTAAAACTGTTAGCCATACCATACTTAATGACAATAGGTGGAATATTATTATTATGGATAGCATTTCGATTACTGACAAATTCAGAAGAAGAACATTCCATCAGTAGTGAAGCAAAAGTCAGCGATGCCATTAAAACGATTGTTGTTGCTGATGTTGTTATGGGATTTGATAATGTACTAGCTGTTGCTGGTGCTTCCCAAGGTAATATCGTTTTAGTTTTTTTAGGATTATTAATCTCCATTCCAATTATCATCTGGGGTAGTAAAATTATACTTTATTTAATGAACAAATTTTCATTTATCATATACATCGGTTCAGGAATACTTGTTTATACTTCTGGCAGGATGATTTTACACGAACCAAAAGTAATGGAAATAGTTAGTGATATTGGAATAAATTCAACCCTATTTTTGATGATTTTAGTTTTAATTGTATTATTTGGATCCTGGGTTTTCAATCAAGTAAAAGGAATTCAGTGGTTTCATACTTATCGTAACTAAGAAACAACAGTCCCCCACCTTCCGTTTTCAGTAAAAATTTTTTCTATTATCCCATGAATGACTTTAAAATGGAAGCGAAAGGCCTTCTACTTTATCAGCAGAAGGCCTTTCCATTTTTTATTCATTCACTAGTTTTCTTGCTGCTTCCTGTAATTGGAATGTTCTTACTTTACGTGGTAAGAATCGACGAATCTCTGCTTCATTATATCCTACCTGAATTCGCTTCTCATCCAAAATAATGGGACGTCGTAATAAACCAGGATGATCACTAATTAATTTAAAAAGATCTTGTAGTGGCATTGAATCTAATTCCACGTCTAATTCTTGAAATACTTTAGACCTTGTGGAAATAATTTCGTCAGTACCATCCTCTGTCATTCTGACTACCTCTTTTACCTCTTCTACTGTAAGTGGCTCAGAAAAAAGGTTTCTCTCAACAAACTCAATATTGTTTTCTTGTAACCATGCCTTCGCCTTGCGACATGACGTGCAACTCGGAGATGTAAATAGTGTCACCATGAACCCAATTCTCCTTTCCTGTCCAAAATCAATTATATATTTATAAATCATGAGATCTATCTCTAAATACAATATTTATTATACTATAATTATTATAATTTGGATAGATCAAATAAAGATCAAATATATTTATTATACAAAGTATAAACATTATGTATATGCTAACATTCTTTACTTCATTTTAATACCCTTTATTTCGAAAAACTAAACTATTTTTTTCATAATTTTTTTTATGGCTTTTTCCTAAATTCTCAACAACGAAAAACAATTCTCATTCATCAACGTACATATAATTCTTATATACGATTTCACTTCAATAAAAGTTTCATTTTCACGAAAAAAATTCTTACTTCCGTGACGAAAAATGAAAGGTTAACCAACAAAATCCAGGGGAGCTAATTCTAGAATAGTGAAAAAAGCTGTACTGCGTTATTCAATACAGCTTTTGTTTTTTACGCTATAGTTTTCGTTTGAGAGACAGTACCACGTTTTGGGATTTTATTTACTTCTTCCCATTTCCGTTTTAAGAGATCTCTCCACAGCTCTTTTTTTGCTTTCTTTCTCTTCATACTTCCTTTCATTCAAAACACTCTCCTCTCTTTTGTTTCCTAACAAAGAGAATTATGGTGACGTTTGATCCTCATCAAATGTCAAGACTTTCTCCACATCTTCATAGGATTTTCCATATAGCTGCTGATCCTTATACGTGTGAATTGTTTCGTAGGTGTGCCTCATTTTAGCAAATATACTTTCTTCTGGTTCATTTAAAGGTGTCCAATATAAAATCTCAAGTTCATTAATTTTTCCAGTATCTAAGGATTTTCTCCGATAACCTATAGATTGTGCATGCTTAAATCCTTCACGATCATAAAATCTCTTTCTTTTTTGAGTATCCGTATCTTTGTAATCAATGGGTTCAACCTCTAAAATAATCGGCTTTTTCTTTCGCTTCAATTGATCAAGGAGTTTTTTTCCCAAACCTTGCCCCCTCGCATCTTTCGAAACAAACAAATAATCCACAAAAATGAAATCCTCCATCTCCACATACATAAGTACATGGTTTGGACCTTCATCTTTTTTATAGATATCCTTTTTTTCCTTTAACAATAATTCCATATGTT
Source organism: Evansella tamaricis (assembly GCF_019042215.1). Lineage (GTDB taxonomy): Bacteria > Bacillota > Bacilli > Bacillales > Salisediminibacteriaceae > Evansella > Evansella tamaricis. The sequence goes on along the minus strand of NZ_JAHQCS010000131.1, from coordinate 33,271 downwards.
CCTGTGATTTCATCTCTTCTATTGGAAAATATTGATTTAACTTTTCATACCAATTCATCTCGCAACCTCCACTTTTAACGCTATATAATCAATTTTGTTATCCTTTATTAGTATATGCTAAGAATAACAAATGATAAACAACGCATAAGCCCGTAATTTACCCTCTTATAAGATTGGCTGCTCATTAAACGGAGTTACGAATAAGTTTTATATAATACCTAAAGAATCCTTTCATATCCCTAAAATTTGATAAAACGACCGGGTATCTGTTCCCGGTCGTCTGTTGTTAATCTAGAAGATAATTAACTCCTTGGGTATAGGAATTCCCTGCATTCCAAAGGAGAAATTCATTTATTCCATTTTCGTATAACGCTCTAATTTGAGCTTCCACTTCTGCTTTACCATAAACTTTATAATTTCCAGCCCCTAAATAAGATGCTGTGAAATCTTGAATCCAAGGTCTGGATGTTGGAGGATTATCCATCGCTCCTAAAACCTCGTTCTCTACCTTCGCATAAGCGTCAACTAATTCATACGGATATAAATCCGGTTTATCAATTCCAAAATAAGGTGTCCAGTGACTTGGATATATCATAGATGAAATGACATCAACATTTTCTGAGATACGAGTAAAGTTTTGACCTATACCTGGTGCTTCTGAGATCGTTGCAGAGTAACCAAAAATATCAACGGAAACATCCACATCATACGGCTCCAGTTGCTCCCTTGCATAGGCAACAAAATCCGTAACAGCATCTACACGTTTCTTCACATTATCTTCTCCGTCAGTATATTTCCCAACTCCATAATCTAAAATATCATCACGGGTTTCAAATCCTTCTGGGAAACGGACATAATCAAACTGAATTTCCTGGAAACCCAATTCCGCTGCCATTTTCGCAATCTCAACATTGTATTCCCATACTTCTTCTAAAAATGGATTCACAAATGCTTCTCCACGACGGTTTACCCAAACTTCACCATTTTGTTTAAATGATAATTCAGGTTGCTGCTTTGCCAATACAGAATCTTTAAAAACAACAATACGTGCAATAGGATAAACTTCATTTTCTTCCAAAGTCCGCATTAATTCTTCCATATTTTTAATCATGTTTTGAGAGTTCTCATAAAAAGGAGAATCCTCTTCGGGACGATAAGTTAAGTATCCGTGATCATCCTTCACATCAATTACCATTGCATTTAAAGCTGTTGTATTCACTAGTTCCAATAACGATTCAAACCTTGCTCCCCCAGCAGAGTGACCCGTAACAAAAATCCCCCTTACAGCATCTGGATATTCAAACGTAAATCCAGAGTGGAATGTAAACCGGGCAATTTTCTCAGGCCAGTCCCTCTCTAACAACTGAACCTGCTTCGTAACATGAAGATAACCTGTTAAAGGTTGTTCCGTTTCTGCAGATGCCTTTTCTGTTCCAATAAAAGTAAAAACTAATACCAATACTAATAAGCTTACTACTCTTTTACATTTCCCCACAGCATTCACACCTTTTCCCTTCAGTATTTCTTAAGTTGTCCTACTTTTTTGTGACTTCGTTTAACTTGCTTTAATTATACAATGATATGGGCTAATAACCAATGAGGAAATTAGTGGATTTTTGTAAAAACAAAGTCATGTCCGTATATAATTTATTTTCCTATCCTATTGACTCAATACTTACGAATCGTTATAATATTGAACAATATACATTTTTCTTTAACATATGGTTGGTCAATAGACTAAAAGAATTTAGGAGAGGAGAGATAAGATGGAAAGAATTACATTACTCGAAATTTACAAACACCCAATCACCCAAAAATATGTTAAGCGATCTGGGTTGGCCCATGCTATCTCAACTGCTTACTATGCCTTTGATTATGCCATTCAATTAAATGTTAACCCTGATTTAGCTGCCAAGGCAGCACTCTTACATGATATTGGCCATTATACATGGTATAAAGATGGGAAATGGGATTATCGACTTTACAAAGAAAACGATATTCATCCTATTAAAGGGGCAGAAAGGGCACACAAATTATTAATACGCTTAGGAGAAAAACCTGTTTTTGCCAAAAAAATTGCACTTGCTATTCTATTTCATACAGATTCTTACTTGCCTGAGGGAGAACTTCATCTTGACCCGTTACAAAAAGCAGTTGCCTTAGCGGATAAAGCAGATGAAGAGCCAGGTGGTACTCACCATTATAAAACCATTTCTGAATCAAATGCTTATGAAAAACTTAGATTGTTAGATGACAAGATTGAAAAGTTTCTTACGTATGAAAGAACTGGAAAAAGTCAACCTGCGTCTTAAATGACAAAATTTAAAATATCTTGACCGTCAGGAACAAGAATGCTAGATTAGTCTTATACAATTAACAAACCTCATAAAAAGGGGAGTAGCGACCATTGGTTAATGAATCGTCATTTCAGCGATTTTTCGCTCGGTTCATTAAGCTTTGCCCGTATGCAAAGTACGCAAGACCTTTTTATGAAATGTTCTTTTTTAAGAAAAGAACATTTCATAGGAAGGTCTGTTTTTATGTGAAAAAGGAGTAGATGAAGAGATGATGTATTTTATTTTTGCAATAGCAGCATTAATCACCGTCTTATGTGCCGTAAAATTATCTGTTTATGCAGATGTATTAAGTGAAAGGACCTCCCTTGGGGGAATGATGGTTGGTACTCTCCTCTTAGCAGGCGCAACTTCTTTGCCGGAAGTAACAACAAGTGCCACTGCTGTGTTTGTGAATAATCCTGACATTGCTGTTGGTAATGTATTAGGAAGTAATCTGTTTAATCTGCTCATTCTTGCAGTATTGGATATCATTTACCGAAAGAAAAGGATGATGACAAATATCCATAGAGAACATTTGCAGACAGGTTTTATCAGTCTTGGATTAACAGGATTTGTTCTTGTTTCAATTTATCTGCAATCAAATATTACTTTTCTTGGTGTTGGAATTGAATCCTATTTACTCATTCTTTTTTATTTTATTGGAATAAAAATGATGAGTAAGTCCAATGAAGAAGTAACACAGGCTGAGGTTGCCGCAACATTAGAAACGGGAAATACAACTACAAGAGATTATCATACAGGAGCCATCTCCGTGAAAAATGCAAAAATAGGGTTTTTTATAGCGGCTTTGATTATCTTCATTACAGGATCCCTCTTAACCATTTCAGGGGATATGATAGCAAAATCCACTGGACTGAGTTCCAGTTTTGTTGGAAGTTTTCTCATTGCTGGTGCCACTTCCTTACCTGAGGTGGTTACGGTAATTGTAGCTATACAACTTCTTAATTATAATCTTGCAGTTGGGAATATATTGGGCAGTAATATATTTAACCTTCTAATCTTATCCTTTTCAGACATTTTATATCGGGATGGAAGTATTCTCAGTGCTGCTAGCCCTGTATCTGCATTTACTGCCGTTGCAGTTATCATTTTAAACCTTATTATTATTGGAAGTATTATCTATTGGCAAGGGAACAGAAAAAATACAGTTGGTTACATTTTCCCATCTATTCTGCTAATTATTATATACGGGTTCTCAAGTTACTTTATATTTACGTATTAAAAAGAAAAGCGAAAGCGCCTAAGATCACGAGCGTAGGGCGGTGGAGGAATGACAACTAGAAGTCTGCTCTTTGACTTCGGTTGTCACTTCCGAAGTGCCCCGTAGCGAGTAGGCGCTTGAGCTGGACAACTTGCCCGAAGGTGCAAAAACTTATACATTCTTATCTTTTAAGAAAAGCGAAAGCGCCTAAGATCACGAGCGAAGGGCGGTGCCTCTTCCTCTACAAGCATCGCTCTGGAGAGTATCCGTCAATCGGGCAAAGCGCCACGTCCTGTGGCATGCCCGATATTAGGACGTCCTGTCCGTTCATCGGGCAGAGCGCCACGTCCTGTGGCATGCCCGATATTAGGACGTCCTGTCCGTTGAGGCAACTCGTAGTCTATTCCAGGGCAGCAACGCTTGCGTGCTGCCTTAAAAAACTTTAGAGAAATATATTTCCTAGCTAATGATTCCATTAACTATCGTTTCGTTGGGATTTGTCATTGATAAAACACTTTTGTCCCAGTTTCGTTTTAATTATTACTAAAAAAATCATTTTCTTTAATGGTTTCCACTGGGATAATTCCTAAGTTTCTCCCTTGGATAATACCATTTGAATCAATCATGAAACTGGTCGGAACAGCAATAATTTCATATAGTTCCTGAACCTCACCTTCCTTATCTAACAGGATAGGGACTCCCTCGATAGGAATTGAACTTACATAGTCGGATATATCATGTTGTGTTGATTCAAGCGTGGTTAAATTCACCCCGATAATTTGAATATTATTTAAAAATCCATTTTTTTTCGCCCACTCCAGCTGAAGCCATTGTTCTGAACAGTTATGGCACCATGTGGTGAAGAAAAAAATCACTATTTTTTCTCCTTCAAAATCCCTTGTATTTACAGGCTCTCCTGTTAGTGTTTCCAAGGAGAAACCAGGGGCCCTCTCCCCGTTTTGTAAACCTTCTGATACTTCGGTCATTGTTCTCTGTGTAAGTGCTAAGTCATGATTCGATTGCATATAAAATGCACCAGTAAGAAACAAAATAAAGAACATTAATCCTATTTGGAGCCTTCCTTTAAGTGACATGGACATCCCCCCTGCTCCATCTTATGAAGAAATAGAGTGAGAGATTACCTTTCCATGAGTATTAATTTACTTTTCCATCGTCTGATCAATGATCACGGACATAGCCCCATCCCCAGTGACATTTGCTGCTGTTCCAAAGGAGTCTTGTGCCATATATAAGGCAATCATTAACCCTATGGCAACATCGGTAAAGCCCAGCATAGATGTGAGAACCCCCAAAGCAGCCATAATCGCTCCACCTGGTACTCCAGGAGCAGCAATCATAATTACCCCAAGCATAAGAATGACAGGAATCATTTCCAAAAATGTTGGTATACTATATCCATCAAGAATAGACATGACAGCTACGGCACACGTTACAATTGTAATAACACTTCCTGAGAGATGAATAGTGGCAAAGAGTGGAATACTAAAATTTGCCACTTCTTCCCTAACCTTGTTTTCCTTTGCCTGCTTTAAAGTGACAGGAATCGTCGCGGCACTACTCATTGTACCGATAGCCGTAAAGTAAGCAGGCAACATTGTTTTAATTAATAGGAGTGGATTTCGTTTAGTAAACACACCTGCAATACTATATTGAACAATTAGCCAAATCCAATGGGTTATGACCGCTACAAGTAAAACAATCCCAAACACTCTGAGTGTATCAAAAACTGTCCCCTCTGATGCTAAACCTGCAAAAATACCTGAAATATAGATTGGTAAAAAAGGTATAATAATCTTTCGAATAATGAGATCTACAATCTCTTTCCCTTCATCAAAAATCGTAATGAGAGCATTGCTTTTTAGCTTTGCCATACTAATCCCAAAAATGAATGCTAAGACTAATGCCGTAATAACTCCCATCAACGGCGCGATTTGAAATGAGAAAAAAGCTTCCAGCGCTGTCCCTTCAACAGGTTGTGTTCCTTCTGAAGATATAATTGGTACGACAATCGTGGCAATGATATAGGCAGTTACACCTGCTAAGAATGTGGAGATATAAGCTGTACCCACAGTGAATCCTACCAATTTTCCAGACTTTCCCCCAAGCTTGGACACTCCTGATGCAATGAAAAATAAAATGATCAGTGGAATCATAAATCCAATAAATTGTCCAAAAATATCTTTTACCGTAATTAATAATCTTGTAAGCCATTCTACTTGAATAAGACCAATGATAATACCAAAAATAATACCAGAGACTAATTTTAAAATAAGCTTCATTTTTGCCACATCCATTCTATAAATTGTTTTTATACAAAGGACAAATGTCTATTCTGATTCACTTTTAATCATCTTGCCTTTAATCTTGTAAAAAAACAAGGCTTTTTGAATTAGTCCCAATTTTAAAATTATTCTACTATTTCACCATGGAATCGTTCTCTGTTTCTTTCAGTCGGTTCACAAGATTCCAATTGTGCTGTAAAACTCAAATCTGTTCCAGGATAACAGCATATATTCAACTAATTTCAAGGTTTGATGTATTATTTTAAAATAAATTTGCTTTTGGAAATAAAAGGTCGTATAATGAATTCAAATTTTAAAATTGTTCCTGGTGATGAGAAAGAGTAGTACTTTTCCCTAACATTTTCAGAGAGTCTGCGGTTGCTGGAAGCGGATAGTGTGGTGAAAAGGAATGGACTTTGGAGCCATCTGACTGAACGGATTGATAATTCTTGCTATCAACTCAAGTAGGCTCAGACGTCAATCAAACGTTATATTGATACCCCTTCCTGGTCTATGTATTTTTAATTGAATCCGGCGAGGGTACAGAGAGATTTCTTTTTTGGAAGAAATAATAAGGGTGGTAACGCGGTCCAATCGTCCCTACTATTACAGTAGAGATGATTGGGCCTTTTTATTTACAATTTCATTTGTATGAAAGGTAGGAAAATCCAATGAAAACAATTTTTTCAGGAATTCAGCCAAGCGGGACGCTAACACTTGGAAACTATTTAGGGGCGATGAAACATTTTGTAGAATTACAAAAGGAGAACAACTGTTATTTTTGTATCGTGGATCAGCATGCTATCACTGTCCCACAAGACAAGTCAGTGCTCAGAAAAAACATTCGAAGTCTTGCTGCCCTTTATTTAGCGGTGGGAATTGACCCAGAAAAGTCAACACTGTTTATACAATCGGAAGTGCCAGCTCATGCACAGCTAGGATGGATCATGCAGTGTGTAAGTTACATTGGGGAACTGGAACGGATGACTCAATTTAAGGATAAATCGGAAGGAAAAGAAGCCGTTTCCGCTTCCCTCCTTACTTATCCACCACTCATGGCAGCAGATATTTTACTTTATGGTACGGATATCGTTCCTGTGGGTGAGGATCAAAAACAACATCTTGAATTAACAAGGGACTTGGCGGAAAGGTTCAATAAAAAATACAATGATATCTTTACCATCCCTGAAGTGAAAATACCAAAGGTAGGCGCACGGATTATGTCATTAACGGAACCTGAGAAAAAAATGAGTAAATCAAATCCAAACACCAAAAGCTTTATTTCCATGTTAGATGACGAAAAGCAAATAATTAAAAAGATTAAGAGTGCCGTTACAGATTCTGATAATGAAGTCCGTTATGACAAAGGAGAAAAACCTGGGGTTGCCAATTTGCTTTCCATCTACAGTCTGTGCTCTGGTGTCTCCATTGAAGAGTTAGAATTAAAATACAGAGGGAAAGGATACGGGGAGTTTAAAGGGGATGTTGCCGAAGTGGTTGTCACTACCATCAAACCGATTCAGGAAAGATATTATGAGTTAATTGAATCGGAGGAATTGGATATCATCCTCGACCAAGGTGCTGAAAAGGCCCAGGCTGCTGCAACTAAAATGTTAAAAAAAGCAGAACGTGCCATGGGATTAGGTCGAAAAAGATAAACCTAATTACAGTTCCAAAAAAAATAGTTCATGGAACATCCAAAGGATGTTCCATGAACCAATAACCGTCTCCAAAGTAACCACTATTTTTTCTCGTTATTTTCCTTTGAAAACAGCCCATTTAAAACACTGTTTATGTAAAACTAATAATCCTAACTTAACGGACATTTTTTTTCACATTGTCATCTTGCTGTTGTAACTCCCACAATTTCTCGAAAAAAGGTTGTCCTTTAATCATGGTTAAGCAATATTCCTCATGTTTTTTTGACCAACTAACTTGTATATCTCTATACAAAGCATTCCAAGCTTCTTCAAAATTCATTTGTTGAATCTCCAAGTATTTATCAGGAGCCCATTCCGTATACCAGTACCGTATTTCTGCCTCTTCTGCATCATGATAAAGTTGATCAAGTGCCATAAAGAGAATCTGCTTTAATTGTCGTTCTTTCCGTATTAAGCCTTTCATTAAAGCAGGGTCCGGTGAAAGGATATGATACTGCTTTTCACAATCAAGATAATCCATATAGTATTCCCTTGGAGGTTCTCCAGAAACTAATTCCAATAGTTGTTGTTCCTGCCTTGGTACTAATCGACTTTTTCTCACCGGTGTATGATAGCCAATCGTATCTACCACTATGGTTCGATTTCCATCGGTTGCTAAAAAACAATATTCCAGTTCCACCCGCTGGCTTTTTCTCCGTATATAACTTTGTTTATATACATCCGCTAATAGCTCTTCCGGTAACTCTTGCAATGAATTTTCAATATAGTCAAACAAATTTTCATGAATTTTGACAACCGCCACCTGATCTAACAATTCTATCCGATCTTCCTTACGCCATTCAAAAAACTCGCAAACGTTATATCCGTTCTCTTCTCCTTCAAACCAATTTACCCATACATCCCGCATATGGAGCATGCTTTTTAAACCCCCTTACACGTTCTTTTTAACAACAGTATGGGCAGGAGAAAACCAGTTTATTCCACGATTGCTATTTTCTTTTACTCATTTCATCTTAAAAGGTAGATAAATCATTCCCCAGACAAGGAGAATCCCAAGGAGAAATAGGTATAACTCTAAACGACCTACTAAAAACAGCAAATATTCTGCTATAGAATAACCAACTGTCAACAGATTTAAATAGGCTACGATACTGACCCCGCCTATCACTGCAAATCCGAATCCTATAAAAAGAATAAAAAATCGATAAATCAAGAGTTATCCCTCCCTTCCCCTTGTCCAGTAGAACTATTTATTCTAAACTATGACAGGAGACAGCTAAAAAAGAACAATGACTTGGACTACCCTTTGAACTATTCCGAAATTAATGAACAGGGTCTTTTTGTCTTATAACTCCTACCGATCAGAAAAAAATGATTCATGAAGGATTTTCTCTGCTGGCATTTGTACTAACTCTAATGAATTCAAATTATCATTCTTTTCTGCAAAAGACTCTACCATTCGAAAACCAATATTATAACCTAACCATTTCGGAAATCCATACTTACCACCATACATATATGCTGTGTGACGTTTCCTCCCACGAAGTGTTATCTTTTCTTGAATGACCCTTTCCCACCACTTCCACAAAAATTCATTACTATATAACTTCACCCATGGGGCTAAATATTCAGACCCAATCTGCTTTTTTACTTCCCACTCTGCTAATCCTTCCATGACAATGGACTCTAATAGAGAAACCGAATCTTCTGTGTGACCATGATGATGTAATCGGCAGATGTGATGGTACTCATGAATCATTAGTGCTTGCTTTTCCTTTTGGGTTACTTCTCCATGAAAAAAGAGAAACATGACATTTGGAAAGGTAATTCCATTTTTTCCACCCATACCTTCCATTAACCAGTGGCTGTTCTCATTAATTGGGAACAAAAAAATATCCACATCCGGACCTTTTAAATATTCCTTACACTGTTGAAATATTTTTGACAGACCTAAAACTGGATTATTAGATTGCCACTTTCTCCAGATATCCTGAGTATCCTTCGATATAGGTAACATCCCTTGTGTATAGAGATAGTGAAGCCATTCTTCTTTACTCCAGTCTGGAAAATGTTCCATCAGCTTAGAGAATTTTATAACATTTAATGGTTCACTTTCTGCGGACACTTCGTAAAGCCGTTTCAACCAAACACTTGAATTAATTAATCCCATATGGAGTACCTCCATTTCATGACAATTACTTAGAATATAAAAGGAAAAAGCAAACAATGGTTTATCTCAATTTTCAATGTATATATTATGCTATGCTAGAAGGAAAGTATTGCGCACAACAATGGTTATTCGAAGTGCCCCGTAGCGGTGCTACCTCTTCCTCTACTAGCTAATACTCTGTTGTTTGTCCTTCAATCGGGGCAAAACCCCATGTCCTTTGGCTACCCGAAAACATATAAATTACATTTTAAAAAGACATTTACACGATGGTAAATGTCCCTTTGAAATATATACTATTTTCTATCCTTATGTAAGGTGATGTTTGTTGGCATAGATGGCTGCTTGGGTACGATCTTCTAATTCTAATTTCGCCAAGATATGGCTGACATGTGTTTTGACTGTCTTTATTCCAATAAATAGAGCCGTTGCAATTTCCTTGTTCGTTTTCCCTTGTCCAATGAGAGCCAAAACTTCCTTTTCCCTATTTGTGAGTTCATCATGTTTTGGTTTAGAATGCATATGCTGAAACATTTTTTGTGTAACTTTCCCTTGGAAAGTGGGTTCTCCTTTTTTCGCTTTTCGAATGGCATCTACTATTTCTGTTGCGCTCGATGTTTTTAGGAGATAACTAAATGCTCCTGCCTCCATCACTGGAAATAGCATTTCATCATCGAGGTAACTGGTCAGAACAATAACCTTAATGTTATCCATTTCCTCCATAATTTTCTTCGTGGCGTCTATTCCGTTCATCCCATCCATGAGCAAGTCCATTAAAATAACATCTGGAGACAGCTCTTTAGCCTTTTGAACCGCTTCAAACCCATCACTGCCTTCCCCAACTACTTCAATATCATCCTCCACGCTAAGGTAAGTAACTAATCCCATCCTAACCATGTCATGATCATCAACAACCAATACCTTTATCGTATCATTCATCCTTATTTTCCTCCTTTTCCTCATCACCTTTGACAATTGGGATACGAAATTCCAATTTAGTACCTTTCTTCGGATACGATAAAATGGAAAAATGACCGCCAAGTTCAACAATTCTTTCCTTCATGGTCTTTAACCCATAACTGACATTTTGTTTTTTCTGCAATTGTTCCATGTCAAAACCTAAACCGTCATCCTCTAATACTAAAAGCAAACGATCACCTTTATTTGCAAACGAAAAAACTAATTTCCCTGGATTTCCATGTCGGAGGGAATTTGAAATACCTTCTTGAATAACACGAAATAATTGTTCTTCCACACCTGGGTCCAACTCAGGAAATCCCTCTAAACTCCATTCAACCTTTAATGTAGGATGTTTCCGTTTTAGTTCCTCAAATAGACTTTCAATTGCTTGTTTAAGACCTTTCCCATCTAATGTCACCGGTCGTAAATGCATAATAAGAGCCCGTAATTCCTGTTGTGCATGGTGAACCATTTTCTCTGTTTGCTGAAACAAACTCTTAACTTTATCAGGATGTTTATCCATTAATCTCGGCATTGCACCTAAAGACATGGATACGGCAAATAGTTCCTGACTGACAGCATCATGTAAATCCCGTGCCAATTTTCGTCGTTCCTCCAAACTTGCAGCACGTTCTGCCTCGGAAATAAGGGTTGCATTTTCATTTAGTACTCTTCTCATGGACACGATTTGTTGCTCCACATCATTCGTTAATTCATTAATCTGATCCCCTAGTTTTTTTAACTCATCATCCCTTGTGACTTGAACAGTTTTTCCAAACGCTCCCCTTTGAAACTGTTTTAGTTGATGAGTAAGGTATGTGATTGTCCGTTTTATGGATGCCCCATATGTGTAGGAAAAAAACCATGCCGTAAACAAATAGATTACTGCTAAAACAAGCAATATCATTCCATATATAAGGGGGTTGGTAAGTGGTAAGCCAAATATAAGTGATGCCAAGTCTCCATTGGATGGATAAATATAAAAAGATTGGAAACTAAACAAGAGAAAGAAAGATAATAGGAATGCTGTCACCGTTATTTTAATCTGAAGTCTAAGAAGGTCCCAGACAATCCCCTTTAAACCTTTGTTTCTATTGTTTACTTTTTTTTGGAGAGGTTTTACCTTAGCCAACGGTCAAAACCTCCACATCTCCAATATTTAAATTGACGACAAGAATAACTTTTTGCTCTGCTTCATGAAAATTAGGGCTTGTATAAGTGGCGTTTTTACCAGTTCCAGAATAGGAATCATCAAACAAGGTCACTTCCCCTAAGTTAACATCAGCAACAGCTTTTACTGCCATATCCTTTGGGACGAGTATGTCAACAGAACCAATCCAGCATCTGACATCAATGAAATTCTCTCCCTCTTTTAGAATGGCCTTTGATAAATCTACCGTAACATCTCCTATCCAAAGGGAAATATCGGCACCATCTATTTCAAAAGGTTGTCGGCCTAATTGAATTTCTCCCACCCAAGAGTGATATCTTTTGCGCTTATTGCGAAAGGACTTATTTTTATACGAATGGCTACCACTAGACGAAAAATCATGATTTAAATTCTTTTTTTTTCCTTTTTCGTTGTCACCACCAAGATGGATGACAACATTACTATCTCTATCGAAAATAACTTTAAAACCAATATAAATAACTAAGACTGGCCAAACCCAACTCCATAAATCTGAAACACTAAAGGTAAACCAGCCTGCATTATTTCCAAGGATAACTGTGCCCACAGCAGTAATTAATACACCCCAAATGAATTTACCAACATGCCACCGATCCCGTTTTAAACTTTGTAAGAAAATTACAAAACCTTCAAATAATACTTTCAATCCAATAAGTATAATTAAAATCGGCCAAAACGTAGAAACAATACTAGTTGCTTCTGAGTCAATTAAACCTGTATTTGTTAATAAGAAAATAACACCAATTGCTAAAATCAGTATTCCGAATATATTTTTCATCTTATAAAAACTCCTTTTCTTTAAAGGAAATGGGAAACTAGTTATCCTATTTAAGTCCCTTTCCTCTATTATTGTATCGCTTCCCTAACCCTACGCCAATTAATTTTTTTGAATTAGTTCCTAGATTAAGCATACCTTTATACCATAAGCAATCCAACAGACGTAGGACTGTTCTCTCCTCCGTCTCAAGTCGGATATTAATAACTTTCTACTGAATATCAGTCTATAATGACGTTATCTATTCTAGTCTGAAAGAAGTAGTGAATAAAAACGAGAGGTGACATTCCATGAAAAAAACCACCACTGTCACTGTGCTACGTTGGAAGTTGATCCTATTAATATTTCTTCTCCTGATTCTAGTACTTCTACTTACCACAGCTTGGGTGAAAAATGAATACTCTAAAGCAAGGGAAGATTCTCTAAGGGACATTCAAAACCGGAATGGTGTCCTACCTGCTGATGAGGAAATCCAGTTCCACCCTCCTGAAGTAGAATTGGATTTTATCAACATCTTATTACTTGGTGTCGATGCAGAAAATGATGGAGTAACAAGAACAGATACGATAATGTTAGGTCAATATCACCCAAAAGAAGGAAGTGTCCGACTCGTATCCTTAATGCGTGACAGTTATGTTTCCATTCCCGGTTATCGTGATAATAAATTAAATGCTTCCTACGCATTAGGTGGAATGGAACTCCTAAGGAAAACCATAAAAGAAAATTTCCAGGTAGATGTTCATTATTACGCCCAAGTGGATTTTAATAGCTTTATACGAATAGTTGATATTATGGCACCTAATGGATTGGAAGTGGATGTGGAAAATCGAATGTATTACCGTAACAATTCCGGATCATATATCATTGATTTTGCAAGAGGTACACATATACTTGATGGGGAAGATGCACTGGATTATGCCAGATTTCGCAGTGACAGTCAAAACGATTTTGGTCGGGTAAAAAGACAGCAGGAGCTCCTTTCCCTTCTAAAAGATGAAGTCCTAAGTCTCTCAGGAATACAGAGAATTCCTCAGCTCTTAGGTTCGATTGAGCCATATATTCAAACCAATCTCAGTTCACAGGAAATGATATCTTATGGACGGAGTTTTTTAGTAAATAATATTGAAGATATTGAAACAATGACAGTCCCTGTAGAAGGTGGATTTTACGATGAATATTACAATCATGCAGGTGCAGTCTTACAATTGGATATTGAAAAAAACAGAGAAGCTCTTCATGAATTTTTAAAAATAAAAAATGAAGAATAAGTAAATTCCAGACAGAAGCATAAAATCACCCAAAAAAATGGGTGATTTTATCTATATACTATTTATTTATTCTCTTTAAGCTTGGAATTTCTTAAATATCAATGCCACATTATGTCCTCCAAAACCAAGGGAATTACTCATCACCACATTAACTTCCTGATGTCTGGCTTTGTTTGGAACATAGTCTAAATCACATTCCGGATCAGGAGTTTCTAAATTCATAGTTGGTGGAATAATTCCTTCCTGTATAGCTTTTACTGAGAAAATTGCCTCCACAGCTCCAGCTGCACCTAAAAGGTGACCTGTCATTGATTTGGTCGAACTTATTGCTAATTTTTGTGCATGTTCCCCAAAAACGGTTTTTGCCGCTAGGGTTTCGTATTTATCATTATATTCTGTACTTGTTCCATGGGCATTCATATACGTAACATCTTCAGGACTTAAGCCGGCATCCTTCAATGATTCTCTCATAGCTCTTACTGCCCCTTCTCCAGCTGGTGCTGGTGCTGTCACATGATAGGCGTCTCCAGTAGCACCATAACCCACGATTTCTGCATAAATCGTAGCTCCACGGGCAACGGCTGATTCCAAAGATTCAAGAATAATGATACCTGAACCTTCTCCCATCACGAACCCATCACGATTTTTATCAAACGGACGGCTTGCTTTCGTAGGATCCGGGTTTGTGGATAATGCCTTGGCTGAGCTAAATCCCGCAAATGCCATTTCGGTAATCGGTGCTTCTGCTCCACCTGTTACCATTACGTCTGCGTCACCACGCTGTATGACTTTAAACGCATCTCCAATGGAGTTTGCCCCTGAAGCACAAGCCGTTACTGTACAAGAATTTACTCCTTTTGCTCCTAAAGTAATGGATACTTGTCCTGAAGCCATGTCGGGAATCATCATTGGTACAAAGAATGGACTCACACGACGATGTCCCCGTTTTTCATAATTCCTAAACTGAGTTTCAAATGTTTCCATTCCACCGATACCAGAACCAATCCACACTCCAATTCGATGGGCATTTTTGTCGGAAATTTCTAAGTTAGCATCTTTTACTGCCATTAAGGCACTTGCAACAGCAAATTGGGTAAACCGATCCATTTTACGAACATCTTTCGGATCAATAAAGACTGTTGGATCAAATTCCGTTGCTTCTCCCGCCACTTCAGTGGGAAATGTCCCTGCCTCATATTTCTTTAGCTTATCAATTCCAGATTCACCGTTAATCAAACGATTCCACGTTGTTTCCGCATCATTCCCAAGGGGAGTTACTGCTCCTATACCAGTCACTACGACACGTTTCTTTTCCATTACGTAAACTACTCCTTTCACCAAAACAATTATCTGTTTTCAATTAATCAATATTAAATCATTTCAAAAAAGCGATTTTCATTTTCTATAATCAATACGTTTACTAACGTCCCCATCTGAGTGCAATGGAACCCCAGACTAAACCGGCACCAAAACCTACAAGTACAACTAAATCATCCTCTTTAATTTTACCATGTTCTAAGTCGTACATTAATGATAAAGGGATAGATGCTGAAGATGTATTTCCATAAAAGTCTACTGTTCGGGACATCTTCTCAATAGGTAAATCAAGACGTTGTCTAGCAGATTCCATAATTCTGATATTTGCCTGATGAGGGATTAAAAAATCCACATCTTCCTTATTCAATCCAGCTTTTTCAACTACTTTCATGGAGGATTCACCCATTTGACGAACGGCAAATTTAAATACTTCTCGTCCATTCATTTGGAGAAACTCCCCCGGTTGTTGAATGTGATCTCCTCCACTTCCATCAGAACCAATATCAAAAGATAAAATACCACGGTTTTCGGAAACTTCCCCTAAAACCGCTGCTCCTGAACCATCACCAAATAGTACGGCAGTATTTCGGTCATCCCAATCCACAATTTTGGACAATTTTTCTGTGCCAACTACTAACACATATTTATAATCCCCAGATTCAATAAACTGTTTAGCAGTAACCATCCCATAAATAAATCCTGCGCATGCAGCACTGATATCCATCGCTGCCGCTTTATGTGCCCCCAACTGATGTTGGATCATAGAAGATACTGATGGAAATGGCTTATCTGGAGTTACTGTCGCAACTAAAATCAAATCAAGGTCTTCTGCTGAAATGTCCGCGTCCTTTAACGCTTCCACAGCAGAGCGGTAGGACATATGTGAGGTATCCACCTCTTCTGCAGCAATTCTTCTCTCTTTTATCCCCGTTCTTGTACGAATCCATTCATCATTTGTGTCGACTTTCTTTTCTAAATCAAAGTTTGTTACAATATTTTCAGGTACGTATTTACCCATACCGATAATTCCCGCACGCATAACCGTTCCTCCTTGTGTTTCCTTCATTTAGTTAATCACCTGATTCTTATACTTAATATTATGACCTAGTACTAAAAAAATTGCAATCCCAACTTTCAAGTAGAAGAATAAAAAACTCCACCGGAAAAGGTGGAGTTTCATCGTTTTTATCTCCCGTAGTTAGGGCCATAATGTGGACCATAATTTGGACCGTAGTCAGGTCCGTATTGTGGACCAAAACCTGGGCCGTATTGCGGGCCGTGATCAGGGCCGTAGTCGGGTCCATATTGCGGTCCATAGTTTGGACCGTAATTCGGACCGTAATTTGGGCCGTAGTTCGGTGCATAATTAGGTGGATGAGGTGGTCCTGGATGAGGTGGATATGGGTATGGCTGTGGTGGTGGTGCTGAATGATTAGCCCCTGTAAACGCCGTAGCCAATAAACCTCCACCTGCAAGACCCGCAACAAATGGTAAAACTGGGCCAAACCGGGTATTCTGACCATGATGTCCGTGATGCTCTTGATGTCCTTGGGACGGACCATGTTGATTTCTATGCCAACCATGATGATACATTGGAGTATGTGGATGCATGGTAGTTCCCTCCTTCAAGATCTCCCCAGAATAAATTGTCTAGTTGGGGTTCTTTTGTATCATATGAGGACATCTATCCTGTTGTTCCTGTCCCAACTATCCATTGTTATTGTTTGATTGCAGTGATTCCATCAATTCATGAAACATCTCATCAACCCTATCTTTTAGAGCTAGTTCCTTCTTATTATTAGGCTTGTGTCTTTGTAATTCTTCATAAGTTGATAAAAATGCATCGATATCCTTACTACCTATTAACGCAATAGATAAGTAACATAAAAACGTTACATTGGGCCGTTCCGCTTGATGAAGTAGAGGTGCTAGTGGTTCCAATAATTTTTTCCCTTTTTGATAATCCTTATCATGGATTGCATTGTATCCCTCCACTACCCTCTCAGCCATCTTTTGTATTCCTTTATTTTTTTCCATGAATGAAAAACTCCTTTTTAATTATTAACTTCGGGATTTTATTCTGAATCTAGTCAAGATTCCTGTTTTTCAATTCTATCTCCGTCCATGATGCCTGTTAAATAAGAAAAGCACAAGTGCCTTGCTCACGGAAGCAACTTTCTATTTCATGCCTCTCCAAATTTAAAAACAGTCATGAAAAAAAATGTAAATGAAGAGACTCATTTACATTTTTATTATCACCTATAAAATTATTCCGAATGCTCATGGGGGAACTTTCCAGTCTTTACATACATTTCAATTGCGTGCTCAATCCGCTCCTTTTTCTCTATTGGTACGATGGAACTAAATTCACCTAAAGAAATTACCCCATCCGCAAAATCATAATATTCATTCCCATTTTGCAGAACACCTTGTTCAAATGCAGTGGCAACATTTTCGTATAATTTTTCCACGTGCTGAACTGTACTTGTTAATATGGTGTACTCCCCTAAATCAATATGATCTCCTACGTATCCGATGGCGTATAATCCATCACTTTTAATTTGCTCTACCACAGAAACATGGAACCCATCTCCAGCAGGATAAAAAATGTCTACTCCTGAACTCTTCATATTTTCATAGTAATAAAGGGCTTTGTTCGTATCAACCCAACTTTCGACGAAGTCTACTGTTACTTCAACATCAGGAGAGTGAAAACTCGCCCCATCTACAAACCCCTGAACTTCCGGCTGAAATGGAAATGCTGCAATTATTCCTAAATGATTTGTTTTAGTCATCTCACTGGAAAGCATGCCGGCAAAATACCCCATTGCATATCCCTCAAAATGAAGGCTTGTAATATTTTCTCCCTCAACGTTCCCATTAAAACTGACGAAATGAATATTTTTATATTTATCTTTCAATTCCATAAAGTATTCTGAATATAAACTGCTGTGTCCAAAAATGATATTTACTCCTTCATTATGGTACGATTCTACCGATTCATATATTGCTTCTTTTGTATGTATATCTTCTCTGATATAAACTTGTATACCTAATTTAGATTGAATAGATAATATCCCTTGATAGCCTTTACTGTTCCATCCTTGGTCATCAATTGGATGGGGCAACAATATCCCTGCTTTCTCTAAGGTCTCTTCTTGATCATTCCCACAACCCACTACGAGAAAGACAAGGATTATCGCCATTATATTCCACCAACGTATCATCTTGATGGCACGCTCCCTTTACGTTTTATTCTGTAATAAAGGAACTCTAAGATGAATCCAATTCCGATTGCCGAAAGGACTTTCAAAGTTGTCATTCCTTCAATGAAAATCTCTAATATGAAGAATGATAGTAGAGCACTAACAGCAAATATTATCAGACCTAAAAATGCCCTCATAAACAAGTGCCCCTTTCACTTTCTTCTTTGTACTAAACTCTATTATCATCACAAAAATTACTAGAATTTGCAAGATCATTTTTTACATGTTTTTAAACAATTTTATTTAATTATTCATATTTAACAAAAAAGGTTAAAATAGGCTGTAGGAATTGTTCGATCGTTTTCCCTGGTAAATAGAAAGTTGTCTCTAAATCCTTTTGAGTTTGTTTTTTTTCTTTAATAAAAAATCGAGTTTGTTTTTCCATGGAATACGGTGCCTGATAAACAGCCTGAATTAATCTTATTGGAATT
The DNA here is from genome assembly GCF_019042215.1 of Evansella tamaricis. Classification (GTDB taxonomy): domain Bacteria; phylum Bacillota; class Bacilli; order Bacillales; family Salisediminibacteriaceae; genus Evansella; species Evansella tamaricis. The sequence goes on along the minus strand of NZ_JAHQCS010000131.1, from coordinate 14,376 downwards.
GAAGGATCAAGTTTCTCACATATCTCACCTAATTTTTTACATACATCTTCAATTTCTTTTTCTTCAATACCATAGGAAGATTTTATTTCCTGTATCATTTTTTTATAAAAAAAACGATTCGTTTTTTCTTCCTCCAATTGTTTGTCTAAATAGAAACATGGATTTATAAATACAGCAGATCTCACACTAACGCTTGGATCTGTCATAAGTCTCAAAACTAATAAAGCGCCCATACCTTCTGCTAAAATATGAATATGCTGGTTTAAAATTTCTGTCTTCATTACCAAGCTTTTTAGTCGCCCTAATACCACGGATAGACGATCGTTCCCCCAATGCGCTCCACCTTGATCACAATAAAAAATGGTATAACCTGCTTCCATTAACCCTTCCAAAAGGTTTTTCCGAGTAGGGTGCTGTGTCCATAAACTTGTTTCACCCTGAATATAATGATTGCGATCCCCAACTAATAAAATACCATATCCATTCGGTTTCTCTGGAAGATGGAGGAGACATTTTTCTTCTTCAATTGTTAGTGTACGCTTTCTCACTGACATGACCATCCCTCTCCAATTAATATTGTTGCCTTCCTTTTCTATAAACATATTTTTCATAGTATGTTATTCAATTGGAAATGGCATTGTTCATAAAAATCAATAAAGTAAGAAGGAAATTACTAATTATTCCTTATATTTTTTTATATGACAAGCTACCGTCAATCATTCCTCTAGGCTCAACAGAAAACGTGAACCTTCACCTTTTTCTATAGACAGTAAGAGAAGCGCAGTGGCATGCCCGACATTAGGACGTCCTGTCCGTTCATCGGGCAAAACGCCACGTCCTGTGGCATGCCCGACATTAGGACGTCCTGTCCGTTGTGGTAACTGGAAGTAGATTCAAGGGCAGCACACTGAAGAAAACGCTCGTCGCTGGAGCTTGACAGAGATAACAAATCATATACTTATCTCTCAAAAAAAACTATTATGAATTAATTTAAAGGATTCACAATAGGTTTTCCTTTTATTATCGTTTCCGTTTGTATGGATGGAATTCTAACCATTGTCTTTACTCGCGAAATAAATATCCACAAATGGTTGACGTAAACTTGTTAATGGTGTAGATTGCTTGATTGTTAAATATTAAATGTAATCCATTTTGAGTCTCCCTATCGTATTAATTAACGGTCACTTTTCGCTTCGAATCCTCGGACATCAAGTACCTATGGGCTTTTTTCTTCAAACCTCAAATAACTCATTACAGGAATGCTCCTATCACATGATATCCCTCATAGGTTTTCGATCTCTTCCATCTTTATGAAAATAATTACTATCTAAATAATACGATGATGATAAAGAAAACTGTACTATTTACGATTTCAATAGTGCCAATTTGAATTGGTTTTTGTACATATTTTTTAGGTACAAAGACGGTTTTCAAAAACGTTAATAAAAAAACAATTGCTGCACCATACCAGTGAATCAATGTGGCAACCAATACAATTATCAAATGATATATAAACGATGTTCGGTGAAATAACCGATTGCCTTTCTCTCGTATAAGAGATTTCACATGAAAAACACTCGCTGTGAAAAACAAAATACAAAGCATCCACAATTGGATAGACGTTTCATCAATAGATGACCCCGTTAAACTATAAGACAAAAATAGCAAACTTGATAATGCTGCAATGGCAACAAAGTCATTTATAAATAACCGTTCCCGTTTTATTTTTGCAAAAAACAAATTCACCATAAAAAGAGGAAAAATCAATAAGCAAATGATTAATATAATCGGATGTAAAAATAGGATAGGAATTGTGAACAGACATCCAATCGCTAAATACGTAAAAAAGGATGGCCAAACATCTTTATATTTCCTGTTTCTTATATATGTTAACAAAGGGGCTTGTGCAAAATAAATGGCAAATAGCCCAATAAACAAAACTAAATGTAACCACTGAACCCCACTTTCAAAAGCCCCAATCCAATATGGGACAACAAGCATTGCCCAAGCTCCATGCTCTCGAGGTATATACCATTTCATAATACTTCCCTCTTTCCTTCTCATTACGTTCCTTATCTATTTTACCGATTATATATTTCATCCAATGTGATAGGAGTCACACTGAATGAAATCATTCGTGAACAAATTTAGAACTTCCCTTTTGAAACTAGCCAGTGTGATTTCTACCACAGTCATTAATAACAACCTTTGATAAAATAAATCTATTAAATGAATGTAAGGAGGTACATGATGCTTTCTGTTATTATTAAATACACTGGAGAGAAAATGTTCTTTAGTTATATATCAACACTTGGGTTTTCATATGATCAAAATTCTTATAGATTAGCTCTAAGTAAACGGGCTGGGGGACCTGTTGTATTAACACATCAACCTGAACTAAAAAAGTTAATTCTTCAATTTCCAAAAGAAGTGACGATGGAAGATTGCAAGACAATTAATGAAATAATCACATCTATCACTAATGAGATAAAAGGAGATGTTGATGATCAAGGTGCACATATAGGTTATGACAAACATGGTAAAGAAATCTATATATACCATGGTTTCTACAAATGGAGTGATTTTATTAACAAGGCAAAACATCGTTCCCTAGAGGGACATAAGGTTTCAGTGCTTCATGGAGAAAATGAGTTAGGAGAGGGAATACTATTAACGTATGAAAGAAGAAAAATCTCTAATGATCAAAGAGGCGATATTGTATCCTGTACTTTAATAACAAAAGAAGGAGAACAATCATTTTACGGAGAAGCCATTGAAGTCATTCCAATAACTCAATGGTAAAGGAATGTAAGGGGATTCCCCAAAACAATTGGGTCATCCTCCTTTGAGTTTTATATTGTACAAATCTCGACTGGACAGTCCCCACAATGTAAATAATCCTTTAAAAACTGAACATCATGGAGGATAATATGTCCATCTTTCATGGAAATAATATCTGATTTTTTAAGATCGTTTAACATTCTATTAACGCTCTCCCGTGTTGTACCAATATAATTAGCAATATCTTGGTTTGTTAACTGAACATTGATTAATGTCCCGTCTTCAGAGGTGATACCATAGGAATTACTAAACCGGATCAATGTGGAATAGAAAGCACCCGTTTTTCCACATAAAATTAAATCACGGAATTTCGCTTGGGTAGACTGCGTATGACGGGCAAACCACTTCATAAATGCAACCGCAATTTCCCCATTTTCACGAAATAGTTCTTCAAGGGCATGACGTTCAAATCGAACAAGGCTTGCATCCTCTAGCACCTCAGCTGTTACACTAATAGACATTTCATTAAATAAGCCAACCTCACCTACAAGTTCATCCTTCTGCTTCAAGTGAACAGAGAATTCTTTTCCGTCAGACGTCATCTTACTTAAACGGACTTTACCAGAGCGAACTAAGTAAACATGTTCTGGATAATCTCCTTCGTAAAAAAGAAATGTTCCACTTTTTACCGACATCTCTAAACCATAAGTTAATAATAGATTTTGGTTTTCTTCAGACAGTTCATTAAAGAACCTTTTCATTTGTAATTGTTTTTTTTCCATAAGAAAACCTACCTTCTAAATTCGAATATTCCTGTATCTATTATGTTATCACTATATATACAGTTTTTAATATCGAATATATGAAGATTATATGACGTTTTAGGCTGGTTTTAATTTCATTCTGATCTTCCTAAAATAGACAATCATTTGAAATTAAAGGGGGGAAAATTACATAAAACAGAAATAAAGGATGCAAAGAAAGCTACTCAAGTTAAATATAAGATCTTTGCTCCTGAATTCTCTCATTGGAATAACTCCTGGACTTTCATCATACCTGTTCCTTATCCTAATAAATAATAAAGAGAAGAGCTGGCTTTAAACAAAATGAGTTAAACCAGCTCGATTATCATTAACATTTCACTTCTGCATTTTTTCTAGAATAATAGTACCAAGTAATTGCAAGACTTATTGCATAGTAAGCGATGAATATATAGAGAGCTAGATTTGCTGTACCTGTAGTATCAATAGACCATCCAAACACCTTCGGAATAATAAATGCCCCATAAGCTCCAATAGCAGAAGTCCAACCAATAACAGCAGCGGCTTCTTTCTGGTTATCGAAAATATAAGGAATCATACGGAATGTAGAGCCATTGGCAATTCCAGTTGTTACAAAAAGAATTAAGAACATAATTAAAAATCCGGTAAAGTTCCCGACATTATAGTAGTAGATTACACCGATTGTAGCTAAAATCATGATGATAATATCCCAAAAAGTAACAACGGCACCACCGATTTTATCAGAAATCCAACCACCAACTGGTCGAATCAATGCTCCTACTAGCGGTCCCAAAAATGCATACTGGACAGCATTTACTTCTGGAAATTCCGTTCTCATTAATAACGGAAAAGCCGCAGAATAACCTATGAATGAACCGAAACACATGACATACAACCATGTCATTACCCAAGTATGTTTCTTTTTCAATATAACTGCTTGTTCTTTTACCGAAGCCTTTGTTCCTGGCAGATTATCCATCCAAAAAAACGCAGCAATTAGTGTCAGAATAATTGGTATTACCCAGATAAACGCTGCATTTTGTAACCAGACTTGAGTTCCATCAGGTAATATTTGAGGATTTCCAGCAACAGCACCAAAAATACCAACTGTTACCACTAACGGTGCTAAAAACTGTACAGCACTGACACCTAAGTTTCCAATCCCAGCATTAATTCCAAGGGCAGTTCCCTTTGCCTTTCTAGGATAAAAAAAGCTAATGTTTGCCATAGATGAGGCAAAGTTCCCTCCTCCCAAACCACAAAGGGCTGCTAGGATCGCCATTGTTAAAAAAGAAGTCTCTGGATTTTGAACAGCAATTCCTATCCCTATGGCTGGAATCAGCAATGTCGCTGTACTAAAAATGGTCCAGTTTTTCCCACCAAAAAGAGGAACGACGAAGGTGTAAAAAATCCGCAAAGTCGCTCCAGTTAAACCTGGAAGAGCGGCTAATGTAAATAATTGTGAATTAGTAAAACTAAATCCTATATCATTTAAGCTAGCAGCTGTTACAGACCATATTTGCCAAACCGCAAATGCTAGTAATAATGCTGGAACAGAAATCCATAGATTTCTACTTGCATGTCTTTTTCCCTCGGTTTTCCAGAATTGTTCATCTTCTGGTTCCCACCTTGTAATTCGTGGCATATTGTTACCCTCCAAATGAACCAAATTTTAACTCTTTTTTTCTGAACTGTACTCTATTTTTCGCAAATGTCCGTAAGCTAAAAAGGCAACGAATGCCATTACAATCCCGACTCCAGAGTAGAGTAAAGTTTGTTCATACTCTCTTCCTAAATAGGCCTCTATTGTCCATTGAAGCATGACAACATTGATTGCAATGGTAAAAATAATGACGCCCCAACATACTTTTTTACCCATGGCGATACTGCCTCCCAACAGCGTATACCTTTCCATTTTCTACTTCTATCTCAATGAGAGGTAACTCTCTTTGTGGCGGACCGGCAACAGGCTGACCATTCGAGACATCGAAGTAGCCCTTATGACAAGGACAAAGTAAAATATCTTTTTCTTTTTGGTAAAATACAGGACACATTAAATGAGTACAGGCCGAGTTGTAGGCTACTAACTCCCCTTTAACGGTATGAACTAATAATGCAGGATCGTTTTCCGTAGGATAATTAAAAGTAAAGGCCTCTCCTTCTGGTAAACGAGCAAGATCTATTATTTCCACTCTATCATGATCCGGTTCCGCAATCCCTATCATCGCCCGAACACTGAAGGGAACGGTGGATAACCCTAAAGCCATTGACGCACCCACAGCAGATTTGATGAATGCTCGGCGATTGTACCTCAAGTCGTCATTTTGATCCACATTATCCATTAGATTAATCATGTCATGATTAGATTTTTTTCCATGTCGTCCTTTTGGACATTCCTTTGACATCTTTCCCACCCCTATCTCTAAGCTATTTGTCTAATATCAATCGGAATACACCCCGAAGAACTCCGGTACATATTGCCACTTATCATTTTCCGAAGGCTTTTTCCCTTCAATTAAGTTCATTTGTGTTCGACGTCGTCGAAGTTCCATCATTTCATCATGATCAATAAATCGAATAGCATCACTTGGACAAACGGATGCACACATTGGTGAAATATCATACTTCGTACGGTCATAGCACATATCACATTTGTACATTTTATTCTCTTCGAAATCGAACTTAGGGATTCCAAACGGACAACCGAAAGTACAGTTTCTACAGCCTATACACTTCTCTTCCATCGCAGAAAGGACGACCCCTTCTTCCGTGATTTGAATGGCATTCGCCGGACAGACCTTAGCACATGCTGGATCCTTACATTGCATACACATCATTGGAAATGTTTGACGGCTTTCAAAGAAGTCAATATACTCCACATAGTTACGTTCTTTCGCATCATGGCCGCCGCATTCTCGACAGGCTGCTTGGCAGGACCGACACCCGATACATCGCTCGAATTCTAAATACATCACTTTTTTCATGTTCGTTCCTCCTTGAGTTATGCCTTTTTAAGCTTTACGGCACACACTTTAAATTCTGGCATCCTAGATGTTGGATCTAAGGCTGGATTCGTCAGCTTATTAACAGACAGCTCTTTTCCCCAGTGATATGGGATAAACACATGGTCCTCACGAATGGCCTTTGTAATACGCGCTTTTACAGACATAGAGCCACGTTTTGTTTCAAGAAAGACAGTATCACCATCTTGCAAAGCATATTTTGATGCAAGATGTGGGTGCATTTCTGCGTATGGTTCAGGACATTGTTCCATTAAAAAATCGGTTCTTCTTGTTTGTGTTCCAGACAAATAATGAAAAACAACACGACCTGTAGTAAGGATGTGAGGATAGGCATCTGATGGGTTTTCATTAGGTTCCTGCCAATCCACTGCCGCTAAATTTGCTTTTCCATCTGGAGTTCCAAATGTCTCTTGGAACATGGTTGGTGTCCCAGGATGATCCTCAGATGGACATGGCCAGAATAGGCCATCCTCGTTTTCAATTCTTTCGTATGTCATTCCGGAGTAATCTGCTTTTCCTCCTTTGGAGGCTATTCGGAATTCCTCGAATATCTGAGGGACATTGTCATAGTTGAAATAGCTTCCTTTTCCCATTCGCTCTGCAATTAGTTTCATAATTTCCCAATCTGTTTTTGAATCTCCAATCGGATCCTTAACTTTCCGTATTCGAATCACACGACCTTCTAAATTAGTCGTTGTTCCTTCATCTTCTGCCCATGTCGTTGCAGGTAACACTACATCTGCGAATTCAGCCGTTTCAGACAGGAAAAAGTCACTAACTACCATGAAATCAAGCTTTTTAAAGCCATCCCAAATATAATGATTATTAGGTGCCGAAACAGCTGGGTTACTACAAATAACATGCATGGCCCGGATGTTGCCCTTTTGAATTTCATCAAACATTTCATAAGCGGAGACCCCTGCTTTAGGCATTTCTGCGGGGTCAATTCCCCAAACACCAGATACATAATTTACATGGTCTGGATTATCGATCTTACGATAACCTGGTAAGGCATCTGCTTTCTGTCCATGCTCACGACCGCCTTGCCCATTCCCTTGCCCAGTAAATGTCGCAACGCCAGAAGCGAACTTCCCAATCTGTCCCCGAAGTAAAGCCATAGAAGTATATAAGCAAACATTATCAACACCTTTTGATTGCTGCTCTACTCCCCTTGCAAACATCACTACCGATCTTGGAGATCGGCCAAAGATATGCGCGGCTTTCACAAGTTTTCCTACTGAAACTCCAGTAATTTTCGACGTATATTCAGGAGTGAATTTCTCAACAGATGTTTTTAATTCTTCATAGTTATTGCATCGTTCATTTACATACTCTTCATCTACATATCCTTCTTTTACAATTAAGTGCATTAAGCCATTGGCTAATGCCGAATCCGTTCCTGCCTTTAAGTCTAAGTGAACATCTGCTATTCTGGCTGTCGGTGTTTCCCTCGGATCAGCTACGATCATTTTTGCCCCTTTGTCTCTTGCTTTCCATAACCACTGGATGGTGGTTGGATGACATTCTGCTGTGTTTGATCCTGCCATAAAGAAACAGTCTGTATGCTCAAGTTCTGGCCATGGTAGTGTTGATCCACGATCTATCCCTAATGTTTTCATAAAGCCACCAGCAGCGGATGACATGCAAAAGCGACCATTATAATCCACATATCTTGTACCTAGTGCAACCCGGGCGTATTTTCCAACGAGATAACATTTTTCGTTTGTCATAGATACTCCTCCAAATACCGAGAGAGCGTCTTTCCCATGCTTCGCTTGAAGTTCCTTGAAATTTTTCTCAATGAGATCTAGTGCTTCTGTCCAACTACTTTCAACAAATTTCCCATTCTTTTTAATCAATGGTTTCGTAATTCTCTCCGGATGGTCTACAGTCTGATATGCCGTAACTCCTTTAGGACATAATTTTCCTAAAGTTACTGGCCAATCATAGCGCGGTTCAACTCCCACCACTTTTCCTGTCTTTTCATTTACTCGAATATGCATCCCACACTGCATACCACAATAGCAGCAATGCGTCGTAATTAATTTTTCACCGTCATGTTGAAGATTCTTAACACCTGGCTTAACAACAAATTGTGTCATTTATTTTTCCCCCTTAGCATCATAGAATGTCTCCGCACGCTCCCGTCCAAACCCTGGTATGTGAATGCCATTATTCGTCTGTACTGGTTCAGCTGAAGTACCGAATGGAGTTTTCATATTTAGTTGGCTCATCACGCGAATTTTTCGCCTGCAAGCTGGACAATAATCGGAAAGTTGATGACCGTCATTCGTTTTAAAATCAAACATTTGTTTCCCTAAAATCGTTTGTACATCCGTGATTTGGTCATCGCTGGAGTAAAGCTCTCCACAGCCAACACACTCTTTCGTATCAATACCAGGTTCCTCTTGATAATTCATTGGTACAGCAACTGCCATTGGACGAATTGGTAAGTGGAATAGTTTACCAAATGGGAAGTAAACTAGGAATAAAACAGTTGTAACTTGATGGAGTAGTTGGAACTGAGGATGCATCCAACCACCTAATAATTTGTAAGAGACAGTTAATAACAAGCCTGTTCCTGTCATTGCTAATAAAATATATAGTGGTACTAAATCAAATTCTGCTCGTTGGGTAACTTGGGTATCATGATTTTTGATACGTCGGACGATCGCCATGATTACACCGATGAGAAGCATAGTTGCCGTAATGTTTAATCCTTCAAAAATTAACCCTGCTAGTAGCCCATCTGGATGCATTTTAAGCGTTGGGACTCCGAATACAACCACTTGGTATGTCGTTGCATCCACTAACTTAAAATGCATCCATCCAAAGGTTAAACCAAAGGTAATAGCTAGTGATCCGATACATCCCCAGGCAATAAGCCAGTGCTGAATTCCTCTGTAAATTCCACGTTTAAAGATGTATTTTTGAAGAATAATATTGTCTATCAACGTTTTGATAATTGCCTTTACATTTCTTTTCTGACGTTTCTTAGCTTTCATATTTTGAATTGATCTTTTAATCATTTCATGTGTTGCCGGGCGCATCACCCATGAAGTTAGGCGGACTGTCATTCCAATAAAAAATATAAATGAAGCAACCATGTATCCAAATAACATCCAATCTACCTTTGTAAATTGTCCTGTGCCGATCCACATGGTAAAAAATAAAAAGATTACTACGAAAAACGAGTTCATACTCGCCTTGGAATTAAATGATTTCTCTATTGCCTTCATTTTTGTACCTCCTTTGACCTCTCCAGGTGACCATTCTTGTTCTTTACTTGTAGTTATCATTGTAAGAACCAATGTGACATACCACTGTGCAAATTCTCACACCACCCCTGTGAATTTCATCACACCACAGATTTTAGCTGGACAAAAAAGAGTATCTTATTGTTGATGTACCAACGACGGAGAGGTTATTAGACAACGATGCCCGTTCACAAAAATGTCACTTTATACACAAAAAATCCGGGGACCAGGTCCCCGAATTTTTTGTGCGGGACCTGGTCCCGCACAATTTTGTGAACAAAATAAAGAGGCACTTGGAGAAAACATTTCCTCCAAGTGCCTCTATCATTTTTCTACATATCATTTAATCCTATAGTAAGCTTGATTCAGCAGTCAGTCTTCCTGAATATCATGGGTAAATTGAATTTCATCTATAGTACTATCATAATCCACAGAAAAGTCTTTCCCATTAAAGTACCATTCATCCTTTGTTTCAATATAAAAGTGGATATCTTTTTCTGTTACGGTTACAACTGGGTCTTCTGGATCCTTTTTCACTACCCCTAAAGAAAAGCCTGTTTGAATATTACCACAACCTCCATAGCGAACGAAAAATTGAACACCATCACCAGGTTTCACGTCTAGTTCATCCTGAAACCACTTAATTGCTTTATCACTAATATCTATTTTCATTGGAGTCCTCCATTCCTTTCGTTCCATTCAATACATCTCTATTGTACCAAACAACGGTGCAGATGATAAATTACTACAACTTATCAAATTAATGATACTTATCTCAAAAAAAGAGTATTCATTCAGCTCAATCGGAGCTTCCATAAATACCCTTACTTTACAATTAAGATGAAATCTCCTGAATTGATTTCTGATCAGCCATTAAGTGGAAAAAACTTTCCCAAGTCTTGTCCACTAGATGTTTAATATCTTCCTTCGTAGCATTGTCCACATGTATTCCACCAGAGACCACCACATTTTTCTGGAAAGTTGTACACCATACACTAGCTAACTCTTTAAATAAATCTTCCTCTTTATGATGTGGTAGTCCATGACTAAAAACTTGCGCATGATCATCACTCCACGTGGCGATGACAACAGCACCAATATGGGGTTTTGTTCCACCACTGACAACAATGAGATCATCCCCTCCAACATGATGTATTTCACATTGAACCATGGTCCTCCTCCATTCCATAACAATCTCTTTCTATACATAATGTATCAAATCCCAAAAGATAATCATGTGAAATAAATCACAATTTTGAAGGAGTTTCACCATCGTGACCTCCATCACTGAGAAATATAGTAACTTTCCCTACTATAAATAGGAGAAGTTAAAATTATTATCAATCAGGGGGAAACAAACGTGGATATTATATTGAACTAGATGTCCGGGAAGATAATGCAACAAGGAATGATCCTTTTGAAAAAATTATGAATGCCATACATGATTTAACCCTAAATGGAAAACTAGTATTACATACTCCTTTCATACCAGAACCCCTTTTAAAAGTAATGAAGTCAAAGGGATTTGAGTATGAAATTCAAGAAGAGAAAAATAATCACTATATCACTACCTTTATATTAGAGGAAGAGTAATTCTTGAAATTCCATTGTCAACGCAGTGATTATTCAGTACTCTCCTTTAACAGAGCCTAAATTATTACTATTCTTGGCGTTAGATATAGTCTATTTCATAACCAGGAGGTGAATTAGAAGTTGTTCCCCCTTGTTACTCTTTTTGGATATTTAATTGTTATTGCCATATTACTGAACTTTAGTATGTATTTTATTTTTCTATGGATTAGAAACTCTAAAAACAGAAATATTAGGAAAAAACTTGCTACTGTTGCAAGAAAATGGATGAAGTCCCATCGACCAGTGGCAGTTGTGGCAACCTGCTTCCTACTATTGCACGTTTTTTTCGTGTATCAACAGCGCTCAGATTATTTTAGCATGCAATTTGCTTCAGGAATAATTGCCGGGGGAATGTTCCTAATACTTATAATCACTGGCTTATACCGTAATCAAAAGGCCACTGGCAGAAGGAGACGAGCTCACCAATACACTGCATTCCTATTTGTTTTCTTTGTTTTGATACACGTAGCCATAGTCTATCTCTAAAAGAATGCAAAAAAAACTACTAAAGATTCTTTAGTAGTTTTTTTCGTTCATATGATTGGGGGTCATAATGAACGAAAATCCATGCATTTCATTTGGGTTTGTAACGCTAGCATTTGGCAACATGCTGGTTTTGGGGGAACCAGTCATGTCTTACTACGTTGGGTTCTTATTTAAAGGAAGTAAAACTATAAATCGCTGGTAGAAGTTTTTAATCTAGAATTTTTGGCGACCTTCTATCTTAATACCTTCTAACGACTATAGGTATAGTTTACATAGATTCCCTTGTTCAAAATGTGAAAAAAATCACATTATTTTTATTTATTTGGATAGAGTTATGAACATTTTATGGATATCAATAATTTCTTTAAATAACTCCGATCTATACTAAAAATGTGTCTATATTTTATCAACAGTTCATGTAGTGATTTGTATCACTTCACTTTTCTTCGATAACAACTACATTTATACTATAGATCATTTGTGAGGGGGATAACGATGTTTAACAAAGTGATACTTGATGTACGGGAAGACTTATCTAACAAACGGGACCCATTCAAGAAAATTATGGGTACTGTAAAAACGTTGAAGAAGGAAGAAAAGCTCATTCTCCATTCGACTATTAAACCAACACCTCTTTTGACCATTATGAAAGCAAAAGGTTATGAAAATGAGGTAGAAAAAATAGATACAAATCATTATAATACAACATTTACTAAAAAGGAAAATGGATTCTTTTCGTTATTCCAAAAGAAAAAAGAAAGAAGAGATGTTACACCATCTCTACTGAAGGAGGAAGAACTTACTTCATACTTCTTAGATAATCGAGGTTTACAACCTCCACAACCGATGGTACGTACAATGAAACGACTGGAACTCCTTCAACCTGGAGAAACATTAATTATTCATAACGACCGGGTACCAGTATTTTTATTAGAAGAATTGAAGGATCTCCATATTAGTTATGAAATAGAAGAACAAGAAGATAACACTGCAAAAGTACATCTAACAAAATACTAAGGAGAGGACCAATCATGCAACTAAATTTCCAACAACCATCAGAACAAAATGATTCCTTTATCCTTCCCTTTTCCTTTATCATAACAAGCTTTTTTTCTTTATTAATCTTTGCAATTGCATTGGCAATAAATCCAACCGCATTCTCTCTCGAATTAATTCGGCTTCCTTCCGGCCTTTCACTTGCCCACTTGTTTATACTCGGATGGGCTTCGATGCTAGCGATGGGGGCAATCTATCAATTAATTGCTGTTGTTACCCAAAGGCCTATTTATAGTAATCGATTAGGGTTTCTCCATTATGCCTTTTATTCTGTCGGTGTGATTGGTCTATACATTTCACTTACTGGTTTTCAATTAATACCAATGATTATATTTGGTAGTTTAACAATTATAGGTACACTTTCATTTATTTATAATGTATTAAAAACGATATCTTTATCAAAATTAAACAACTCAGTTATCTCGGCCACTAGAAATGCATTGCTTTATCTTGGGTTAACCGTCCTTACGGGACTTCTGATGATCCTAAATTTCCGGTTTTCCATTATCTCCTTTCACCAACCTATCTTTTTAATGCACCTTTGGTCAGGGTTAATTGGTTGGTTTTTGTTCTTAATTGTCGGGTATAGCTTCAAAATGCTTCCTATGTTTTATTTGGCTCACGGCCATTCCGAAAAATGGCAAGTATGGATCATTCGTTTCTTACATGGGGCAATTTGGGTCAGTGCTATTGCAGCATTTTTTGAAAAAGCTCTACAGCTATCATATTTAAGTTTCTTTCTTTTATCCCTTAGTTTAGTGCTATTTATTTTGCAAATAAAAGAGATTCAGAGGAAGCGATTTAAAAAGAATCCTGGAAAGGGAATTACTTTCTTTGTTGGGCTTGTTTATGGATTAACTGGAGCGTCAATTATCACATTTCTATTAGCAGTTATTCAACCATCACTACTACTAAATATGAAATTTATTGGTGCTATTACTTTGTTTTATGTACTGGGTTTTGTGAGCTTATCAATCTTGGCCTATCTCTCTAAAATCATTCCATTTCTATGGTGGACCTTTCGATACGGAAAGGAAGTTGGAAAAGGAGAAACCCCTTCCCTATCTGAAATGATTAATGAAACGGTCGCAGAACGTAAACTTTGGTTCCAATTACTATGTTTACTCCTTTTTATCGGTGCCTTACTTCTTGAATTAAATTTACTATTAATAATTGCTGCCATATTATTTGCGTTTAGTATCGTTTACTATTTAATGACTATTGTAAAAGCCTTTACCATTTAAGGTTTATATTGTTTTTTTAAAAATGGCTCTGTTATCGTTCAATGTTGATTTTTGCGAAATTCACTCCCTTTCACCACTGGCACAAGTGCGACATCTGCTCATTCTTCGCAGTGTC
>NZ_JAHQCS010000130.1 GCF_019042215.1 Evansella tamaricis | reverse complement strand
ATACAGCACCGTGCCGGGGGTCAGGCACCTCATTCGCACCTTCCCATTTCTCATGCTTTTCATATGCCTCTATATATCAACTCTTCGTAGAATCGTTATAAAAAACCGAATCAATACATGGGTTTATTAAGTCTCTAAAATACTGATCCATTTGGGAAGGAGTATAGGACATATTATTGTTTACCCACCACTTTAATAAGTTGATTAAGGTACTAGAAATATGGTTTGTTAAGATTTTTATAGGGACTTTAGGATTTTTTCCTAAAGGTAACTTCGACTGAAGGTATTCCTCTAATCTATGATTCCAGTAAATCTCAACTTTTTCAAAAAAGAAGTCAGCACTCTCTGTTTTGAATAAACCTTTAACAATCTTACTGTCTTCCTGTATATGTTCAAAGAGCTCCATTACTGAATTCACTCTAGGTTTCTCCCCATCATATTCAATATAGCTCTTTATATATTGATTAAGTATTTCCAGTTCATCCTCCACACTGCTAAACAGCAGTTCATCCTTGGTTGCGAAGTGGGAATAAAAGGTGGATCTCCCTACATTCGCCCGATCAATAATATCTTGAATAGTAATTTTATTGTATCTTTTTTCCTCCATTAGTGAAAATAGTGCCTCATTGATAGCTTGGCGGGTTTTCAATACTCTTCTGTCCAATTCATTACCTTTCATTTTACTCCCTCATTTCGGACAATTTTTGTCTTTCGTTCCATAACGTACTTTTTATTAAGTTTGATGATTTACTGTTAAATGATCAATCATTTACAATTAAACTGAACAAAGTGTTCAGTAATGAATTTATTGTACATTAACCACAAACAGAAAGAAAGCTAGATATTTTTCTTAAATCAAATTGTATTAGCATGAAGAGAGTAGTTTATTTTAATGTAAAATCGAAAGGAGCTAATGCTTGATGGAGATATTAAAATATATTAGTTTAGCAGCCACAACATGGTTTGCAGGTTTTTTCCCACATTTTGAAATATATCTTGCCGTTCCTGTAGGATTATCAGTTGGACTTAATTGGTTTGATGCTTTTCTTTGGGCATCCCTTGGGAATTGGATGGTTATCCCACTAATTGACTTTTTTTATGATTGGTTAATGAAATTTAAGTTTATGAAAAAATTCAGTGAGAAGTCTTTGAAAGGAAAATGGCGAACACGATTGGAGAAGTACGGTGCTTTCTTCATAGTAGTTCTTACTCCAGTTACGGGTGTTTGGGTTATAGGAATTATAGCGAAAGCTTTGAAATTTAATAGAGTACAATTATGGCTATATAGTGGTATTAGTGTGGGTGTGACAGGGTTTGTCATCGCTGTATTAGCTAATATGGGGATACAATTATTTTCCTAAATGGTTTTGATAGTAAATCACTAGTTTTTACAATCACAAAATAACTCAATTAAAACGTGCTAATTCGTTTTCTTATCTTCAATCAAAATGCAACCAAGGTCTGAAAGTGCGCTTACAGGCCTTGGTTACCATTTATTAATTTGTACAAGGAAATTAAAGTACTTTAGTCCAAAATTGCTATTAATCACCTATGTTTTATATAATATTGATAGCCCTCTCGTTGGCTGGACACTATATGCACAGGTTTGAGAAAATGACAGCAAATAAGATAATCACTATGAATACGCAAAATGATTAAAGATTACTAGGGAAGCACAGGGACAGTTCCAATGCTTCCTAATTGTAATAATTGTTAATAAGAAGCAGACGAACCGTCCCCTCGCTTCCCTTGGTGGAAAAATAAAATCTCTTGATTATGACAGCGATGAGGATAAAGAAGTCATCGTTACGGAAGAACTAACGTTGGGTGTGGAAGTTAAAACTTTTTATCAACCAGCTAAGGAAGACTAAGAAAATGAGTGCCTGTCCCCTAGTACGGTGATACAGCACCGTACCGGGTGTTGGCACCTCAAACAGTGTCTTCTACTTTTCTTAGTCTTGTGTATTTTTGTTATTTATCTTCAAACTTTTTCTGTTTTAATGGTTTTATATTTAATAAAAAATGTTGTGATGAATATCCAGATCAAAGTAACAAATAGACCAACAATAATTGAAATAGTAAAATTATCAAACGGAGTTAAAAACAATGAAAATGTATAGAATAGTGCCATTGTTGATAGAATTACAAGTATACGAGATAAAGGTGTTATAGTTACTTTCGCATCACAGTTTTCACAATACATTTCGTTAATCCAAAAGGATTTTAAAACCATGTACCAACTAAATGAATGGTTGCATTTTGGACATTTTCTCATCATTACCCTCTCTCCATATAGTTGTACTTGCAGTGGGTAAGCTTAATAGAGGTTCCATCTAGCTAAAACATATGAATGAACAGTCTCTACATCCCCGTAAACTTATTTAAAAACACTGGAACACAAAGGTTTAAAATATCCACTATAATGTGAGCAACAATCACCCAACGTAAACTTTTTGTCTTATAAAAATATGTACCCCATGCCAAACCCATTAGAAATACGGCAGCCCAGGTGACAGGACTCTGATTTGCAATGGAAAACACTCCCCACATCAGTGGGTGGCTTGCTGTAAAAAAGACAGATGTATAGATGATACTTAGCCAAGCAGGCCAATGCTGGGTTATTTCCATCATAACCCCACGCCAGTAGCCCTCCTCCAGAGGTGGATTAATAAGAAAAGTAAGTATCCAAAGGGAGATGATTAATCCTGAATCTAATGTATGCCATCCAAATATGAATGCAGGCAGAGGAAGGAGAGAGACGGAAAAGGCTAAAAGAATCCAGCCTTTATGCCCCTTTGGCTTTTGCAGCCAACTTGTAAAAGTAGTTCCTTTATGACGATAGATTAGAAATGCCATCGTACTCCAATAAATAATGGCTAGTGGTACCCATGCCCATTCATTGATTAACCGCACAGCAATGGTTGCTGTCAAAAATCCTAAACCAACAACTAAAATTGGAGAAAAAATCATTAAGCTTCGTTTTTTATCGTTCACATAGAATTCCTCCTAAATGGAATAAATCCTCCCCATATAAACCCTAGTACTGTAATGACTGCCCGGTTGTTGAGATCAGAGACTCTAAATTTCCTGCTACCGCTACCGTCCCTAGTAAAAAAAACAATCGTTCCAAGAATAAGTAATAGTCCAACTGCAACTGGAATTAGTCTCGCTCTCATCATCCAAATTTCAACGAAGATGTCTAAAAACAAAGGATTTGAACAGGTAGACAACCTCCGTTAGTACGTTTGAATTTCCAAATTTGTGTTTTTTAATAGTAATTACTTCCTTTATATTCTAATGAACGAGTATTGTCAATCATCAAAATATGATAGACTAAGAGGAATTTTGTTTACCTTCCATTGATGTTCCTATTCTTCTTCAAAACAGTTGTCGTAAGCCACATAATTAGTAAATAGGAATAGTCGGATACATGACTCTCGATCTTCCCCATCACGCTTAGTCCACCAAACTCTTACAAATAAAATCAATTGTTTTATTAGAAAGCCTACCTTTAAAAGTAGAAAACGGTGCCTAGCTGCCCCCCAGCTCAGTAATACTTCACTGCATCAGGGGGCAGGCACCACCTCAAACTAAACCAGGTTAAGGTGCGTATCTTTAAAATGAGATGGATACTTTAAGCCGTATCCAAGCATTCTGTCCATTCCAATGTGAGCTGTCCAGATTAATCCTGCCATTAACAGCGGGGAACTAGTGAATAGAACACCAGAAATTATCATGATTGCTGGTAAACAGTAGGTATGAAATAAATTATACAAAGCAGCTCCTGTTTTATTATTTCTCATATATCCAACCATAGAAATGTCAGGAGTTAATAAAAGGTTGAACTACTCACCACTTAACACCCTTTCGGGTTGTTAGAAGTGGGAGATTCTTGGGAATAGAGCGTACTTGTTAGCGTATTTCTTTGCCAACAGAGGTTTCTCTTATTGACCAAGCTATCCCCGTAGATTCCTACGGTTCTATTTTTTTGTTTAAGCCAAAACTAAGGTTCTTAAACCTTCGGCTAGGATATTTTTGCTGGCATTTATATCTCTATCGTGATGTTCGTTGCAAACAGGACAAGTCCAATCCCTTATTTCAAGAGATTTCTTGCCATCTTGATGTCCACAATCGGAACATATTTGACTAGACGGAAACCATCTGCTTATTTTCACGATTGTTTTACCATACCATTTCGCTTTGTATT
>NZ_JAHQCS010000129.1 GCF_019042215.1 Evansella tamaricis | reverse complement strand
GTGAACCTCTCAGCTCATCCGGCTCCCATTATTCAGCTGTAGGTTTGATACCTATATCCCAATGTTTGAAGAGTTTGGGATTTTGTTTAGAAATTCTGCCAAGAAAATATTCTGCTCTTTTCTTGTGACGAGATAGCTTTTTATATTTCTTTCTCGCCCACATAATTAAGGCTTTGTTGATGTGCCTTAAAGAGGAGTACATTTCGGATTTGTAGAATTTTCCATAGTAGTTAATCCACCCTTGAATTACTGAGTTAAACATATTTGATAGGTCTGTGAGCTCTTTATCAACCTTTAGTTGTAATTTCCAACTTCTCACCTTTTGCTGAATTGATTTCTTAGATTTGTTACTGATGGCTGGTGTGAAGTTCACAAAATGCTTTCCCCACCTGTTCTTGGAAAGCCTTGGTCTGAACGTGTATCCCAAAAAATCAAACGCTATGTTTTCATGGTCGTCTTTCCTGTCCGCATTCTTACAATATACAATTTTCGTCTTGGAAGGATGGAGTTCCAGTTTACATTCGTTCATTCTCTGGCTTAAGGATTTGAGCACATTCCTTGCTTCATCCTCAGTCTTGCAGTGGATGACTGCATCATCTGCATACCTTGCGAATGGATTGGATGGGAGATTAATAGCCATCCATTTATCAAAAGCATAATGTAGAAATAAGTTTGCTAGCACCGGACTTATGACACCACCTTGCGGTGTGCCGGAGGTACGTTCTTTCAAACCATCTTTAGTTTGAAATGGTGCTGTTAACCATCTTCTAATGTATAACTTTACCCATTCTACGTCTGTATGCTTCTCCACTGCTTTCATCAGTAAATCATGGTCTATATTATCAAACAGACCTTTGATATCAAATTCAAGTACCCAATTGTACTTCCAGCATCTTTTTCGAGTTGTTTCTATTGCTTGAATGGCACTTTTATTTGGTCTATATCCATAGGAATCCTCATGAAAGAATGGTTCTACCGAAGGCTCAAAATATAATTTCACTGTCATTTGTGCAACTCTATCGGAAACTGTCGGTATTCCTAATGTCCTCGTGCCTCCTGCTTTCTTTGGTATTTCTACCGCTTTGACTGCTGGAGGAAAATAACTTCCGGATGACATTCTGTTCCAGACTTTATAAAGATTGTCTTTTAAGTTTCTTTCAAATTCCTCTATGGATTGCTCATCAATTCCTGCTGACCCTTTATTTGCTTTAACTCTTGTAAAGGCTTCATATACTATCTTTTTAGATATCACATACGGCTTTGTTTTATGCATAAGTTCCTCCCAATTTGATGGTTGACTTGTTTATAAAACTGAATAATATAACCCCTTTGCTCCACCTCCGTTAGGAGGTTTCATAACTACTACGGGTTATTCCGCCCCTATACATGGCATTGGTACTCTGATTCTTGTGGGGCTTCCACTTGAATTTCTCCCTTAGCATCCATGTCGTAGGTTCCCACGTTCCACACTCAAGCCTATATTAAGTTCACGCCGCCTTTATACCGGTCACCGAACGGACAGTAAACAGGTTTCCTCCGAACTTATCCTGAGTTAACGACTCCCCCTCAGTTTTGATGACATCACTACGCTTTCGATACTTCTTCAGCGGTTCAATGGTTTTCGTCTCCTTAATATGTACCTGACAGAATCTTGTGTTCTGCCTTTTCCTTAACGCTCAATACCATAGCTTTTGACTACAGCACCTTAAGGTGGTTTGCAATCTCTACCTGTATAGCGATTGCGAGAGGCCTACTCTCATCTTAAGTGCAGCATAGCCTCCTCATGTGCTTACGCACACTTTGGATGCTTTCGTGGCACACAATCATCTGCATATCTTACTATATACCCTTCTTTCATTTTAGAAGTGTTTCTTAATGCATTACACTTACTATGATTATGGGAATACGTACGTTTTGTTATGAAGTTTTCCCATTGTCCTGCCACCCATTGGTCTAAGTCGTTCAGCACTATGTTTGATAATAAGGGTGAAAGAATTCCACCTTGCGGTGTTCCCTTCAAGGGTATTCCTTCTCCTTTTATTGGCGTTTTAAGTATTTTATATATTATTTTTAAAAGCACTTTATCTCTAATTCCAATATTCCATAGTTGTTTAAGTAATAGCGAGTGATTAACATTATAGAAAAATCCTTTTATATCAATATCCACAGAGTAATGAAGTTTATTTCTATTAATTAGCGACATAGTTCTGGATATCGCATGATGTGTGCTCCTTAATGGTCTAAATCCATAGCTATGTTTGTAAAACTTCGCCTCACAAATAGGCTCAATGACTTGCTTTATCATTTGTTGAATCAACCTGTCCAGCATAGATGGGATTCCAAGAGGTCTCTTGTCACCGTTGGGTTTAGGAATATAAACCCTTCTAACTGCTTTTGGTCTATAATTTTTCAATTGATTCTTTATGTGTTTTACAAAGTCTTCTTTACGCATAACTTTATAGTTATCAATGATAAAGTTGTCAGTACCAGCTGTTGTCGAACCCTTATTACTCTTAATAGTTCTATATGCTAGAAGGATATTGCTTTCGGATGTGATTATGTCATATAATTTACTAAAACTTTGACCATGCCTGCTATCTTCATATAACTTATCGAATGTTTCCTGCATGTTATAATATTCCCAATATCGCAAATTAGCGTTCAATCGTGGACACCCCCCTAGAAGTGTTATACCCACGTTCCTACCCGATCCTTTGAACTTCATCTATTTAGATTTTAGTTTTGGATTAAAAGACTTGGGGCTATCCCTCCACGTTCAATACACGCTTCAAAGGTACTGTACCCCTACTTTCACAAGGATAAAGCAATTTCAGTTCGGAAGAACCTTATATGCAACTGTCCATTAGTAGATGTTTAAATAACAGTTCCTTGCTTACCACGTTCCAATATATCTAGCTATCCTTAATAATTTTAGGTGTTTGCTTTAAGCCTATGAGATTATAGAATCATTGTTTTCTATCCCGAATTTCATACAACGAATATTTTACTTTTCGGTATCTCATGATACATTTGTATCCTCTGTCTTTCGAAAGAGTACAGTTCTAGACCCGTACATTCGCAAATTCGTCAGTCACAATGGACATTCTCACCATGATTATTTTTTCAGCCACCCGACCTATCCATTACCTTATGAAGGAATCTCACTTAGGTATTGTTCAGCCGACTTCACCTAGTTTCATACAATTAATGGCTACTATCATATTTTGCATGTAGGAGTATCAGTGGAAGTGTTTCAGCTCAACTTGACGGCTTTCATTCCATTTCTCGATATATTAGTTGTAATCACTAAATGAATTAGTAATCCTCCCATTTCATTAATTAATCACTTATAGGGAAACGTGTCCCACTCGTTGTACTGCGCAGTAAATAACTTAGTTTTGTTAGTTATTCTTCTTTAAAAATAAGCACTCGTTACTTTAAATACAACACTTTACAATCCTTTGGAATCTTGTTCATTATTTCGCGGGAAAATTTCAAAAGGTGGACTATTGAGTAAGATAAAACTTTTGAATCTTTCTTTAACTGAATTTGTTTGTAATGAAGGAGCCGTCAAAAGACGGTCCCTTATTATAATTCTTCACCGTTTCAAAAAGACATATTTCTTAAAATGGTTAAGCTATTTATCAATAACTTCCCTAATACACAGTCGACTATGTAAAATAGAATTTAATGAATAGCCTTCCAAGTAATTCTTTCAAATAGTGCATTTCTTTCAAATAATTTTTCCCCAACAAAAGTTGAGAATAAAGCTAAAACCATATTAGCTAGTAAGTATGTTTTCCACTTTTTAAAATATTGATATTAACAACAGGGAATAAGGGATAATACAATAGTCAACAGGAATCAATGAATAAGTCCACCAAACCAAATTACTCCCAATATTATCTAAAATAGCCGCAAGAATTGCCATAAAAAATCCAAATGTAAGAATTTCAAATATTCTTTCCTTATCCACTAATTTCCACCACATAATCCAAGGTATTATACTAAGGAAGAATAGTATCCACCATTCCCAATGAAGAAATCAAGTAGGGCACCTCTATGATATTTACGCAATTCAATAAGTAAATTATAAGTCATATTTTTCACTACTTACTTTAGCCACTCCAATAGCTAGATTCTTCTTAAGAATATCGTAAACCAACGTAACATCTTTTTGTTGACAATTGATAATTAAGATGATTTCTCCATTATTCTGATTGTTTTTCTTCATTAGCCTGATTTTTTTATCCTTGTTCTTCATCTTGAATGATATAATCTCAAATATTAGCCCAATTAAAATACCACTTCCTGCCCCAATTAGGCCCCAATAAATAGCCCCCAACTGCCATTGAAATCCTTTGCTGGCAAAAATAGTAGATAAAACGACAGCTAAAGCAAAACCAGAATCTAGAAATGAACGACCATCTGATTGTGTTAGAGAATCAATAACGGTAGCTTCAATATTTACTTTTTTTAATGGCACTGCAAAAATGTCTGTTATCCCATTTTTCTGAAGTTCGCTTATTCCAACTTCTAGATACATTGAGTGTTCAAAGGTTGCAAAGATTTGCATTACTCTACCAGTCTCCCTTTGCTTATACTAAAATCAGAGGGCTGAAAATTCTTTTCCAAATACTCTACTTGTTCTTTTACAAACAATTTATTTAATTCAACTGTATCCGTATACGATTGATAAATCGTGAAGAAATAAAAGGAAGGGATAAATAGAAGCCATTGCATGTTTAAAACTTCTGTTGACCTTTGAAAATTACCCTGTATGAAATAGATAAATCCCTCCATAAAGTTTGAAAAATATATAAAAAGGACGGTCCATAGAAGAGTAAAAAAACTTGCTAATACCCTTCCTTGATAAAATTGGCCTAAACTAGGTATAAATAAAGCCCAAATTAAAGCATAAAGGGGACTTCTTTTATCCAAAAAATTAATCCCTTTACTATTGATTTTATACTTCCTTATAGGTGCATGTTTTCTTTCGCTTATTTTATATTCTTTATTTAGTTCAACTGCTCCTCGATAACTATCCCATATTCCAAATAAATACACGGGAATGTATAAAAGTACAAGCTTGGGATTCAAAACCTCATTTGCCATTTGTGTATTTCCCATAAAAGAATAAACCATCGCAGCATTTATTTTAGAATGCGTATTAATAAAAATTTCCCAGATGATTAAACCAATGCCACGAAAATAATGACCAAGCAAAATATGACCAAAACCCGGGAACGCTACGGACCACCATGCAATTATGGAAGGTTTTCTTAAGTGAAGTATAGTTGTCTCATAAATGCTTAAGTAATCTCTAGGAAGACCTCTTCTGTTCAATCTTGTTTTCATTGGTTTTGCCTTCTTTCTTTTGTTACGCATGACAAATTATTACTGTCTAGGAAAATAACCTCTGTATATTTTTCTACTGTTTAAAACAATTATACATTTAGATTTAATAATGCTGAGGGCTGAAAGCAGTCAGTATCCTTATACTAGTAACAGGTAGCATTACACACCAGATATACATATTGAATCATTAAGTAAAATCCAACATTGCGATAACTTACCTGTCCTTATGTCATGGGAATCAGAAATAACAAATGCCCGAGAGGCTCCTTACTCTGACAAATTAATGATTTTTCACATGCTATTTTTGTATCAAACCTTAGAAAGAAGAGGTGTATTATTTTTCTAATTAAATTCACTATTTTTAATTAAGCTATCAAAACTGCATAGTATATGTCAAATACGAAAGGCAACCACCTTCAAAAGTGATCACCTTATAAAAATTATGATTGTTTCCAGTATCGTTGTACAGTGTAGTAAAGGATCCAGTTATAAATGGCAGTGCTTGTTAAAACTAAGCACAACCTTTCTTTTATTGATTATTAACTTCGAAGCATTATTAATAATATTTTTACTGGATAAATTTCTTCGCCAGTTAGATACTATTTTTTAGTGTTATTATTTTACACTAATCTCAATGTGGAGGGATGTACTTTGGATATTCTTTTTAGTTTATTCTCAGGTTTAATTACTACGGGACTTAGAGTAGCATTCTTCTTTAGCAATATCATGTTCAGATTAAATACGATGTTAAAGATGCAATTGAATCTCTAAATTAAATTATTGAATATTCATCAAGTATTACCGTTTACATTGGTTACGAAAAAGGCAGGCAAATTCTTTTGCTTGCTTTTTTAATACACTCTTCATATTCCATTTCCTCTTTATTTATAAGGAAATTTATATTTCTATCAAAATTAGTAAAACATACTTTATGAGGTGATTTTATGGATAAAGAGGATTTAAAGCTCACGTCTGCTGAAATAGGGACTTTGTGGGGGCAATATGTTAATGGTACAGCTGTTGATATGATAAACAAGTATATGTTTTCCATTATTGAGGATGAAAAAATAAAAACACTATTTGAAGATGCTATAAATACATTTGCAAAACAGAAGAAACAGGTAGCTATGTTTATTGAAAGCGAGGGATTTCCTGTACCCATTGGGTTTACTGACTCGGACCTTAATAAGGGAACAAAAAGATTGTTTTCAGACATATTCTGCTTACACTACTTACACGTTATAACGTTACATGGTTTATTGGGCCACATGACATCACTCAGTGCCTCTGTAAGAAAAGATTTGAGAAGTTTTTATGATTCATGCGATAATGACGGAAAGAAAATGTACCATCAAACGATTGAACTACTGTTAGAAAAGGGACACTTTCAAAGAGACCCTTACTTTTACCCTGAAGCAACTCCTGAATTTATTACAGGTCAACAATTTTTAGATGGCTACTTTGGGGACAAACGGCCTTTAGCTGCAACTGAAATTATTAGCCTTTCGTTTAATTTAAAAAAGAAGGTATTGGAAAAAACTCTTTCAATTGGATTTGGTCAAGTTGCTCAATCTAAAGAAGTAAGAAATTTTCTGGAATCATCGCAAAAAACATCGGATAACCAAATTCAAGCACTAAGTAATATATTAAAGAAAGATAATTTGCCTGTACCTATGAGTTGGGAATCAGAAGTCACAACTTCTCAGGATTCTCCCTTTTCAGATAAGTTAATGATGTATCAAATTGGTTTCCTGCTACAAACAGCTCAAGCCTATCATGGAACTGGTCTTGCTTCTGCCATGCGTACTGACCTTGCCGTAACTTATGAAAAGATAATATTGAAAAACTTGATGGTGACAAAAGAATGGTTCAATATAATGACGCAATTTAAGTGGTTAGAGGAGCCACCGCTTGCTCCAAATAGAAAAAACCTTTCTAAAGACAAATAATTAACCAATTAGCACCTCTGTTAATGAGAGGTGTTTATTTTTTCCCAAAAGTTCTTACTCAAAAAAACTCGTTTAAGTTCATTTATATTTTTTCACAAAACTACCTAAAAATGAAGAAATTTGTTGCGCAGTATAACGTCTACAACGCAATAAAGACTTGACTTGGTACGTTTGAAAATTTCTAGTCTTAATTTTTCAAGGAGACAGTGACAGATTCCGCTCCGCATCTTAAAACGTAAAAATAGACAGACCCTGGCCTCGCAGCTATGCTAATTGTCACTCAGGGGCTGACGTCGTCACCTTGTCTCTTCCCTCACCTCACCCTCGTCCCATACCAATGACCACCCAGTTTGGCGAAAGGGGATTGTCCCTGTTGGACCAATTTATATCCTTTCGATAAGATCAGCCTGAAGTTTGACAAGGTCCACACGGTATTGCTTTGTATGATCCCATTTAAATCGTGGGTTGCCTCTCTCCAGTTTCCAATCTCTCTTTTTTTCAAATGCTCCCTTATCGTCTTCTGCGAAATTGACATCATGCACTCGCCCGCAAGCTCATCAGCTGTTTTGTAGATCGATCCTTTCAACGGCTCCAAGTCAACTTATTTACCTCTCTTACTCTCTCCCTCGATAAATTGATCAAAATCCTTCACATACTGGCTCCAAAAAAGCAGTTGGTTTAACACAATCGCCAGCTTATAGTCCCCTGTCAACACAACGGGTAAGGAAGAACTGACCCCACTTACCTTTACACAACCTGCATTCACGTTCCGTCCCTATGTAACTCTATTTAATTAAGTGAAACAATATGAATCTATTGATCGTCTAAGACTGGAGGGCCTGTTCTCGCCACAGTAGCAAATATTACAAATTACATTGAGGTGGAAAAAATTGAATAAAGTAGTAGCAAGAGAATTCGATTTAGATTGGATAAGAGTATTAGCAACGTTAGCTGTATTTTTATATCATTGTTTGATGTTTTTTAATCCTTTTCCGTGGCACGTGAAAAATGGTCTTCTTGATTCTGGGGTATTATTGTTTACTTCTCTCTTCCTTGGGGCTTGGATCATGCCATTATTTTTTCTTGTTTCCGGAATTAGTACGTCCCTTGCGTTAGAAAAACGTAGTATATCAAGCTTTATCCAGGAGAGACTCCTACGGTTAGGTGTCCCGCTCCTCATCGGCATGTTCCTTTTAGCACCTCCACAGGTTTACATAGAAAGATTACAATATGGTCAATTTAGCGATTCCTTTTTGAACTTTATTCCATCCTATTTTAATGGCATATACTTGGATTTTGGGCAATCTGGGAACTTTGCTTTCCATGGACTTCACCTCTGGTATTTATTGGTGTTGTTGGTTTTTTCCATTGCCATTGTACCTTTATTAAGACGATTACCAAGGATGGTCTTTTCCACTAAACTATCTATTTTCGTTGTTTTTCCTTCCCTGTTATTTGCTAGTGGTCTCATTTCCACCATTGCTTTAGGAGGCTGGGATCTTATTTTCTATCTACTTATCTTTATTTTTAGCTATTATTTATTCACAATGAAAGAATTTAAGTCTGTTTTGAAAACAACGATCAACTACCTTTTTCCCATCTCCATTGTTTCTACCGTTGGTCTCATAACCTGGTATATGATCATACCTCCTGCCAGCGGATCATTGTTGGATATCATCTTCTTTTTTACTCGAATCGTGAGTTGTTATACGTTGTTACTCTCCATCATCTATTTTTCAAAGAGATATCTTTCATTTTCCAATACATTTTTGAAATACGGTAGTGAAGCTTCAATGCCATTTTATGTACTGCATCAGCCAGTGATCGTTATTTACGGATTTATGATCAAAGACTTATCTTGGTCCCTTCTATACAAATTACCATTCCTCATCGTCGTTTCTTTCGCAACCATCATGGTCATGTATCATTTTATAATTCGCCGAGTTAACATCCTTCGATTCCTATTTGGAATGAAGCAACTAGTCGTTTTGCCCAAGAAAAAAATGGTCCCCGCCAAAACACAGGGGAACCTTCTGTAACGATATTGGATTTCTTTTGCAGGTGATTTAGCTATGCCCCCTGAGCAGTGAAGGATTACCTGATCAGGGAGCTACGCCACCACTAGGGTAATATTACAAGGTTTGCCAATAAAAACCGTCCCCACTTACCACAACTTAACCAATCTTTCTGCCAGTTCTTTCATTCTCGCTTCCACAAGTTCGGCTCCATTCTCTTTATCCAGCTCCATGCTCCACTGATGAACGGTGAAGTTGCTGTTTTTTATGTGATCTGTTCGTTCCTTTCCCCCCGCGTACAATAGAATTCCATGCTTTGCTTTTCTAGCTGTTAAATAAGCTAGCATCTGAAAGATATTGCTGTTAATGGAAGCGGCGTCCCGCTTAAGAATATATTTCAAATCAAGTACAATCTCTCGTCCGGAAGGAGTTTTGAGGAGGACATCTGGTATAATCCGGATTCTCCCCATTTCCGCCAAATAATCATATTTTTGCTGAATCACTTGAATCCCATAAGGTCTTAATTCCGTGGTCAAACGTTTACTAATATATAGCTCAAATAGTTCATTCATATCGAGTAAGAAGGAATGGCTTTGGACATGACCGAGTGAAAAATCCAGTGATGTGGTTTTCCAATAAAGAAAGGCCCACTGAATCCCCCGATGGTAATGGGCATTGGTTCGGTTTAGGGGGAGCTGTTGAATCTCACGAATCCAGAGGGATGGATCAAATAAATTAGATATGCTTTGGTTTATCTCCTTCCCATAGATTTGTAATAGACTTCTCAAATCTCCCCGAATGTTAGAATCGTGATAGGAATGGACAAGCATTGCCGACAGTGTAGCCGCAATAATCCGATTTTCGTTCACATCTTCTGTCAGCTCGTCGAACCGACATTCGAACCGATAATCATATTTCAGCCATCGATGAAAGGTTTGGGTGGCATTCAGGCTCCCCCTGACTGCAGCAATCGGCTCTTCCTTTTGAACATTTCCCTTCTTTATGCCGCGGGAATAGATTCGTTGGCACTCCTTTATAAACGACTTTACTACCCATTCCATGTCCCCAAAGGAACTGGCAAATCCTACCCTGCTCCAATCCCACTCCAATGATTTCAAGTCATATGCCACTGCTAACCAGTCCCAAATGATGGGGGTTTTCATTTTCGGTTCGATTTGAAAAAGATGGTCTTCACAATTCACCAGCCCAATCATGGATTTAGCCGTCAAATGATAATGATCCAGTCCAGAAGGGGATAGATGAAACACATGGGAGTAATCATTTTTTAGTATTCTCGTTGTCTGCGGTGGCAAATAGACATCCTGCACTTGTTCATATTCCTTTAATGAAATCACTGTTTTAGTATTCATCATCTGGAGCATCCTCCACCACATCTCGTAATGTCTCTAATTCAAACTGGGCTAATTTCTCCCGATCATACACAAAGCATTCTTCCAGATAGGGCATGATTTGATATTTCCAAATACGCTGGAGCTTGTCCTCAGATAACGTCTGCCCAATGAAGTAGCTGTGCCCAATGGAAATGTCCGGATCATCAATCAACTCATTCACTTTTCGTATTAATTCAGAAACCCAAAGCATACTTGGCTGGTGCTGCTGCAACCAAGCTTTTAAGACATTTTCTGTTTCCATGGTGGAAAAAGGTATAAATTGAAATCTTCGTCGAAGGGCAAAATCAAGTTGTGCAAGGGACCGGTCCGTCGTATTCATGGTACCAATAATATAGAAGTTTTCAGGCACGACGAGCTTCGTTTTCGAATAGGGAAGCTGAATTGGCGTGTTTCGATATTCAAGGGCATAGAGCAGTTCTCCAAACACTTTGGCTGTATTGGCTCGGTTGAATTCATCGATGATAAGAACGAAGGATTTCTCCTGATTTTCTGGTTTCCTTGCCTCATTGCAAAGCTCTGCAAAAATTCCCGGTTTAACTTTGACGGAGATTTGCTGTGTGTTATTCACATCCACTAACTCCGGCCTGATTCCCTCGATAAATTCCTCGTACGTATAGGAAGGGTGGAATTGGATGAGATGAGTTTGTTTTGATTGTTGTGTCAGTATTTTTGCCAGGCGCTGTGCCACATATGTTTTTCCCGTACCTGGAGGGCCGTATAAAATGATCTGACGCTTTTCACTAAGGAGTTCTAACCATTCTTCTAGTCGCACCTTTGGTAAATACGTTTCCTTTACCGCATCTTCAATCGTATACGGCTTTTTAAAATCTGAAGTTTTCTTTAAATATGTATGTAAACTTTTAAGAAAATCCTCCTCTTCTTCTGCCAGGATCGTCGTACCCTTTATGAATTCACCATCTACATTTTCCAAATAAACATCTGCATTATAAGATTCTTCATCCTCCCAAATAATCAAATAAGTAACCATTTCCCCTTCGCTATCCGTACCATTATATTGCCACATTAACAAATCCATTTTTTCCTCATCTAAATTAGCTGATTCCCAATCGGTCGTTTGCATACTTGCGATTTTATATCCGTGATCATAGAAAGCGTCTCTAATTTTTACAGCAAAAGCATCCTGTAACATGGGGTCTGTCAACCCACTGACAGTCTCTTCCTGTTCTGAAACCCGCACCACATAGTATAAAAAGTGGCCTAGGAATTTCATCGTCACTTCGTCGATTGTATATTGTGATAACTCCCTTTTTAATGTTTGAAGAGTTGTGACGAAATGAAGGTATCGACTGCTTTCATCCCCTTGCTCATCATCAATGGGATACCCGAGGTAGTGGAGTCCGTCCCTGCTGGCTTTGTAAAAAATCGGATAGGATCTTAAATCTTGCATTCCCCAGAAAAAACTGAGGAAAAACGTACTGAATTTATTGGATGGACATTTTTGCGCAGGGTAGCCTTTCGCAATAACTCGCTTTTTCATTTCGCTGATGAAGGTGCAGAAGTATTCATACTTTTCTCTCGTCCAAGTCATATCTTCGTCTTCATGTTTAGGAATTTCGATGGACTGTAAAAAAACGTTCGTGAATTCCTCCACCTCATCTAAGTATTCTGCTATATTATATAGCTGATTGAAGAACATTTGACCGGAAAAGCCACTGAATCCCCATATATTAATTTTTTCTCCTTGAAAATTGATTTTCACTTTTGCCTTTTGATCAAGACGTTTTTTGAATTCCAGTAAATCTATTTTTCCCAATCGTAGACTGTCCAGTTCTGTAAAGTTCGCCAGGAATTCCTCCCTTGCCTTCGTGATGATTCTCTCCCGCTCCATTGCCACTTCATCATTTAGGAGAAGGTTAAGCCAATCTTCCAGCGATCGATTAGTAACAGGTGCTTGTGAATCTCCACTTTGATGCCTGTTGCCTCGCTCTTTTAAAACTTGGATCAGGGCATCCACCTGCTCTTCGGTGGAGATGACGAGATCATTTCCTTGATTGCCTAATGGAATTGTCGCTTTTTCATATTCACTCATATCCTCCTCTTGACTAAGGACAACATGAATATGCTCCTTTATTTTTCTTGGAGCAGCTGTTATAACACGACGATTATCGAAGTAATAAACCATCCTCCCATATCCCCGTTCCACATTGGGACTATCAGCACTCTCATTGACAATTCCATGATCGAAAAGGGAACTTTCCAAATAAGCGATCAACCGCTCTGAAGTTTCATTGGCATGATAGATTTCCCTTGTCTTCGATGCATTCCATCTTACTCCTCGTGTAAGCATAAACTCACCTCTATCTATGTTTTCATGATATTCCCATTCTACACTTTCTAAGATTTATTAAACAAATGGGGAATCTTCCTGTTGTATTAAATTAGACATAATAAAGTCAGAGGAACGAAATAGTCGGGATGCAACGAACAATCTTTCAGCGAATATCCAATTTACTCGGATGGAATACTCTATTTCGCAACCACTGCCCATAAGGATATGATATATTAAGAAAAGCGCAAGCGCCTATGAACACGAGCGTAGGGCAGTGGAGGAATGACAACAGAAGTACGCTCTTTGACTTCGGTTGTCACTTCCGAAGTGCCCCGTAGCGATTAGGCGCTGAAGCTAGACAATAAGAAAAGCGCAAGCGCCTATGAACACGAGCGTAGGGCAGTGGAGGAATGACAAACTGAAGTCCGCTCTTTGACTTCAGTTGTCACTTCCGAAGTGGCTTAGGGACTGTAAAAGTGGAAAAGCACCACTTTTTCAGTTCCCATGCGAGTAGGCGCTGGAGCTAGACAAGACCGAAGGTGCAAAAACTTATACTTTTTTACCATTTTTAATAGTCATACAACATATTACTAGGAGTGGTCATCATGGAGAGCGAGAACATATCATTAGCAATACGAGTTATTGCATGGATCCAACTTGGATTGGGGATTTTATTTGCGATTGTCATGGGGAACGATTTTGGTTTTGCTTACACTATTGTATGGATCGTTGGAAGCGTAGTTACTTGTGTTCTTTTACTAGGCTTTGCAACTATTATTGAACATTTAGGTAACCTTGTCATTCATTCTTCCTATCAATCTAACCAGCAGCAAAAAATACTTGTGGATTTAAGTAGAATAAGTAAGTCGGTCAAAAATTTAGAGTCGGCATCTGAGCAAAAACAGGAACTTGCATCTGCACCAGCTCCCGCTCCAGTAAAAACAGATTCCGAACTGGATCAAACGAACAACTCTGCTCCAGCTGAGAAGGAAAAGGAAGCTGTCATAAATCTGGACGAAATCGATACTGATCCAACGAACGATGTTCCTTTTCAAACTGTCGTTCAAATTATGAATTTCTTCTTATACAAATATAAGGTGAAGCCTGATTCCATAAAAGCCTCCACACAGGAAGGGTATTATATTGTACTACATAAGGATTTTGATAGAAAAATCGTGAAAGTAGACGGAAACAAGGTAAGTGAAGTATCCAGTGATTTAACATAAGAAGAGATGATGGGTTTGATATGACTTGTTCTGCCGTAAAAAGATCGTGGCATAAGACATTAGGTGAGGAGTTAAAAACAAAGAGAAACTCTTATCGTTAATACATTGGGGGAACGTACTATGAGCGGTTATTCAAAAACGCCAGAGCCACCTTATTATGCTGTGATATTTACATCTGAGCGTACAGAAGGTGACAAAGGTTACGGGAAAATGGCGGATAAAATGGTGGAACTGGCATCAAAGCAAAAAGGGTTTTTAGGAATAGAAAGTGCTCGCGATGAAGAGTCAGGAATCACAGTTTCCTACTGGGATACTTTAGATTCTATTAGGAAGTGGAAAGAAAACGCTACTCACAAGGTTGCTCAAGAAAAAGGAAAATCTCTATGGTACCGAAATTTCGCCCTTCGCGTGTGTAAAGTTGAAAGACAAAGTTTTTTTGAAATGTGATTAACTTATAATCAACTGCTCCAGCAGCAAGGACCTGGTCCCCGACAAATTCGTGAACGTTCACAAAATTGTGCGGGACCAGGTCCCTCCTTTCCCTACCCTTCCAAATCACGCTTCCTAAATCCTATCATTCCGATAACCATCAACCCCGCTGCAATCACGCTCAACACGACAAGTGGAGCTGCTGTCACCTCTTCAATCGGCGCCTGTGGAACGTGTCCGAATGGAGAAATGTTACCGATCCAGTCTTCCAAATCAAATAGTCCTCCGAGATATAAGACTAAAAAGGAATAAATGACATACATCCAGGTCAAACTCGTCCACTTCGGTACGAATCCGATCAAGAATACCGCAAGACCAACCATCACTAGAATCGCAGGATAATAGGAGATCGCCGCACCATAGATCGTTCCAAACGCAATCGGTTCGTCCATGACTGCCGATGCCGCAGACCACAAACCGATCGCACCTAAGGAAACCATCACAAATCCGTTCAAAACGGCAACGAGCAAGTATCCGCTCATAAGCTGCGTTCGTGACACCGCTCTTCCTATCAAATGTTCCAGCCTGCCTTTTTTCTCTTCACCACGTAATTTATTGATCGCCATTAACGGAGGCACCGTTCCTATTAAAGTAATGACTACCATTAACATCGGCAAGAATTGTTCTGCAATGGAAACACCATCCATTTGCAGCAACATTTGAGACATCATTTCATTCGAACCGATAAATGCTTCTAAATCTCCAAAGACTGACCCATAAGACGCGCCTAGGATATACATACCAACTGCCCAGGCAATCAAGCCGGTTCGCTGCAATTTTAACGCCAGACCTATTGGCCCTTGTAAAAACTTGGATGCGTTTCTTCTACCTGGTTTTGACGGCATAAAGCCTCTCTCCAAGTCTCGGATGGCATTCAAATAATTGGCTAAAACAAACAGCACAAGCGATACACCTACCATTAATACCATTGGCCACCAATGATTTGCACCATACACCTCCGCCTTCGTCACCCACCCTAACGGTGAAATCCATGATAACGATTCATTACTGACATCCGTGATACCCCGGAACAGATACGCCCCAAGCAAGAAGGCAATGGAGTAACCAATCGTCCCTCTGGAAGTTTCCGTAAGCTGTGCAAAAACAGCCGTAACCCCTGCGAAAAATAAGGCCGTAGCTCCTAAAGCAACACCATAAAGCAACGAACCTTCCAAATCCATACTTTCAATCCCGAGTGCGTATAAACCAAGACCGTTCAACAAGGCCAGCGCAATACTGGTAATCACAGAAACGATTAACGTCGCATTTAAATAAGAAAGCCTTCCTGCCGGCAAAGAACGAATCAATTCAATTCTGCCATCTTCTTCATCTGCCCGTGTATGACGGGTGACTAATAAGATGCTCATTAAACCAACGACCACCGCTGTCATCAGAAGCATGGCATGTGCCGTCATCACACCGATTGTATAATTTAACACATCTGCAGGACCCGCCATCGCAATCATTGCTGGATTCTGCATGGTCTCTGCCATCGCATCTCTTTCCTGTTGAGAGCTATACAACTCACTATAGGCTGGAGGAACGACGAGTGTGAAAAATGTAATGCTGATCAACCAAATCGGGATGCGAATCCGGTCTAATTTCAAGATGAATCGCGAAAGATGACCAGTTTTAGCAACTAAGTTATTCGCAGACATTACTTTACACCTCCCACTCCCGTATCAGCAGAAGTTTCTGTTCCTTCATAATGACGCATAAATAGATCTTCTAATGTTGGTGGAGCACTTTCCAACTTAATGACCCCAAATTGACTAACATGCCTTATCACCTGATCCATTTCCTCTGTATCTACTTGGAACGAGAGGCCCTGCTCTGTTTTCACAATCTCATGAACACCTTCTAACGTCTGCAAATTTTTGACAGGCTCTTTCGTATCCAATAAAATTTGCGTTCGCGTTAAATGGCGTAACTCTGATAAGGAACCCGTTTCAATCATTTTTCCTTGACGGATAATTCCTACTCTGTCACACAGCTTCTCCACTTCAGATAAGATGTGGCTCGACAGGAGTACACTTTTACCCTTCTGTTTGATTTCCATCACACACTCCTGAAAAATATTTTCCATCAATGGATCAAGCCCAGAGGTTGGCTCATCCAGAATGTACAAGTCTGCCTCGGAGGAGAAAGCTGCAATTAAAGCTACCTTTTGGCGGTTCCCCTTTGAATACGTCCGACATTTCTTCGTTGGATCAAGATCAAATCGTTTTATTAGCTCTTCCCGTCTGCTTTTATGATTCGTTCCACGAAGTTTTACGAAAAGATCAATAACTTCTCCACCTGTTAGATTCGGCCAAAGATTCACATCCCCAGGTACATAAGCAACCCGCTTATGAATTTCAACCGCATCTGACCAAGCATCTTTCCCAAAAATCTTAACATCTCCACTTGTCGCTTTTAGAATACCCAACAATACGCGAATGGTTGTTGATTTCCCGGCACCATTCGGCCCGATAAAACCAAATATTTCCCCGCTGTTCACTTCCAGATTCACATTATCTAGTGCGGTAAACTTCCCAAACTTCTTCGTTAAATTTGTTACCTTTAATACGCTCATCTTCATCCTCCTTAATAGGAAAACAATAAATTATGAAATATTTTAACTTATATATTTCATATTATACAAATTCCTAACCGTTGGCAATATAATTTTGAAATATATGATTTGTTTTATTTCATATTTTTTATTAAACTGAAAGAGAGGTGAACGCATATGGATGGATTTCAACGGCGTCGAGAGCTGAAGAAAAAGGAAATTCTTAAGACATCATTAGATTTATTTATGAACTTTGGGGTGCAGAAGGTTTCGATTGCAGAGATTGCAGAGAAGGCAAATGTATCGCAAGTGACCATCTATAACTATTTTGACAGCAAAGATAACTTAGTTCATGAAACCATCATTTATTATATTGATGAGGCTTGGGAAGAAGGCCAGAAAGTCATTGATAGCGATATGCATTTTCCTGAAAAAATTAAACAGCTGATCTTCAATAAGAAACAAGCTGCCGAAAACATTCATGAAGACTTCTACCTTTATTTCATGAAAGAATATGCAAATGGGATAAGCTACATTGAGGATTTTTATCAAAAGAAGTCATTGCCAAAGCTTTTGGAGTTATTTAATGAAGGAAAAGAAACAGGGTATGTCGATCCTGAAATATCGAATGAAGCCATTTTGTTTTACATCCATATGATACGAGAATACATGCAAAAGGAAGAGGTTTATTCTAAAATCCTCCCGTATACGGAAGATATCACGAAGCTTTTATTCTATGGAATTGCGGGGAAAATCACTGACAACTACGATGACGAATAGATTTGGGACAGCAGAGGCTGGGACATAACTAAAGTGTTTAATTGAAAATCCAAACAATACACAACGATAGCGAAGTATATTTCCGTAGCTAATGATTGCTTGGATTTTCATTGATTAAAACACTTTTGTTCCAGTCTCATTTTTGTTGGAAGACATGCGTGTGGCACTGGCTAGTTGTGGTGGATTAACATAGAATGGAAAATGTGTATTTATTACATTGGTGAATTTTCTAATGTCAATTATTCAGGATGAGGAGACCAAACATTAATTTCCCAGGATGCGGTGGACAGGAACAAGGTGTGTCATTTCCGTCCTCACTGCCTCCGGGATGAACCTGTCCCCACTGTCCCGCAGATCACGTTTCGAAGTCTTGGTTGATGATATTCTTCTAGATTAGGCATCATTTGCTGCATGTATACAGCGGAAAGCTTCTCTTTAGGATCGATAAGAACCCAGGTGCCAGCTAAGCCAGACCAGCCAAATTCACCAACGGAACTGTTGCTGCCCGCGACCTGTGGATGAACCATCGTTCGAACACCGAGACCGTAACCATAACCTGCTAAATACGGCCAATTAAAGGATACCATCTGTGCTTCCTGCAAATGATTCATCGACATAAGGCCAACCGTCTTACTACCAAGGATTTGATAATCGTCCCAAGACCCGCCATTTGCCATCACATGCGCAAAACGACTGTAGTCACCAATCGTAGATAATAGCCCCGCTCCGCCACTTTCAAAGAGAGTATCCGACTGATAATGCCTATCCATCCCAGTATTTTGAATCAGTTCACCCGCTTCATTTCGATTATACAAACTGCAAAGGCGGCCCTTTTTCTCCTCTGGTAAACGGAAAGAGGTGTCCCGCATCCCAAGCGGTTCAAAGATCTCTTCCTCCAAAAACTCACCTAATGTTTTCCCCGACACCACTTCAATAAGTGCACCTAATACATCATGACTGAAACCGTATCGCCATTGTGATCCAGGGACAAAAGCTAATGGGATGTTAGCGATGGCTTTGGAAAGGTCCCTAGCAGTTTTGCCTCCACCTTCAAGCTCCGTCATCAGTTCACGTACGTCTCGCTCTGTTTGATCCCCATCGCCACCATACGTTATTCCAGATGTCATCGTAAACAGATCCTTGACTAAAATAGGCCGTGTGGCGGGCACAATATCGTAATTTCCTGCATTATCTAACCGATATACTTGCGAATCTTTAAATTCTGGCAAGTATTCTTCGATAGGGTCATTTAATAGAAAAAGCCCCCGTTCATATAACATAAGCGCTGCCGTACAAGTAACCACCTTCGTCATCGAATAGATTCGATAGATTGTATCCGACGAAATCACCTTTTTAGCATCCACATCGGCAAGGCCAACAAACTCCTCGAAAACATTCTCTCCTTGATACATCACAGATAAAGCACAACCAGGCGGCCCCGTTTCAACATAACTACGCAATAATGGACGCAACCTCTCTAACCCTTTCATGCAACCTTCTCCCCTCTCTATTGAACTACTCACCACTTAACACCCTTTCGGGTTGTTAGAAGTGGGAGATTCTTGGGAATAGAGCGTACTTGTTAGCGTATTTCTTTGCCAACAGAGGTTTCTCTTATTGACCAAGCTATCCCCGTAGATTCCTACGGTTCTATTTTTTTGTTTAAGCCAAAACTAAGGTTCTTAAACCTTCGGCTAGGATATTTTTGCTGGCATTTATATCTCTATCGTGATGTTCGTTGCAAACAGGACAAGTCCAATCCCTTATTTCAAGAGATTTCTTGCCATCTTGATGTCCACAATCGGAACATATTTGACTAGACGGAAACCATCTGCTTATTTTCACGATTGTTTTACCATACCATTTCGCTTTGTATT
>NZ_JAHQCS010000128.1 GCF_019042215.1 Evansella tamaricis | reverse complement strand
AGACACTGCGAAGAATGAGCAGATGTCGCACTTGTGCCCGTGGTGAAAGGGAGTGAATTTCGCAAAAATCAACATTGAACGATAACAGAGCCTTTTAAAAAAAAATTAAAGCCAAATGATATTTTAATCTGTCTAATAGATGAAAGACAAAAAAAAGAAAGGGGGAATTACAATTATCCAATTAGTCAAAAAAGCCCAAAAAGGAGACGATAAAGCGTTCATAAAAATTTTCCAAAAATATGAACAGGATATTTATCGAATGGCTTATGTTTATGTAAAAAACAAGCACGATGCATTAGATGTTGTGCAAGAAGTAGCGTATCGCTCATTTGCCAAAATAGAAACATTAAAAAATCCTGAGTATTTTAAAACTTGGTTAATGAAAATTACAATTAGTTGTTCTATTGACTGTATAAGAAAAAACCAAAAGATAGTTCACTTAAAGCCAGAGTATGAGGAGTTTATCCCTTCAGAGAGTGAGGATATTCCTCTTTCAATATCGCTCCAACACTTATTAGAATCATTAACCGAAGATGAAAAAAGTGTCATCATTTTAAGATTCTATAAGGGATATTCCTTTAAGGAAATTAGCGAGTTATTAAACATACCGTTAAGTACAGCCAAAACGATTTTATATCGTTCGTTAGAAAAACTTCGGAAAAAAGCTAAGGGGGCTGATATTTGTGAAAAATAATATAAAAAAGGAATTAGAAAGAATAGAAATTCCTGAAGAATTACAAGCAAGGTCAAGACTTGGTATATTACAGGCAAAATCAGAAAAGCCCAAACGAAAACTTAAAAAAGTTGCTCTATCATTAGTTGCTTCGACCGTTATTTTGTTTTCAGCTGGTGTGGGTGCTGCACATATTCCTAGCTTTAATAATTTAGTATCTAATGTGAATCCAGAATTGGCATTGATGCTTCAGCCGATTGAAAAAAGCAGTGAGAGTAATGGAATTAGAGCAGAGGTAGTCGGTGGAATAAGCGATAATGAAATGGCAGTTATTTATATTACACTCCAAGATTTAACTGGCAGTAGAATTCATGAAACACTAGATATTTATGATTACTCTTTGACCGGTGCTCAAATGTTAAGCAGTCAGATTATTGATTTTGATGAAGTGACAAATACTGCCACACTAAGAATTCATGCTATTGGTGGTAAGGGACTTAGTGATAGTAAAGTTAATTTTCGTATAGATTCTTTTTTAAGCCATAAAGAAACTTTCGAACCGTCAGTTAATGGGGATATTTCGGAATTAAAAAGTATTGTTCCTGAAACACTTTCTCTTGATATGAACAATATTCTAGGTGGTGGTGGAAAATTATATCATCAACTATCCAAAGAAGGTAACGTACATGTGTTAAAACCTAATCAAAATATCATATCGCTACCAGGAATCGACTTTATGCATATCTCTAATGTTGGTATTATCGATAACCGTCTCCATATTCAAGCTAATTGGACGGAGAACGGTATGGATGACCACGGTTATTTTTACTTTATTGATAAAAATGGTAATGAAGTCCATCCTTCTAATATTTATTTTGGAACAGATGATTCAGGTGCAACAAACTATGGTAGAGAATTTACGGAATACATTTTTAGCATAGACAATATTGATTTAGAAAACGATAAATTAATGGGTTATTTTGTTTCCAGTGAGAAATTTTTAACAGGTAACTGGAACGCTACATTTAGAATTCCTGCGACTGGTGAAGAAAAAACAACGGATTTTAATCAAGAATTTGAAACTTGGACTTCCGATACGGTGTCAATCTCTCCTCTAGGTATAACTATATATGGGATTGGCGAGTTTAATCATTCAAGTAATGTTGAAGTAAATGCTACAATGACGGACGGTAGTTCTCTTGCTTTTGATTCAATTAGAAGTTTTAGCGACAATGATAGGATTACGGTTAAATTCTTACCTGATAGGATATTGGATATCTCCAAAATACAATCAGTAAATATTAATGGTATTGATATCTTCAATGAATAGTTAGTAGAGTAGCTTGTTGCGCTAACGGGTAAGCGTTAGTTCGATAACCTCAAAGTTAAAAGTAGCCCAAATCATGCATCATATTATGCATATTTGGGCTTTTTACTTTTTCAGGCGTACTTTTTATTTCGATGGCTAATGCATTGGCGATGTGTGGTACATTTCTTGGCATCCTTTGGGAAAAAGACAGTAATGGTGGTAAAATATTGTGTCCGTATTCTCCCTGTCCACCAATCCAATATTATTTCCTGTGCAATATTCGTATACCCTCTTCTTTCAAGTGCATTATAAAAGTATTAGGAAATGGTAGACTGGAGAATTAATCGTTCCATTCCGTGAACAAATCAAATCACAATCCCCATTTTTAGGAGGGTGTAATATGCCGCACTTCGGAATGATGCTCGGAAATGGGTTCACTATTGATCTTGGAGAAAAAATTGGTATCAATCCCTCTGAACCACTTTCTTTCTTCAAGGGAAACAGCCAATTTTTTCACCAGTTCATGAAAAATACCCCTGCCATCGAAAAGGAACTGCTTCATATTGCAAACACAGAAAAAAACGATTATATTGCCATTGAAAAATTTATGAAAAGCCCCTTTTATACTAAAGAAAAGGATTATCAACTACGCAGATTCTTAGCTTTTTCCTATTCCGCGTTACAAATGCAATTAGAGCATTATAACATTGCAACTTGGAAATGGACCCACTGGTTAAGAAAAAATAAAGATGGTATCCAATTTGCCATCTCCTTCAACTACGACTTGTTATTCGAGAACGCCTTACAAATGGCAAATATACCGTTTTTCCGAACAGGGTCAAGTGACAAAAAAGTGGGTATTCCCATTTCGAAACCACATGGCTCAATTGATTTCGATGTTCTTCCGTCTGGTTTATTGACCTGGCATTATGCTCCTGCCCGTTCCCATTGGAATCACAATCATGTCTACACGATTCCGAAACAAAGCTGGCTTCATCCCCGGTATGAAGCAGATATAATTCCCCCTCACAAAGAAAACGATCAAAGGGTTTTTCAATGGGTGAAGGAAGGAATACAGGCATTTTTGGATTATGTATACCGATTAGATCACTTTGTTATTATCGGTTTATCCTACAATGAAGCGGACAGACAGGAAGTTAACCAATACTTAGAGCATTTACGACCGAGAACGAAAGTATATGTGATAGACCCCAAGCCAAATGAGCAACTACTGGAAAAAATCAGATCCCTTGGCCTTCATTTGGAAATTAACAAGGAGACTGGATTACCTTGGTAAGACGTAAAAGGAGCTTTCATTGATTCCAAACAGCTCCTATCATTCGTCAAGCTTCAGCAGTTATTAGATAAAACTACCCGTTTGGATGAATTAGAATAAATACTAGTTTATGAACATTAAATAAATACTAAATCCCTTTCTTATTAAAGCTTTGGGCTATTTCAATAGTTAACCTTCATAAGTTATATTTATTCTTTTTGTAGATATAGATATACGAGAAAATTAAATTCTTTCAAACGGGTACTTCTTTATTTACCAATTTAATTTTTTGTTAATCCCTTTATTTCATCGAACCATTCTTCAAAATACTCTACATCCCAATCCTCTATTTTAGCTATCTCTAAAGCTTTTTCTCCATATCCAACAGCTAATTCATTATTTACATACAATGCTATTTTTGTTAATTGCATATATAGAATTGGATCCGCTGCATATAATAACTGCTTCTCTTTAGCAGCTAACGCTTTCTCATAATTTTCTTGTTCTAAATAAATATCACTTAATATGCGAAATAAGTAAGGAGCATTATAAAAATATTCTCCCCTCACCTCTAGAATATCCTCTATTTTTTCTTCTGCCTCATTAAGAAATCCTTGCTCCACTAATTGTTGAATATCAATTAGTTCTTCTTCTGACACTTCAAATAACAGGTGGTAATCAGATAAATTATAATTTGTATTCTTATGGAAGGCCGTTTTAAAATCCCCCGCAGATTTCGTCTCATCTATTAACTTTCGTATTATATCTTCCCCATATTCCTGAAGGAGCTTTTCAACAGCAAAATAGGAGAGTGTATATTGATCAAACATTTCAAAGTTAACTTCCGTTATTTCTTCAAGTGGGACAATATCATGGAATGCAAATTTCCTATGATAAGGTAAAGGGGACAAACGATGAGCAAAAGAATCAGCTGTTCCTTCGTGAAACCAAAGGGGAAGTTCATTGTAATCTAAGCCAATTAATCCTGAATAAGTGATTGTTAAAAAATGTGCAAACTCATGACTAAAAACATTCAATAATTCTTCCTTTTCCAAATCAGCTTGAATAACAATAATGTTTGCATTCACATCATAAGAGCCCGATTGGTCGAGTAGTGGATGTGGTTGATCATTCTTGTTTATAAGAAAAATATCTAAGTGGTGTGCCTTTAAGTCCATATCACCAAACCAAGACTCCCCTTGATTTAATAGATACCCTGTTTGTTCCACTACTATTTCTAAAGATTGTTCATCGTCCGGATGGTACCATATTGTATAAAATTTACCATCTATTTTCAAGTAATCATCATGTTTAAACGAAAGCAGTAAATTTAACGCTTCTCCTCGTATCTGGGAAGAATCACTATTAGGTAATATTGCATCAGGGGAAT
Source organism: Evansella tamaricis (assembly GCF_019042215.1). Taxonomy (GTDB): domain Bacteria; phylum Bacillota; class Bacilli; order Bacillales; family Salisediminibacteriaceae; genus Evansella; species Evansella tamaricis. The sequence continues at coordinate 761 of NZ_JAHQCS010000128.1, read as the reverse complement.
TATCACTAATTTTATTCACAAAGAACACTACAATTATTAATATAGTTAGAGATAAAACCGTTATAGTTCTCTTCATTTTAGAGTTCCTTTCATAATGGTAAGAGAAAACGTTTATTTTTTCAATCATTGAACGCTTCTCGGTTTGTTATACTTTTCTAGTAATTAACATAACGGTAGGAATATTAACGAAGCAGCGAAACCAAATAGCATCCTATTGCAGTTAAACCAAATCCCTCGCTGATAATTTTACGATATAAAAACACATTTACGAGTATTCCACCGCCATAATAATATAGAAGAGATAGAAAGTATTTTGATATTTGTATTTTCAAATCTTCTATTTGTTCCAGTACACGACTTCAATAGTTTAACTTCTCCTCAAATGGAAGTTCGTTTGAACTACTCACCACTTAACACCCTTTCGGGTTGTTAGAAGTGGGAGATTCTTGGGAATAGAGCGTACTTGTTAGCGTATTTCTTTGCCAACAGAGGTTTCTCTTATTGACCAAGCTATCCCCGTAGATTCCTACGGTTCTATTTTTTTGTTTAAGCCAAAACTAAGGTTCTTAAACCTTCGGCTAGGATATTTTTGCTGGCATTTATATCTCTATCGTGATGTTCGTTGCAAACAGGACAAGTCCAATCCCTTATTTCAAGAGATTTCTTGCCATCTTGATGTCCACAATCGGAACATATTTGACTAGACGGAAACCATCTGCTTATTTTCACGATTGTTTTACCATACCATTTCGCTTTGTATT
>NZ_JAHQCS010000127.1 GCF_019042215.1 Evansella tamaricis | reverse complement strand
AATCATCTGCATATCTTGTAATTCGATGTCCTCGCTTAGTCATTAATTCATCGAGCGGATGTAGGTAGATATTTGCAAGTAGTGGACTGATAACTCCACCTTGAGGTGTTCCTTTCTCATTAAGGTGAAAGCTTCCTCCATCCATAACCCCTGCTCGTAAGAAACTCTGAATCAGCCGAATAACACTACCGTCAACCACTTCTTCTCTCACAGCTTTAATGAGTCTATCCTGTGGGATTGTATCAAAGTATGCTTTTAGATCGGCGTCAATTACATACACATATCCATCCATTAAATCCTTTCGGATTTTCTCTAATGCCATATGCGCACTTTTATTCGGTCTGAACCCGAAACTGCAGTCCAAGAATTTGTCTTCGAAAATTGGCTCAATAATTCGGCGTACTGCCGCTTGAACAACACGGTCTCTTACAGTAGGAATTCCTAAAGGTCTTTTCGTCCCATCTGGTTTTGGGATAAATACACGCTTGACAGGTCTCGGTTTGTACATCTTTTCTTTTAATTGTCGTTGAAGAACTTGTACATTGTCCTCCACCCCGAATTCAAAAGTTCGGATAGAAATTTCATCTACTCCTGCAGACCCTCGATTGCGTTTCACCTCTTTAAATGCTTCCTCCATGTTGGACATAGCCCATACCTTATCCATTAAGCTATACCATTTTCTCTTTTGTGTAGACTTTACTCCCTCACGAAAACTCTTCTGATTTAGTCTCTCGCTCATGTTCGTATCCTTCCCTTGGCTCTCTCGGATGACTAGCACATGGCATTTTCCGAGTTTTGCCTAAAGTACTCCGCCCCAAACGGTCTACTTACTGTTCGACCCCAGTTCTTAGGCTCCACCTCACTGGCTTCTGCTTGGCACATGACGGCTTCTTAAATTGAATTGCTTTTCTTCCATGGACAGACGGGCTTCACATCAAGTTCCTACCTTTTGGGTAGGGGCTTGTCTTAACAACTCTGTGCTAAGTCACTCGCCATTACGACCTTTCCGACGAGCTTATTCACTACTATCCCCTGCTCTGACTTCTCACCACCCATAGTCCCAGCTTGCCCATCACGGGCTTGCTTGAGAGTTACCACTAGTTAGTGGAGATGATGAGATCTCCTTGGGTCACGTCATCAAACTTTCCCTCGAACCCAGTCCTCATAACTTACAGAACCCTCTTGTTTGTGGCACTGGACTTCCCCATTCTTTGCAAGGTCATCCGATTCTGTCAGCCAACATGGTGGTTAGTCGTCTGTTCCGAGTTTTGCCTTCAGGTCCTCCACACATTTCCTCACGGACATGCACTACCTGTCAGCTATACACTTCCGCCACTTCGGCGTGTTAGGGACTTTCACCCATTAGTTTGATGCGCTGCCAAGCGCACAAAGGGATACCCATCCCGGCGATGGTGTATCCCTCAAGCCCCTTATTTTGTTTCTAGTTGAAGATTTTTATTATTAATTCCAATGGTATCTGAATATTATTTCCTGTATCATCTGTCTTGGAAAAGTCAGAAAGTGCTTCAATACGATAATTTCCAGGAGGTAACTTCAATTCTTGCAACGCTTCAAACGTTTGGATTTTAGTTACGTTCCGATACAATGTCGTTGATAAAAGAGGTTGTCTCATACCAAATACTTGTTCAAATTCATGATCCACTCCATGAATGGCGAGATAAAAGATGCTTCCCCCGTGGTAAATTTTCTGATATGGCTTTCGGCCTTCATATTTAACGGTTGTCCATATATCAATAGGTTCACCAGATTCATATGTTTCTTTCTTAGTTTCAAGTGAAAGTAGAAAATCCTCTGTTCTTGCCTCGGTACGGCTCTCCCCCATCGGATTTTCCTTAAGGAACTCTATAACATTACCACTAAATCCCCAAAACAAAAACAACAGAATCCCCAATACAGTAAAAACGACCCCCCGTTTCACGTTAAGCCCCCTCTCTTAATTCCTACTTTACTCAGTTTTACATTCTACCTCATCCAGGCCACCCGTTCAGAATGATAGTTAATCATATCCGCTCAAATACATACAGTTCTGCATTTTTCGGACGATTAAATTTTGGTCCTTTAAACCCCCGCTTCAAGAGCTCCCGTCTCATAAAGATCATGATTCCTCCATGACCTATAATCAGTGTGTTTTCCTGGGTCTCCGTTAAATGATCCAAAGTTTTATTTATTCTGGTCACTATTTCTGTTTTGGTTTCAGGTTGAGATGTATGATTTACGTACCAGGCCCCTCTTAAGAGTAAAAGATGTATGAATAGAGGGAGACGAAGCTGTTTTTGGAAAATCGGTGAAAATCGTACCTCTCTTAAGTCTTCCATGAATGTTATTTCTTTATCGTAGATTGATTTTGCTGTAACTTTTGCCCGATACAAATCACTTGAGTAACAATGCTTCCATTCTATACCGCCTAAGTCAACTGGTTTTGGTATTACTTCAGATTCATCATACTCCTCCATCCATGTCATTAATTCCTCTGCATTAACAATTCTTTTTGGGTAGCCCCGTTTCACTTCAAAATGTCTTACTAATCCAATTTTCATGTTATTATCACCTCTATCAGAACAAGGAGTGTCATAAGTATAAGTGCCTTGATCTATTATCTTACTTATGAAAGAAACCGTATCACCTGCTTGTGACACGGGAATCTATTCTGTACTATTAACAATTATAAATTCTACATCACTTTCCATATCCCTTTTTTTCCCTATATGAAAGTGACTAACCACATGCTAATAAGAAAAGCGTATTCGCCTAAGATCACTCGCTTAGGGCAGTGGAGGAATGACAACCGAAGTCCGCTCTTTGACTTCAGTTGTCACTTCCGAAGTGCCCTAAGCGAGTAGGCGGTGGAGCTAGACAATAAGAAAAGCGTATTCGCCTAAGCTCACGAGCGTAGGGCAGTGCAGGAATGACAACAGAAGTCCGCTCTTTGACTTCAGTTG
>NZ_JAHQCS010000126.1 GCF_019042215.1 Evansella tamaricis | reverse complement strand
TTGAACTACTCACCACTTAACACCCTTTCGGGTTGTTAGAAGTGGGAGATTCTTGGGAATAGAGCGTACTTGTTAGCGTATTTCTTTGCCAACAGAGGTTTCTCTTATTGACCAAGCTATCCCCGTAGATTCCTACGGTTCTATTTTTTTGTTTAAGCCAAAACTAAGGTTCTTAAACCTTCGGCTAGGATATTTTTGCTGGCATTTATATCTCTATCGTGATGTTCGTTGCAAACAGGACAAGTCCAATCCCTTATTTCAAGAGATTTCTTGCCATCTTGATGTCCACAATCGGAACATATTTGACTAGACGGAAACCATCTGCTTATTTTCACGATTGTTTTACCATACCATTTCGCTTTGTATTGGAGGTGTAATATGGAGGATCAAGAACTAAACGTTCGTTTTAACTTTAATTTAACAGACGAAATTTTTGAAGGGTTAGAATTATACTCATTTGTATTATCGCCGTTATATTCAAATCTAGGAATATTAATCATGACAGAGGATTTCGAAATGAACAGTACCTATATAGTCATAAGATTCTATGTTTTAAGGAAAGGTCCAGACGGTGCTTTTAGCATAGAGGATGAGTTACAACCATTAAGCTTTAATAGTCACGAGTCAACTCAATACTTCTTAGAATCCCTCCCTAATATGTCTGCATTAGATTTATTAGTCGCGATGAATCAATCTTCTGTTAAGTATTCCATGTAATTATTTACTTAAAAGAGGAGAAGTAACTAAACTTCTCCTTTTCTAACTTAATTTTTATCCGTTCTGTTTAATGATCCTCCCTTACATCCCCGAAAGGAGCTACATAGCATGAATATATTAATCTCCAATAAAGAATCAGAATACATGACCTCGGCTTACAAACTACTTTACGAGATTGAAACTACATTAAAGTATACGGTCCACAAAATTTATTACAAAAAATATGGTTTTGATTGGGAAAGAAAGCTGAATGCGAAGAAGTCATTAGATAAATATACGTACCCACAAGTTCTTTCTTTGTTTTACTTGAATCATTTACAAGGTTGCTTCGAAGTTCCTCAGTTAGAACTCCTCCACAAACTATGTCCAATTAGGAATGATATTGCCCATATGCGTCCGATAACACAAACAGAGTACCAGCTTTTATTGAGTTGCCATTTCTTTATTACAGAAAAAGTCCGCCGAGAAAATCAACTCTTATTACATTCTATTGAACAGCCCTGAAAAAAAACAACGCTTCACATGAGAAGGATCACCTATGGATGAACAGAAGTGATTCGCCCTAAACATTCTATAGCATGTTTAGTTATATTTATATAATGCGGATGTTGAACCTCTACCCTATTCATTCAACATCCGATTCGCATCATACGTATAGTCTGTAAGGAGACTAAACAAGGGTTGACATCTTTCAGGGTGATTTACTACTTCTGTAGCTTGATGTATGGTAACAAGTAAGTGTAAAAGGACTTCTTCAAGTTCTTCTTCTGTATATTGGTTGGAGTTTATTTTTCTTTCCATTTCCCTTAGATTGGACTGGATACTTCCAATATCTAAAATCACACTAGCAGCATCTCTCATCATGCAATCCACTCTAATCTTCTTAAATACTTGATGTGCTGATACACTGCACTGATGCTCCGATTAGACAATAAAGAATTTCCGGCTATCACTTCCGCGATTTGAACGTCACTTAGGTGGTCTAAGCCATTAACCATGTCAATGATGTACTGATCCTGATTAACCTTCCACGTATTTCCCTTTTTCCTCACTACACTCATTCCTTCCATTGTTAGTTTAAGACTATCTTATTATCGAAAAACGCTCCTTAAACCTTATATAAGTATTATATGAAGTGTCCCAACCATTGGTATAAAAGGATTTTCAGCAGAAAACTTTTTTTTAAAATGAGTCTAATAATAACGTTTTTATTTTTCCGATGTTATCTTTTCGTCGCCTTTGCATACCTCCTGTACCAATATCCCTAATTACGAAGAGTGACTGCAGTAGCTTGATCGCATCTTCATCAGACAAATCAGGCTCCGTTGCTGTTGGTCTGTATTCCTCTGGGATAGCAGCATCCTCGTCTCCATCTTCAAATAATGCGACCATCTTAGCGTCAGGAACAAAAAGGTCAAACATGGTTGCAGTAAGTAGCGTAGACTCTGTTCTTGTATACATTGCCCACTCTTTATCGTGATATAGTCGTTTTGACAGATAGGAGAATTGACGGGCGTTAATCTGGTTAGCATCGGTGTTATTCGGAACTCTAATCCTAAAGTAAAAAATGATTTCGTTTTGTGGTGTGATCTCAAACAACTGTATCTGTCTATCAGGCTTAAAATGTTTGTTAAAGGACTTTATGGCGTAAACAATATCCCTTGTGGCTTTGGGTGAGGTAAAGTTAAACTTTTTCCCTTCATCATTCGGGGTTTTTAGTTCCATGCATACATGGTAATAAAAGTAATTATTACTCATTTTCATTCCTCCACATTCTTCTTTAATTTTTCAATATCCTATAATTATGTATTTTATAGATAATTAATATAAAAGTCAACTATTAAATATCTATTTATTGTTTTGCGAAGGGGATGTGAATGACAAAAATCCCCCAACCTGGCACAAAGTACACAGAGGGGGATTGAAGTGTGAAGTGAAATATATAAAGACATTATCTTTTCCTTTCATAAGTAAAAAACATTACGAATTTAACTGATAACCTGAATATCATTGCAACCAAAGCATGCGACTACTTTACTCTCTCCACTTTCCTTCTCTGCGTAATGAACGCGCAACTCCTCTTGCATCATTGATACTCACGGTTCATTTTTTAGGACCACCCCACTGCTTAAAAATCTCCATTACGCACTCAACGAATGCTGTAAGCCCAACCTCTGCACCTTTTGCAAATTTTTCCTTCATATTACTTCTCCTCCTTTAAAGAATTACTTATGATTTTCCCAACCTTGTTCCCACCCATTGCTCCAAACGCCAAACCTGAACCAGCTCCCACCATAACACCAATACCGTATCCAAGTCCTGCACCAACGGGACCTCCAACTACCATCCCAATCCCAGCCCCTATGGCTGCTCCAGAAACACCACCAACAGCACCACCAGATGCAGTCCCAACGGTAACACTTGTTGTCCGAACACCAAAATCAAGGACGGGACCCTTTTTTTCTTTTACAAAATCAACCACATTAGCCATTTCCATGAAACTCCACTCCTTATTTTAGTTTTAGTGTGACGTTTTCTATTGACTTCAACAATTCCGTAAAGATGATCTTGAATAAGTTGTTATTCATTTTTTCAACCCCTTCCAACATTTTCTTTTTATCTCAGTTGTATTATACCCAACCTTTAACACAATGTAAACATTTTTACATTAAGTTTTTTATTTTATTTTTTGAATGATTATTTACTTTGTGATAAAATACTATTAAAGAGGTGTTGAATAATGAATAAATCCAACGATTACTTATATTTGGTCGGCTTAAACCTCGAACAAATACGGGAATTATTAAACCTAACACAGGAGGAATTAGCCACAAAAATGGGCGTAAGTAGGCCCACTATCGTGAAAATTGAACAAGATCCATCTCGGTTGAACAAACAATTAGCTTTTGCCTTCTTTGTTGCTGTCACTTACGAAATAAGAGTGAGAATCAGAAAGGTAGAAGAATTGGATCCTCGTGCTTATAGCACACCAGAAACCATAGGGAAATTTACTAATGCCATAAGTGGGGCATCATTGATGCCAATAAACAACCTATCCAAGATTGCCCCCACTACTCTTGGAAAAGTAGGTGCAGGCATTGGTTTTGCAATTGCGGCTGCTGCCGGCCAAAAATTCGCAGAAAGATTAATGAAGAAAAAAGCATCAGAAGACGACCCAAGACTAGAGATAAGTTGGGATGAAGAAAAAGCAGAAAAGATGATTAAAGTAGTAAAAAATAGGATCTTTAAAGCTCATGACAGTATTTTGGATTGCTTACACTTAACCTCTTTTGACATAATACGATTTGTAGAAAAGGTAGAAGAGGGAGAAACGGCGAAATGAAGCACTGTACCCTTTATGTAACGTAGACAAAGCCCCAAAACGTGAAATACGGTTAATGACAAACTCCCCCTTTGGTGAACAATCCGAAGGGGGAGTTTGTTGTATCAACTACGCTTTTTTATTTTGAAAATCGAAGAAGCTCTACAGCTGCTGCTAAACGCCGGTCCGGGTCAGTAGAATCCAATTCTTCTTCTAATACACGCAACGCCTTTTGAATGATTTCTTCAGGAACAGTGGGAACATCCACTTCAGTTTGGAAGCTCCCAGTTTCATCGAAGGAATCTAACTCGGCCATTTCAACAGGGTACTTAAATTGCGTTAATGTTCCGCGATTTCTTAAGAGTTCTTGTACCTTATCATTCAAATCCCGCCGTGGAATAAATTTTGTCCATTCCACACTTCGTTGATGGCACATGCCATCCTTCTTATTGTCATAGTTCTCTTCGTAACGATAGGGACCAACAACACCAATATGAACATGGTCATTCCTGGTGGAGGACATTAACACAATATCCCTTTCCTCCATTGTATTGACAAAGGCATTGACAACACCTAGACAATAACCTAGCTTCTGCCCATCGTATGGATAGTTATTTTTTAACCTTTCCTTAATTTCTGCTCGACCCACCCCTGTTAAATCTCCAATTCCTGGCCAACCGATAGCGATAAATTTGTCATGAATAAACTCTGCCTCTCTGTCAGTACCATGTGGTTTCGTTTTGATTTGAAATATATTCAACGCAATACCCTCCCTTACCGTTAGAGACCCTAACGGTTTATTTGGTTTTATTATATACTCTCAACAACCCTTTGTAAACCCTTAACAACCCTTAGGGTAATTAAAAGCGTTCGACGCTTTTCGTCCGATGGTAGAAATGTCATCCTAAAGGGGCTTTTCCATGCTACAATGGAAAAAGCAGGAATTCCCTAAGAAACGTCAGAACTATTTATTTTGCATAAGTAGTTGATGCTACTTTTAAAAAGAACTTTCTAACTTAGTGAACAAGGTTATTTCAAAAAAAATTATTATAACAGGGGGATAAGGATGACGGAGATAGAGCAACATGCACATAGGAACTTTGAGGTGTACTTAAAAGAAGGGACAGTTGATAAGTATTTACACGGAAAAGAGAATGATAAAGATAAGATTATTGATCAACTAAAAGTTATCTTTACTTATGCTTTTATTTATGGATCAAATTTCACTAATAAAGTAAAAATAAATTATTCTAAGGTTCGAGAAGACAAAATAAATATGTTAGATAAATTACTCGAATTTGGTGATGGCATTAAAGTGTTAGGTACTTCTGTTTTTGATAGAGCTTTTGAAGAGGGATGCAATAAGGACAAAAGTTTTATTGAACCTCCTTATTACTCTATTAAAATTGAGAAAAGTGAAAACGATTTTTTTACAACATATGATTATAATACAAAGTCATTGAAAGTTTACAAATCTATTATTAGTAATGATTTCTTTAATGCATTGAACGAGACAAATAAAGATAAAGCTATATATAAGTTAACCGATACCATAGCAGATAAAGATAAGTTTAAAGACTTAATAGCTAATAATGAGTGGGGATCAAAGTTTATTTTTAAATATCTATTTCCGGTCTATACGAATTGTTTATACATATTTGTTTTTGATTATATCAGGTCTGACTCTGAAGTAACTAGAACAGTAAACCAGGCTTCAAAAAAAAATCAAAATATACTCGATAATTTGAAAAAAGAACTAAAAAATATGGGTTACACCGATGATATAATTGATTTCCATTTAGAAATTGCGAGTGAGATTAGTAGGGCAGCATATAAATTATCCATTAAACAAGATGTACGAGAATTAATGAGCTTTATTTATGGTAATAAAAAGTATAGAGACAATGAAGACGGTATTTTAAGATTAGAGACATTTATTTCATCTAATATCGAAGGATGATATAAATGAAAACGGGGACGGAGCTTTACAGTTTTCGCCCCCTTCTATTTCATTGAATCATCTGTACAACTTAAACGACGATCAGGGTCAGTATAATTGAGTTCTATAATTATAATATAATCTACCCGAGAACCGTTTCTTCTCGGGTAGATTTTAAGGAGCCAAAGGAAGTGATTTTTCATGTCCGAACTTCAAAAACCGAACCATCTCCCAGCCGCCATCGAAGCCATCGATGACCGGGCCAAATACTTTATGGAGAAATCCCTATCAGAAAAAACGAAGAAGGTGTATACCCAGGTGTGGCAAGAGTTTGAGTCCTGGTGTCTGGAGCATCGGTTTACACCTTTACCCGCCATACCAGAAACCATCGTCCGATACATAACTGTTCTTTCCGAGAACAACAAACCCGCGACCATTAAAAAGAAAATGGCGGCCATTAGTCAGGCCCATAAATCGGTCGGCTTACCTAGCCCTATGGAACATGAATTTGTACGGAAGACCTTTCGCGGGATCCAAAAAGAGAAGGGAACGAAGCAAACGAGGAAAAGCCCATTGCTTTTAGAGGAGTTGCAAGAGATACTCAGCATCATTCCCAACACCAAAACGGGCCTAAGGGACCGGTGTTTGTTAATCATTGGGTTTGTGGGAGCCTTGCGCCGGTCGGAACTAGCCGTCACTCGTGTGGAAGATCTAGAACGAACACGGGAAGGAATCGTGGTTCATATTGAGCGAAGTAAAACGGATACCTTGGCCGAAGGGCAACAAGTGATTCTTCCCTATGGTAGCAATCCCAAGACTTGTCCTATCCGCACGCTAGAAACCATTTAGTTACAAAGGCAGACCATGATACATCAGAGATTGATTTTGCTAATTTATGATTGCGTAACATTCCTTTGGTGTTCAAGTCTTCGATACAGACAATATCGTGGTTTTTGATTATTTCTGTACTTAACTTGTTAAGAAAATCGTCACGTTGGTTCATTACTCTCTCATGCAATCTAGCAACTTTTCGCTTTTGTTTCTGATAGTTTTTTGCATCAAGAAGGTTAATATTATTGTTTTTAGCATTTAACGCACGTCTTGAAAGTTTTCGCTGTTCACGTTTTAGTTTCTTTTCCATTTTTGATGTGAATTTATTATTGTCAATCTTGCGACCATCAGAAAGAATGGCAAAGTCAGTGATACCTAAGTCTATACCAATAGATAATTCCGTTTTCTCCAATGGTTGCACTTCTATTTCTGCAAGAATTGATACAAAGTATTTACCACTAGGATTTCGTCTAACAGTAGCATTAAGGATACGACCATGTACTTCACGACTTTTGGCAAAGCGAACAAGACCAAGTTTCGGCAATTTGATTTTGTTGTCTACAATGGTAATGTTATTGTTTGTTTCTTTAGTCGTGTAGGATTGTACTTTATTCTTTTTAGACTTGAAGCGTGGAGCTTTATTTTGTTTCTTGAAGAATCGAGTATAAGAATCAGCAAGGTTTTTCAGTGAGGATTGAAGGGCAATGCTATCAACTTCTTTTAACCATACTAATTCCTTTTTTAATTGTGTTAATTCAGCAGAACAAGAATTGTAAGTTAATCCTTTGCCAGTTTCTTTGAATGTATCGTTCCATTGCCCTAAAAAGCGATTATATACAAAACGACTACATCCTATTGTTTTAGCAATTAAGATTTCCTGTTCTTTGGTTGGATAGATACGAAATTTGTACGCTTTGTTGACTAACATTGTTTTCACCTCACTTTAGACCTTGATTTTCAATGTACTTTTTAACTACATCGATTGGAGATCCACCAGTAGTTAGTAAGCAAAAACTTCTCGACCAAAACATTTCTTTCCATAGCTTTTTTCTTATTTGTGGGAAGTCACGTTTTATCAGACGAGAACTTGCACTTTTATAAGCATTTATGAACTTTGACAATTCTGTATTAGGGTGTGCTTTGAACAAGATGTGAATATGGTCTTTATCATGATTCCATTCGACTAGGGAGATATTATATTTCTCGCCTAGCTTTACAAACATATCCTTAGCATAGTCAGATACTTTATCATCAAAGACTTCTCTGCGATATTTTACAACTAGCACAAGATGGTAATACATT
>NZ_JAHQCS010000125.1 GCF_019042215.1 Evansella tamaricis | reverse complement strand
TCGGTAAGAAGTTGCCGGAACTAGTGCCCGAACGGGAGGTATGCCCGGTCGTTCGGTAAGAAGATGAAGGAACTTGTGTCCGAACGGGATGGCCGCTCGGTCGTTCGGTAAGAAGATGAAGGAACTTGTGCCCGAAGGAGATGGCGGCCTGAGGTTTCGGTAAGAAGTTGCCGGAACTAGTGCCCGAACGGAAGGTATGCTCGGTTGCTCGGTAAGAAGATGAAGGAACTAGTGCCCGAACGAGAGGTATGCCCAGTCGTTCGGTAAGAAGTTGCCGGAACTAGTGCCCGAACGAGAGGAATGCTCGGTTGTTCGGTAAGAAGTTGCCGGAACTAATGCCCGAACGGAGGCGATGCTCGGTTGTTCGGTAAGAAGTTTCCCGATCTTTTGCCCGAAAGGTAGATCGGGTCGAATTGGGAGGTGACAGGCACTTGTCGAAATCGGGAGGTGACAGGCACCTGTCGAATGGTCCACTACACCACTATTGATTAATTCCTTAATAGTAAGTGCTTTTGTTAGTGTTTTATTCCACCATTATCCGAATCGAAATCTGCATCTAATGCCAAATTATAAGCATCCATCAGATTCTCAATTTCTTCTTCTGTTGCAGAGACTAAGGACTGTTTCCCGTCTTCGTCCTCTATTCGCATCATAAGAGTTTCGTCACCAGAAGTGATCATGGCATACGTGTGTTCTTCCATATCAAACATGGCATCAATTTGAAACACTTTTTCGTTCCCATCTTCATCTTCTAAGGTAATATATTCTTTCTCAGACATATGAATCCCCCTTGTTATAATATACATATGGAAAACACGTTATCCCTCTTAAAATGTCCAAATTAGGAGGTACTATTCAAGACATAGGCAAAAGGATGGATGCTATTTAGAAGTATCTCATTTCGGGAGATGACAGGAGCTTGTGGAAACCTAGGAGATGTTCATGTGAAAGAAACATATTGAAGGTCATTTGGATTTTCGTTCTCTCATTTTAAATTTTGTAGTATAAAAGTTACTCTATGAGACTATAATTCTAATAAACATAGTTTTGGAAGGAGATTTTTATGCCAAAAGAGAGAAAAGATACGTGGACAAAAGAGAATGACAAGACTCTAGCAACTATTGTTGTGGAGCATTTAATGAATGGCAGTACACAAACAAAAGCTTTTAACGAGGCAGCCGAAAAGCTGAATCGAACTACTGCTGCATGTGGATTTCGTTGGAACTCTACTATTCGTAAAGAATATGAAAATGAAATAAAAGAAGCAAAAAAGAAGAAAGTAAATAAAAGTAAGTTTCATTCCGACACGGTCAGCAAAGAAAATGCCGAGGGAAATGAGGCTCAAAATTCAAAGAAGAAGAAAACAGAGAATCTCGGTTCAAAAAAATCAGCAAAGAAGAATCCGATAGTTAAAGGTGTAGACAGGCAGAAGTCAGCCACTAAGAAAACACCTACGGCGAAAACAACTAATGACATCAACTTTTCTTCAAGCTTGAAAGTGAAAGACATTTCTTCCTTCTTTGAGGGATTAGACCCAGAGATGTCGGTTGCTGATGTGAAAAAGCTAATGGAAGAAAATAACCAGTTACAAAGGGAGAATGAAGAGTTAAAAGAAGAAATTCGGTCTGTTTACTTGATTCTTGACCGGGTGAGGAAGTCCGCAAAAATTGAAATGGATTTAGATAAAAAAGAAGCGAATTAATGAAAGATAAAGAATAGTTAAAAGGCAAGGACACTAATTTTTCAAAATAAAACGGAACTACAATAGAAGTTGGAAAACAGGAATCCAATTCTAAATGCATTTCAAGACCTTAGAATAAAATAAGAGAAAAGTAAAAGGTGTGGATTTCGGCGTTGAAAATAGCAGCACGAATAAACTAGAGGTTGTCTCGACAGTTGTAGTTCAAAGCGATACTAGTCGAGGAAAAGACAGGAATCAGCTGAAGCCATCCATCAGCACACGCGGTTTTGCCAACGAATTAATAGTATTGTCAAATGAATCAACACTAGAATAGAAAAGGTGCCTATGGATTCGATCCAATAGACACCTTTTTTGAAAGTATAAGTTTTTGCACCTTCGGGTAAGTTGTTTAGCTCCACTTCCCTAAGCCCGTGACCAAGGCGCTTGCGCTTTTCTTTGTTATTTCCTCATATGAGATACAACCTTTACTAACGTAAGTTCCTCTTCAGAGTAGAAGTTGTTAAACGCAGTTTTTGTATTTGTCCAAACCATGTCTAGCCAAGTAGTCAAACTAAACAGGAAGCCACTGGAAGTAGCTGGTTCAGCTAGTTGTTTTTCTGGATTCTTAGATGCTGCTAACTGACTTTTTCCAACTGAAGTTGGACTTTCAATCAGTTTTGCAAGCCGATTTGGTTGGATAGAATTGTCCCAATCAGGTAGGAATGGGTCATCCACTGCAATGGGTCTTCTGCCATCTGCTCTCATATATTCACTAACAGGCTTTGTTTCAATCTTTTCCTCTTTTTTACCAGTTGAACTTTCGTCTTCTTTTGGCTCTTTTTGTTCTTTCTGAGTTTCTTGAGGGATCTCTTTCTCATCTGGTGAAGTAGGAAGTTTTTCCCTATCACCTTTCCTTCTCTCAAACTCTTCATTCATCTTCGCTTCCAGCACTTCTGCCGTTTTAGGACCAACAACACCATCAGCGGTAAGTTTATTATCTTTTTGAAAACTCTTGACGGCTTTTTTCGTATCAGGACCAAACATTCCATCTACTCCAGAGGTGATATATCCCAATTCAACTAATTGTCGTTGAATCTTTTTTACTTCTTCTTTATTACAGCCTTGCTGTAAAACGGAATCACAATCTAGTTTTTTCTGTGGAGCACTTTTAGCAGTTTCATCTCCCGATACACTATAACCGTTTGACTTAGCAATGTTTTTAAAAGATTCATTGGAAGATGTTATGATGACAGGTGTATTTTCTCTCACTCTATCAAAAAGCCATTCGATTTCCCCATTATGCATACGGACACATCCAAGGCTTGCATATGTTCCGATGGAATTCGGGTTATTATTCCCATGGATGGCATAGGTTGTACCCCAGGTTCCCCTGGCGTTTAAACCAAGCCAACGCTTGCCAAGTGGATTACTAGGATCTCCTCCTGGAATATCTTCTTTGTAATAAGGTCTGTTTTTAATTTTGTTTACAATCATAAAGTTTCCTTCTGGTGTTAACTCTGAGCTCTTTCCTGTAGCGACCCGAAATACTTTAACGAGTTCACTATTTTCATAAAATGCTAGTTCATTTGTAGATTTCTTAATGATGATTAATTGACCTCCAGATGCTGCAGTAGATATGGGAAACAATGAAAATAGTAATATTAGAATAAGGGCGGATAGGACAAATTTTCTCATAAGATAACCTCCTTTCAAATCAAAGTAATTATTTTTTTTTGTTAATCGATAAGAATTTATAAGCTTTGGCACCTTCGGGCAAGTTGTCTAGCTCCATCGCCTACTCGCATGGGAACTGAAAAAGTGGTGCTTTTCCACTTTTACAGTCCCTAAGCAATGAGCGTAGCCGTCGCAATCTTTAAAAAGCTTGATAGGAGTGGTTTTCTCCTATCAGGCGAGCGACGAGCGCAGCCATTGCCATACAAATAAAAGGAATTGAAAAAGTGGGTTTAAACTTTTTCAGTTGCTTCCTACTCGCTGCGGGGCACTTTGGTTGTTATTCCTCCACTGCCCTACGCTCGTGTTCGTAGGCGCTTGCGCTTTTCTTATTTACCTGTATGACGACGAAATGAGAAAAAAGATTCCTCCTTTATGCCCAAATTATAAATATGTTATTAAGCACTCATTGTTTCTTATATAAAACAATTAAACCTTGAAAATAAATCGACATAAATCGAGAAATCCCGGGTGGTGACAGGCACTTGGAAAAAATTATATAATGGGGTTGACAGGACATGGTGTTCTATAAAATATGGAGGACGGATGACGATGAATAGGAATGTTGGATCGTTTTATCGATACATTGGAATAGTAGTCATCATAGTTGGGCTCATCGTTGGAGTATATCTCTTTACTATGTTACAAGATACCGAGGTGGGGGAATGGAACCTTCAGATTTCCCTATTGTGGGTATATGTAAGCATTCTTGGAGGTATTCTTGTTTTAGGGATTGCGACCATATTGAAGCAATCTGGTGAATCTCACCGAAATGCAGAAAGCAATCCAAACCGTTTTTCCAAGAAACAGCCGAAAAAAGGTAGTAGTCTAAAGAAGCATAAAGAAGGTCCGTTCCAGCAAAGTATGGCCCCATCCACTTCTATTAGAATGGAAGAACAAAAAACGGAAGTGGAAAAGGAACTCACTCATTCGTCTACAGAGGAAAAATCATTTCATTCAAGTGTCCACATGACTAGAAAAGAACGACAATTAGTTGAGAAAAAGGGTAGGCAAAAGAAAAAAGATAGGCGAAAGAAAAGACAACACGTTCCGGAGACAAAAGTTTCCGATTTGTATAATGAATTGATACAGGTTGATATGGATATGGAAGAGGGGAGTTCGACAACGTCCTTTTCCTTCCAGGAACCCACACCGGATACGTTCCCAAAGTCTCAAGTGGAATCTCAAGCAAACGCTAAACAAACCATAAATTCTGTATTAAAACAACCGGAAAAGTCAGTGGAAGGTATAAAGAAAACGAATGGAACGGCGGTTCAACAGCAAGGTTCAAATTCCAACCTCAATCAATCCTCCAGCGAAACAGTGATGATGGATGAGAAAACGGAGGTTCCATTTGATCTATATATGACACTCAGCAGATATAGTCAGAAAACATATAAAAGGAAGCCACAAGGAATCCGAGCATCCAATATAGAGAATCATTATTTCATAATCATCAAACCGAAAAAAATCAAACTGGTTAAATTGTCGGAGAACGCCATCACGGAAGTGAAGTAGGCATCAAAAATGAAATAAAAGCAGGCGGTCATACAGAATAACTAGTTCCGTTTAGAGGGAGAAGACTAAAAAGCATACAACAAAAAAGAGACTAATTTCGTGATTTGTCTCTTTTTTTAGGTTAACAAAAAGGCTTCTAAGTATCCATGATTTGTGACGTTTATATTCTGCTTTTTGGTGATTGGTTATAGACTTTATTCGTATTTCATTTACGAAATTCATACAAAAAATAAGTTGCTCGATAGTAGTTTTTCACTATCAGGAAAGCTTTTCTTTAACAGAAAAAACCAATTCCTAAATAAAATACGAGAGTGAATTTACAGTTTTTTTCGTATGGTTTTCTATTGTTGTTACAATTAGTTCAAATGTGGATTTATGATTTACGATATCAACTGTAAAGTCTTGGTCTTCTATGGCCTGTCCACCTATAGTGATTATTTTCAAGAAAACAATTAAAATGTGTAAGGACTGTACGATTATTTGCACAAGGGTAGCGATAGTAAATAGTGGAACAAAAATTAGGGCATCCAAGATAATTAATCTATAATATTGGAACTTAACTTAATTTAAAACAAAATTAATAGGGTGGACACATATGAAAAACTTTGCTGATACACTAATTGAACATAGTATTAATAAAAATACAGCTCTAGTAGTTGGGTTAGACCCTGAAGTTTCTTATTTTCCAGACTTTTTATTAAATGCAGATAAACAAAGTACAGAAGAAATTTGTGAAGCAATATTTGAATTTAATAAGCTAGTAATTGATGAGGTTCATGAACATGTAGTAGCAGTAAAACCTCAACTAGCATATTACGAAGTTTATGGAAGTTTAGGTATTAAGGCTTTGGAAGAAACAATAAAATATGCTCGTTCTAAAAACGTAATTGTGATCAACGATGCAAAAAGAGGGGATATTGGACCAACTTCAAAAGCGTATGCAAAAGCTTTTTTAACAGGTGGTGCTTTATCTGGCGATATGGTCACTGTAAATCCCTTCTTAGGAAGTGATGGCTACAATCCATTTATAGAAATTGCGCAAGAAAACTGTAAAGGTCTATTTCTATTACTAAAAACATCCAATCCTTCTTCCTATGAAATTCAAGATCTAACATTACAAAATGGAGAAACTTTGTACATGCAAATAGCTAAAGATATAAATATATTAACCGAAACTACTAAAGGTGAAAATAACTACTCCTTTATTGGTACTGTCATAGGAGCAACCTATCCATCAGATGCCAAAAGAATTAGAGAATTATTACCACACTCGATTTTCCTAGTTCCCGGGTTAGGTGCACAAGGTGCTAAAGCTGAAGACTTAGCTGTTTTCTTCGATGAGAATGGTTTAGGGGCCGTTATTTCCTCTTCAAGAGGGATTACGTATAACTACTGTTTTCGTAAGAAAGATGAAACTTGGAGAAATATATCAAGAGAACAAATGGCTAGATCCATTTCTAGTTCAGCTATTGAAGCTAAAAACCAGATCAACCAGGTCAGATTTAATAAATATTCTGTATAAGAAGGCCTAGTTTCAACAGAACATGAATGAAGTTTTTTTACTTAAGAAATATGAACCGAATGGTGAGCGGGAAATAGGAGATGAATTTGATATAACACATTTTATCATTTTCCGACAGAAGACTCCCTCTTCAATCGTGTGAAGGGCGAAGCCCAACGATAAGGGGGAGATGAATGTCGGTTAGGCGATAGCCTAAAGGCTTTTTGTTGCCCACTTCATACCTTATTGATATAATCAGTCTTAGATAAGAGAAAGGCTGATAATGCAATGAAATTGGACAGTAATAATCATTCAGTATTATTAATGTATTACCATCTTGTGCTAGTTGTAAAATATCGCAGAGAAGTCTTTGATGATAAAGTATCTGACTATGCTAAGGATATGTTTGTAAAGCTAGGCGAGAAATATAATATCTCCCTAGTCGAATGGAATCATGATAAAGACCATATTCACATCTTGTTCAAAGCACACCCTAATACAGAATTGTCAAAGTTCATAAATGCTTATAAAAGTGCAAGTTCTCGTCTGATAAAACGTGACTTCCCACAAATAAGAAAAAAGCTATGGAAAGAAATGTTTTGGTCGAGAAGTTTTTGCTTACTAACTACTGGTGGATCTCCAATCGATGTAGTTAAAAAGTACATTGAAAATCAAGGTCTAAAGTGAGGTGAAAACAATGTTAGTCAACAAAGCGTACAAATTTCGTATCTATCCAACCAAAGAACAGGAAATCTTAATTGCTAAAACAATAGGATGTAGTCGTTTTGTATATAATCGCTTTTTAGGGCAATGGAACGATACATTCAAAGAAACTGGCAAAGGATTAACTTACAATTCTTGTTCTGCTGAATTAACACAATTAAAAAAGGAATTAGTATGGTTAAAAGAAGTTGATAGCATTGCCCTTCAATCCTCACTGAAAAACCTTGCTGATTCTTATACTCGATTCTTCAAGAAACAAAATAAAGCTCCACGCTTCAAGTCTAAAAAGAATAAAGTACAATCCTACACGACTAAAGAAACAAACAATAACATTACCATTGTAGACAACAAAATCAAATTGCCGAAACTTGGTCTTGTTCGCTTTGCCAAAAGTCGTGAAGTACATGGTCGTATCCTTAATGCTACTGTTAGACGAAATCCTAGTGGTAAATACTTTGTATCAATTCTTGCAGAAATAGAAGTGCAACCATTGGAGAAAACGGAATTATCTATTGGTATAGACTTAGGTATCACTGACTTTGCCATTCTTTCTGATGGTCGCAAGATTGACAATAATAAATTCACATCAAAAATGGAAAAGAAACTAAAACGTGAACAGCGAAAACTTTCAAGACGTGCGTTAAATGCTAAAAACAATAATATTAACCTTCTTGATGCAAAAAACTATCAGAAACAAAAGCGAAAAGTTGCTAGATTGCATGAGAGAGTAATGAACCAACGTGACGATTTTCTTAACAAGTTAAGTACAGAAATAATCAAAAACCACGATATTGTCTGTATCGAAGACTTGAACACCAAAGGAATGTTACGCAATCATAAATTAGCAAAATCAATCTCTGATGTATCATGGTCTGCCTTTGTAACTAAAT
>NZ_JAHQCS010000124.1 GCF_019042215.1 Evansella tamaricis | reverse complement strand
AATACAAAGCGAAATGGTATGGTAAAACAATCGTGAAAATAAGCAGATGGTTTCCGTCTAGTCAAATATGTTCCGATTGTGGACATCAAGATGGCAAGAAATCTCTTGAAATAAGGGATTGGACTTGTCCTGTTTGCAACGAACATCACGATAGAGATATAAATGCCAGCAAAAATATCCTAGCCGAAGGTTTAAGAACCTTAGTTTTGGCTTAAACAAAAAAATAGAACCGTAGGAATCTACGGGGATAGCTTGGTCAATAAGAGAAACCTCTGTTGGCAAAGAAATACGCTAACAAGTACGCTCTATTCCCAAGAATCTCCCACTTCTAACAACCCGAAAGGGTGTTAAGTGGTGAGTAGTTCAAAGATTGACACTACAGTATAGAGAGGAAGTACATACTTGTCCGAATTGCACCCATCCTGGTTTTTAGCATTAGCCGCAACCATAGCCGTTCTCGCCCAGACATTCAATTATTTTCGGATCATAAGGAAGATTCCTAGTATCCTCCCAACAGATCCAACTAGAGCAATAGACATGAAACAAATAAATTATTTGAAAGAACCTTATCATCTTTCAAGCTTCGTTTTCATGGGTATTGCCATGGTGATCATTATCAGTGTAGTTGACCATGCAAAAGCCGCAGAAGCCCATGTTCTTATAACCAACTTTAACTTATATTTGTTATTCTTGTGGGTTGGTGGAGGATTAATCCTGTTTGGAAAACAAGTTTACATCTTGGTTAATGTAGTAAATGAGCAGTCCAGGAAGTTGATTTGGAAGTCAGTGAATCAATTACTTTTTAAACTGGCCATTTTTCCGTCAATAGGGATTTTGATCAATGGTTACATGTATTATTATAATCGTGAGCAAACAGGATCTGAATATCAATTAGTAGACGACTGGTTCTATCAAATTGTCCATCCTACTTTCCTATTTTTCCTCGCTTCTTTGCTTACGGTTGTTTTTGCTACGATATTTACGAAGAGAATGCTAATAGCGATTAAAAAGAATATGGAGAGAGGGGAGAATGGTTCATCGGCTAACGACGTGTTGGAAAAACAAAGGGGTATTACTTCAAAATATTATATTATCTATGCAGCTACCACTTTTATCCCGCTCATTTTTATTTATATGGGGTTTGAAGGGGTCAGAAGGGCACCGAGTATACCCCACATTACTGTGCTGATGTCCACAATTCTCATGGGACTCTTGTTTTTCTTTGGATTTCTCATCCTCTATTTTCGAAAAAACAGTACGTTAACGGAAATGGATGATGACAAATTAAAAAGGTCAATCCGAATGTGGATACGCCCGTTTTATTTCTCGCTTCTGTTTATGGCAAGCTTCACTATCATTGGGAACTTGTGGATATTGATTTATTATGCATTTAATTGATTTTTGTATCACTATTTCAGTTCGTTCCAAACATCATCAATGGATTAAATAAATTCATCTGTTTAAGCTATTGATAGTGTCCTAATAAGATGTCCTGTAACTATCTCTTTAAATAGAAAAAGCAGTAAATAATAGAGAGGCCTCCCTCTATTAGTCAACTTCTAATGACTTTTTGGGATGGCCTCTCTATCTACTTTTTTCAAAACTTGTTTGTTAGACAAATATTCTGCGTCGATTTCCTACTAATATTGCTGTACCCACTAAAAGGAGTAGAATTCCAGCAACAATCCAGTTATAAGAATTAGTAGCTGTGTCTGGTAGTCTTTTATCTTTATCAGATTTGTCTAATTCATTTTTTCCTGTTTCATCTTGGTCAGATTCTTTACTAGTCTTATCTCCATCTTCAGAGGACTCGGAGTCATCGTCATGATCATCAGAATCTGGTAGACCCGGAGTGACTGGGTGTGTCGGATCAACAGGTTGACCGGGAATAACCGGTTCTTCCAATTCTTCGTCTACTTCCAATACGGCAAATAGGCTAAAGTGGTTTGTTTCAGCTGTCATAAAGCCATTAGATAGTGATCCCCCAATATTTTCCCAGTGGCTTTCTTCCTCTTTTAAATGATGCACACTTACTTTTTCCACATCATCAATTAAGTCTTCCTTAACAGGTAGATGAAGGGTAATGAAATAGTCACCGAAATCAGATAATAACTCACCATCTTGGACAATTGTAAAGTTATAAATATCACTGACAAGCTGACCAATTTCATCAAGGGAATTCTCATTTAATTCAGCTGGATTCACTTCTTCAAAGGCGAGAGTGACATCTCCTGTACCGAAGAGAGCAGCTGGAATTAGCATGGAAACAGTGCTTGTTTGAAGATGTATCATCGCCTGATTCCCTTTTAAAGTACTAATCTGAGAGGCAGAGAAAAAGAGTTCAGAGATTCCTTCAAATTCACTAGCATGAAGGTCGATGACGAAAGTACTTCTTGAAATGGTTTGATTTACTTCTCCATCACTTATCACAACCTTGGAATCCTCTACTGTAGGTCGGGAATGAATTTGTACTTGAATTCGTTCTCCTTCTACATAGTCGACTGGGTTGACTTGTGCTTGTACATAATCAATGACTGCCTCCCAAACCAATCCAGCGTCATATTCCAGTGTTTCGTTACTTAATGTGTAATGACCGCCGTTATGCATAAAGTCATTGTAAGCTACTGTAAACTCATCCTCATCGGCGACTGGAGTTCCGTCTTCTAGATAAAGGATTACATCACTGAATGTTTGTGACCCTTCTCCCTTCACCAAGATGTAGTGTAAGCCTGATGTCTGTATATCTACTGTTCTGTGATAGTTTGACTGGGCTAAAATCATTTCCTTTAATTTTGCACCAGTTGTCTCCACAATCACGACTTGATTTTCATACACATCTAATGCTTCTATTTGTTCAGCAGTGATTAATCCTGGAGGGATATTCCCTGTTACGGAGCTGCCATTAAGAAGACCGATGTCTGTGTTACCTTTTGCTCGGATGGCGTCTGCATAGAGGTTTCCGATTCCCACATCCATGAAAGACTTATTTGAACTGAATAAGCCATTTACAGTCGAGCCGATAACATCTCCATCAGGACCACCTGCATTAGGGTCAACTTCAATGGAAATGCGTCCTTCCGAATAATAATTTAGTTTCTCTCCTTGACCAGTTAAAAACTCTGCATAGTCTATCATCGCAGTAGTCATTGGAGTTACCTCATTATAGAGAACATCACCTTCGAAATCATAGCCTGAACCGCCAGTCCCGATATAATCTGGTACGGCAACATGATACGTTTCAGTCATTTCTAACGGTGTCCCATCCAACTCTAATACTGCGTCAGAGTATTGTCCGCTTGCATTAGTTAAAATGGTATAGTGTAGCCCAGATGATTGAAGGTCAATTTGGTTCCTTCCCCCCCGGGAAAATGAGTATTCAATGACATTCTTAATCGCTTCTCCGGTCATTTCAATAAGCATAACTTGATTATCGAAAGGTTCAATACGATAAATATCACCAATGGTAACGTCCCCTGATGCAATGGAATCCCGGATTCCTCCATTATTGGTAAAGGCAATATCTGCATCTGCTGCGAATGCCATGGCATCCGTCCAGAAGTTACCCAGTGAAACATCTTGATCATAACGCCCGTCACGGGATAAACCTGTATCCGTTTCTCCGATGACGATGTTTAGAATCTCATCCATCTGTTCATTCCAGTCATCTATAATAGCTTGAACGCTAGAGTCTGTATCCGTTAAGTCACCTATAGTTTGTAACCCACCAGAAACGTCAACCACTTCTTTTGTGTCAGGATCGATTGAAAGATTTAATCTCCCAACATGGCTTCCATAGCCGCCTGCCTGCGCAATTGGTGTTCCGTTAACTACTTGCGGTGTGTTTAAAACCGTATGGGTATGTCCCCCGATGATAACATCAAAGTAATCTACTTCTTCGGCAAGACTTCTGTCATCCCCATAACCGATATGGGTCAAAGCAATAATGATATCTGCATTTGCCTCTAGTTCCTCTTGGTAAGCAAGTGCCGTTTCCACATAATCGTGAAACTCGATTCCCACCACACCACTAGGTGCTGTCGCTGGAGGGTTTTGAGTTAAGCTAAAGACAGCTACATCAAACTCTCCAAACTCAAAGATCGTATAAGGATCTGGCTGTTCAATTGGAATATCCTGATCTACTGTCATGTTTGCGCTGAGCCATGGAAATTCTGACTGCAATACTCTTTCGGCAAAAACATCTTGACCGTAATCAAATTCATGGTTACCGATAACTAATGCATCCAATTTCATTTCGTTTAAAATATCGATGATCGGCTCACCAAGGTTAATGTCGTTAACCGGTGATCCACTGAATATATCACCTGCATCTAAGTAAAGGGAGTTTTCTGCGGCATCCCTATGACTATTTATATATGTTGCTGCTTTTCCTAAGTCGTCGATTCTTGAATGAATATCGTTAGTGTGAAGAATCGTTAAATCCAATAAATCATCCCGTGGAGGATCAACAGGATCCGGAGTTCGTGTGTCGTCAGTTAGAACAATATCATCGGCACCACGTGGTTTTAACTGGTAAGTTCCATTAAATACGCTGGCTGGACCTGTTACATCTACCACATCACCGTTTTCAAATGAAAAGTCGCTGTAGGCAAGACCTGTACGATTATCAACTCGTACTAAAACGGATTCATTCCCTAAGTCGGCGTCGAATTCAAATGTACCATGAGAGTTTACCTCGTTTAAATTACCAATCGTCACACTTTCTAATGTCACTAGTTGTCCTTGAACAGAATCGTTTAGTTGTGCAGGTGTAATGACGATAGGCTCTGGAAGAACTCCTTCACCAATTACTGTTAATTCCTTTAAATCGCTTAATTGAAATTCACCATTAAATTCTCCAATCGTTCCTGTGAAGCGGACTTCATCCCCCCGGTTAACATTGTTAAATTCAAAGGCATATGTGCCGGCGGTTTCATCTTGAAGGAAAAATCCACTTCCGCCCCAAGAACCAGGTGTAGAAGTAACAACTCCTTGAACCGTTACTTCATCCCCTGCCGTCATGGTGCGTACTTCTGCAATGGAAGTAATATCTGGAGTGTCAGGTTCTGAAGGTGGTGTCGAATCCTCGTTAGTGAATTCCATGTTCGTTGGTGTTTTAAGTCCAGGTTGACTAAAATAAGCCTCTAATTTGCCACTTACAAGTATTTGTTCGCCTATAATGTCTGGATTGGATTCTAATCCAAAATCATCTCGGAAATCAGAAGCGATTTGAACAAGTAAAAAGTTTTCACTATCTCGTTCTGTAGGATCGTCGGCCAAAATTAAATTATAGTCATTTGTAAAAGGAGCTTCGAAATTAAAATTCCCAGTGCCGACAGTATGTCCTACAACATACCCTTCCACTGTCGCTGTTCCATCATTGTTCTCAATCGCTTCTGTTATTGTTAAAACACTGTTTTCCATTTCGTTTGCAGCCACTGGCATTCCAGGTAGAATGGTGGAAACAACTAATGTCAGAACCATGAGATAAATGATTCCTTTTGACCAGCTTTTTTTCAGAAACATGTGTAACCTCCTAATTAGTTTTTATCCCTATTGAAATCAATGAAACGTTGACAATGAAAGATGAATCGCAATATGTGGTGGATAATGGATAGTGTAAGGCTTGTCCAACAGCTTATGAAAGAATCAAAGAGATCAATAGGGATATTGAGGGGGAACTCACCATAACTCTACCAATTGTTATTTAAGGAACAGTTAAGGCCGTATTAAGTACTTTATAAATCATGTATGGATTATGAATGCCGGGAAAGATAATTCATGAAGGGATGGCGGGGGAAAGTGACCAGTGACTGATGAGTTGGAAAGAACCCCGCTCTTTTTGAACAGAGAAAGGAACATTTTTTTCCAAAAGAAACCTTGAAAAACGTGAGAGGAGGGGATATAATTAACCTAATTCTTAATAGAGAACAATTCAACGGGAATTTGTACTAGCATTTTTTTTGCTTATTCCGTTCGTTATACCGAATGTGCTATGTGAATAGTATGAATATAATTTAGGAGTGTGAGTTGGATGAAAGTGGACGAGGATTTGTTGTCTGTGGAGGAAGGGGGTCTCTACGGGGCAATTAATGGTTTACGGGGCAAGCAGAAAAGCGTTTTGTTTGATATGATCAGGGATTCCAACTCGGATCATACAGTTGTCTGTAGTGATATTAGTGATGAGATTCGCAGGCTAGAGGCGAAGGGTTTCATCCGGGTGGTTCCTAATTATTCCGGGGAAGGATACTGTTTTTATGTGTTGCCTGACGCATCGATCTTGTTGGCGATGTTGCGAAAACAGGCTCGGAGGCAGTTGGTGGGAACGGGCTGGAAGCGTAAGGTACAAAGATTGTTTCGCCAGTAGGGTGAGATTTATGGTAGGAACAGTTTCCTCAAGGTGTAATCTGTATTCCGCATTAAAGTAGCTAATGTTTAATAGCTGCTTTTTTTGGTTTTATAAAGTGTTGTCATCCAGAAAGGCTGCTTTTACACGGAGTATAAGGAGATACAAGGTATACACCCCAAGATATGCCCCGGTCGCAAGAAAAAATGGATTGAGAAAGATGCCGTGTATGTTGGTCATAAACACGGTATCGTCAATAAGAATTTCATGGATAGAAGTGGCAGAGATGTTGCCGAATATGAGTGCAGAAAGTATGGCGAGCAGGTCGAAAGAGACTTGAAAGAGTTTTGATTTTTGACTCAGTATGATCATGATGGTTGGTACTGCAATACTACTTAAAACTAGAAGGATTTTCATGGTAGTCACCTTTTTATCTTTAGTCTAAGCAAGAAAGGAGAAGCTTATACGAAGGTGGAGGAAGCTTGTTGTGAAAGGTATATGTAAGTTTTTTAACGTGGTGCTGGACCCGAGCAACGGACAGGACATCCTAATATGGGGCATGCCACAGGACGCGGCGTTTTGCCCGACGGATATTTTTCTATGAAATACTAGCAAAGGAAGACACATAGGCGTTTATGCATACTTCTTGTATTGGTGTGAATCTTAAACAAGGAATAGTATGAAGCGAAGAGATAGGTCTTCTTTAAGGACCGTTCGGTTTTAGATTGTTTTTTATTTTGTTCATAAGGAGATGGATGTGATGGCGGACAAAAAACAGTTTGTTGTCATTGGCCTCGGCAGGTTCGGCGGCAGTGTATGTAAGGAATTGATTAAGTTAGGTAATGAAGTTCTTGCAATGGATATGGACGAACAAAAAGTAAATGATTATGCTAGATATGCAACTCATGCGGTTGTTGGAGATTCCACTGATGAATCGACACTCCGTTCATTAGGAGTACGCAACTTTGAAAACGTAGTGGTTGCGATTGGAGACAATATTCAGGCTAGTATATTAACAACCCTTCTGCTCAAGGAAATGGGTGTGAATAACGTATGTGTGAAAGCGAGAAATTATTATCATCATAAAGTGCTTGAAAAAATAGGTGCAGATAAAGTTGTACATCCGGAAACTGATATGGGAAAACGAATTGCGCAACAGATGTCCGATGAAAATGTGATTGATTATATTGAATTGTCCGAGGAGTATAGTATTGTGGAACTTATCGCTACTGCTAAATTAGAAGGGAAAACCTTAATAAAACTAAATGTGCGGGCTAGGTTCGGAGTAACCATTTTAGCTATTAAGAAGGGAGATAATATAGATATTTCCCCATCACCGGATTATCAAATTGGTAAAGGTGATCTGCTTATTGTAATTGGACATAATGAGGACATTAAAAGGTTCGAAGATCAGGTGATGTAAGTATGAATACGATGATGTATTGAAAAAGTGTAGGCTTTCTCCTCCACGTTTATTTGGTCAAAGTTTTATTTTGTCGGCGTGGGGAGATTTAATAAATTTATAATGCAGGAAGTACTTTTAAATTATAAATGTTACAGAAAATGTAATTTTTATCGAACACTATTCCTAGTGAACGGTGAAAGTTATATAATACATTGTGAGCCTTAGGTTTTACTCGAATAATTCCGCAATTTTACTTCCATGTTTACCCTCTCAAGATCAACTAACACCTCAAGATCATTAACATATTAGTAACCCATATGCAAATGACTCAAAAAGTAATGAAATCTTACATTAAAAAGATTTCCCATGGACCATTGTCTTTTCTACGGATCAATATTAGAACGAACGTTCGAAACCTTAACTACGGCAGTAAATGTAATTTATAAATACTATTATATTAGGAGGAAATGTCGTGGAAATGGAAAAAGTTGTTCAAGAAAAAAAGAAAAAGCCATTTTATCATTTTCCGACAGAAGACTCCCTCTTCAATCGTGTGAAGGGCGAAGCCCAACGATAAGGGGGAGATGAATGTCGGTTAGGCGATAGCCTAAAGGCTTTTTGTTGCCCACTTCATACCTTATTGATATAATCAGTCTTAGATAAGAGAAAGGCTGATAATGCAATGAAATTGGACAGTAATAATCATTCAGTATTCTTAATGTATTACCATCTTGTGCTAGTTGTAAAATATCGCAGAGAAGTCTTTGATGATAAAGTATCTGACTATGCTAAGGATATGTTTGTAAAGCTAGGCGAGAAATATAATATCTCCCTAGTCGAATGGAATCATGATAAAGACCATATTCACATCTTGTTCAAAGCACACCCTAATACAGAATTGTCAAAGTTCATAAATGCTTATAAAAGTGCAAGTTCTCGTCTGATAAAACGTGACTTCCCACAAATAAGAAAAAAGCTATGGAAAGAAATGTTTTGGTCGAGAAGTTTTTGCTTACTAACTACTGGTGGATCTCCAATCGATGTAGTTAAAAAGTACATTGAAAATCAAGGTCTAAAGTGAGGTGAAAACAATGTTAGTCAACAAAGCGTACAAATTTCGTATCTATCCAACCAAAGAACAGGAAATCTTAATTGCTAAAACAATAGGATGTAGTCGTTTTGTATATAATCGCTTTTTAGGGCAATGGAACGATACATTCAAAGAAACTGGCAAAGGATTAACTTACAATTCTTGTTCTGCTGAATTAACACAATTAAAAAAGGAATTAGTATGGTTAAAAGAAGTTGATAGCATTGCCCTTCAATCCTCACTGAAAAACCTTGCTGATTCTTATACTCGATTCTTCAAGAAACAAAATAAAGCTCCACGCTTCAAGTCTAAAAAGAATAAAGTACAATCCTACACGACTAAAGAAACAAACAATAACATTACCATTGTAGACAACAAAATCAAATTGCCGAAACTTGGTCTTGTTCGCTTTGCCAAAAGTCGTGAAGTACATGGTCGTATCCTTAATGCTACTGTTAGACGAAATCCTAGTGGTAAATACTTTGTATCAATTCTTGCAGAAATAGAAGTGCAACCATTGGAGAAAACGGAATTATCTATTGGTATAGACTTAGGTATCACTGACTTTGCCATTCTTTCTGATGGTCGCAAGATTGACAATAATAAATTCACATCAAAAATGGAAAAGAAACTAAAACGTGAACAGCGAAAACTTTCAAGACGTGCGTTAAATGCTAAAAACAATAATATTAACCTTCTTGATGCAAAAAACTATCAGAAACAAAAGCGAAAAGTTGCTAGATTGCATGAGAGAGTAATGAACCAACGTGACGATTTTCTTAACAAGTTAAGTACAGAAATAATCAAAAACCACGATATTGTCTGTATCGAAGACTTGAACACCAAAGGAATGTTACGCAATCATAAATTAGCAAAATCAATCTCTGATGTATCATGGTCTGCCTTTGTAACTAAAT
>NZ_JAHQCS010000123.1 GCF_019042215.1 Evansella tamaricis | reverse complement strand
ATCAAGCTTTTTAAAGATTGCGACGGCTACGCTCATTGCTTGGGAACTGTAAAAGTGGAAAAGCACCACTTTTTCAGTTCCCATGCGAGTAGGCGATGGAGCTAGACAACTTGCCCGAAGGTGCCAATACTTATAAATTCTTATCTTTTAAGAAAAGCCTAGCAAATCAGATGCAATTTGCTAGGCTAGTCAAATTAAACTACATTTTAAATTCTGCAATAGGTAACGGAACCCATTAGTTGTTGAGACTATGCGTCCCTTTTCATACCTTCAATGTTCGTTTTCCATTCATTATATCACCTATATACCTCCACCACGGATGGCCTTTGGTATCTTCCATGCAGTGAATACGGCCAACACAACCCACAGGAGATCAAAGGCATTTACCATTAACGTAAGATCCATAAAGAATGATTGAATGATGCCTAAGGAAAAAATAGAGAATTGTGCTGCGAACTCTGCCCCAAATTCTTCGGAAAAAAAAGATGTTAAATAGTAATGATAACCAATATATTTACCTATAAGAATTCCAAGTATGCTTGAAACAACTGCTGTAACTTGTAGTGGTACTCCTTTTTTCCCTTTTGAAAGTAATGCTACTCCATAACCAGAAAGAAGACCAATTCCCCAGGCGACAATCCCTAATTCATACTCCGTAAAAATAACAATAAGTCCCCAGATAATACCACCTGCAATTGCCGCAGAAAGTCCCCCTAAGACAGCAGGTAATAAAACACTTGGAGCGAATTGCTGCTCTGAAGCTATTTCCGTAAGTCGTTCTGATATGGCATCCACTAAATCCCGTGCAGGATCTTCTTCCAATCCCTTATCCATTAACCGAGTAACAATTAAATTTCTTGGGTCACCAGCTTGAATCTGTAACACTATCTCTTTTGTTAAACTTTCCAATTCCTCTGTCTCAGCAATTTGTTTAGCTTCCATCCATCCGCCCCCTTTTCAACATGAATTTGAATATTTTTATGAATGTACCTACGAGAGTAGTATTTCGACAGAATGTGGTTCAATTTCCTTCTTTTCTATGAGAAAAGTATTAATAATTCAGTTTTTTTTATAAAAATACATTATTTGCCATAGGACTTTTTATCCTTATTTTACATTAGCACTACTTTCCTATTAGAAAAATGTCATAACGCTAATCAAAGACTTATAATAAGTGACTGTCACCTCTTAATTTTTATCATTTTCCGATAGAAGACTCCCTCTTCAATCGTGTGAAGGGCGAAGCCCAACGATAAGGGGGAGATGAATGTCAGTTAGGCGATAGCCTAAAGGCTTTTTGTTGCCCACTTCATACCTTATTGATATAATCAGTCTTAGATAAGAGAAAGGCGGATAATGCAATGAAATTGGACAGTAATAATCATTCAGTATTTTTAATGTATTACCATCTTGTGCTAGTTGTAAAATATCGCAGAGAAGTCTTTGATGATAAAGTATCTGACTATGCTAAGGATATGTTTGTAAAGCTAGGCGAGAAATATAATATCTCCCTAGTCGAATGGAATCATGATAAAGACCATATTCACATCTTGTTCAAAGCACACCCTAATACAGAATTGTCAAAGTTCATAAATGCTTATAAAAGTGCAAGTTCTCGTCTGATAAAACGTGACTTCCCACAAATAAGAAAAAAGCTATGGAAAGAAATGTTTTGGTCGAGAAGTTTTTGCTTACTAACTACTGGTGGATCTCCAATCGATGTAGTTAAAAAGTACATTGAAAATCAAGGTCTAAAGTGAGGTGAAAACAATGTTAGTCAACAAAGCGTACAAATTTCGTATCTATCCAACCAAAGAACAGGAAATCTTAATTGCTAAAACAATAGGATGTAGTCGTTTTGTATATAATCGCTTTTTAGGGCAATGGAACGATACATTCAAAGAAACTGGCAAAGGATTAACTTACAATTCTTGTTCTGCTGAATTAACACAATTAAAAAAGGAATTAGTATGGTTAAAAGAAGTTGATAGCATTGCCCTTCAATCCTCACTGAAAAACCTTGCTGATTCTTATACTCGAT
The DNA here is from genome assembly GCF_019042215.1 of Evansella tamaricis. Lineage (GTDB taxonomy): Bacteria > Bacillota > Bacilli > Bacillales > Salisediminibacteriaceae > Evansella > Evansella tamaricis. Next base: position 645 of record NZ_JAHQCS010000123.1, on the reverse strand, counting down.
TCTTCAAGAAACAAAATAAAGCTCCACGCTTCAAGTCTAAAAAGAATAAAGTACAATCCTACACGACTAAAGAAACAAACAATAACATTACCATTGTAGACAACAAAATCAAATTGCCGAAACTTGGTCTTGTTCGCTTTGCCAAAAGTCGTGAAGTACATGGTCGTATCCTTAATGCTACTGTTAGACGAAATCCTAGTGGTAAATACTTTGTATCAATTCTTGCAGAAATAGAAGTGCAACCATTGGAGAAAACGGAATTATCTATTGGTATAGACTTAGGTATCACTGACTTTGCCATTCTTTCTGATGGTCGCAAGATTGACAATAATAAATTCACATCAAAAATGGAAAAGAAACTAAAACGTGAACAGCGAAAACTTTCAAGACGTGCGTTAAATGCTAAAAACAATAATATTAACCTTCTTGATGCAAAAAACTATCAGAAACAAAAGCGAAAAGTTGCTAGATTGCATGAGAGAGTAATGAACCAACGTGACGATTTTCTTAACAAGTTAAGTACAGAAATAATCAAAAACCACGATATTGTCTGTATCGAAGACTTGAACACCAAAGGAATGTTACGCAATCATAAATTAGCAAAATCAATCTCTGATGTATCATGGTCTGCCTTTGTAACTAAAT
>NZ_JAHQCS010000122.1 GCF_019042215.1 Evansella tamaricis | reverse complement strand
GAGCGACGAGCGGAGCCATTGCCATATAAATAAATGGAACTGAAAAAGTGGTTTTAAACTTTTTCAGTTGCTTCTTAAACACTGCGGGGCACTTCAGAAGTGACAACCGAAGTCAAAGAACGGACTTCTGTTGTCATTCCTCCACTGCCCTACGCTCGTGACCAAGGCGCTTGCGCTTTTCTTATTGTCTAGCTCCACCGCCTACTCGCTGCGGGACACTTCGGAAGTGACAACCGAAGTCAAAGAGCGGACTTCTGTTGTCATTCCTCCACTGCCCTACGCTCGTGACCAAGGCGCTTGCGCTTTTCTTATTTTCTCAAATTCTTTTAACTGCTGGTTTTAAATGGATAAACTTCTGTTGGTAATTCTACTGGTGGAAAATGATAATTTAAGAAATCTATTGTTTCGTTCCAGGCCTGCTCTCCAGAAATGGCATTGTCCAATGGGTTTCCTCCAATGGCATACAGTTCCTCCATGTTTTGCGTTGCAGGTAAGAAAGGCAAAATAAAGAGATGCCCGGCATTTTTATATTTGCTATGATTCACACTATAGTTGAAATTCTTTTTCTTCAGCCTGTTTACGATCTTTTCCGCCATTAACGCAGAAGGCCAAAATGCATCCTCCTCGCCACTAAGTAGTAAGATAGGACCTTGGATATTTTCCACTTTAATGATGGCATCTTCTTTACCTTTCCGTTCATATTTCGCAAGACTGTTATTATACATTGTTGTCAGGGAAGGCTCCGTTTTTTTAACTTTTGCTACAAGTTTGTTGAGGACTCGGCCAAAGGTAAATGTAAATGGAACATAAGGTATGGATTTTCCATTTTCTGTCCAGGAAGAACTGGAGTTTTTCTTGTTCAGGCCTTCGAACACGTGACTTGCAGGAGAATATGCCACAACTCCTCTAATGCCTTTATTCTTACTTGCTGCTAGAAGTGCCAGTTCTGCTCCCTTAGAGATACCAAGCAGAATAATGTTTTTCCCATCGGTTGAATCATGGTTTTTTAACCAATCCATGGCATGATTAACTTTTTCGATTGGGACATTAGATAGTCCTGTGGTTCCTTTATATGTCTCGAAGTAAGGTAGAGTAAAAGCACCATAGCCTTGAGAAGCAAGAAGGGCAGCAATATCGTTTCGTTTCTTTCCATTTGGTCCCCCTAAGATTAAGATTGTGGGGAGTTTTGCTTGCCCTTTTGTATAAAAGTAACTGCCTTCAAAATGTTCTGTTGATACATTGACTTGTGAGACATGATCTTCCTTGAACAGACGTGTAACTGTCCTTGATTCTGTTCGATTACTTTCCACTGCTTCCATATCAATATGAAAGTGAATAGGGTCAGTTACATCAGAGGACTGAAAAGGTACTGCGCTGCTATTGTCTCTAGGTTTTAAGTTCCAAATTAACGTTGAAAACTCATTTTTTCCATGATTAGTGATGGAGAGTTTTCCGTTTGCATCCGCATTCGTGTTTATCTCAGATGACCAGATTCCCATGCTCGGGTGTTCCATTTTGAGCTTGACGATAATCTGTTCCTTTGGTTTTAGTCCGTCCATATGCATTTGTAATGGTTCGTCCACACGACCTATGTCAGGGTATAAAAAACATTTCATTTGCTCCATCCCACCTCATTACTTATTTCCATATATCCTTATTCGGACAGGCTAAAAAAAAGTATTTATTTTTGCAATTTGAGGCGATTTATTTTATTTAATTGGTAAAAACGGCAAAAAAAAGACATTAATCAAATGGGGGAATGGGGTGAAAAATGTCTTCCTTCTTCCGTTCTGAACAGCAAATTTGCTTAAGAAATAAAAGAAAAACCCGGACAGAAAAATTAATTTTCATGTCCGGGGTGTGCGTGGTCAATCATAATCATGAGTGTGTTTCTTATTAATTTTTGTGTGGGTTGTCATCGTACCCCGCAGTAAGAATTGCAACTAAAAATGCAACACAAACACCTAATATTAAGAAAGTTCCCATAACAATGCCCCCCTAATCGTTCTCTACAAATCAATATACCATGTTTAAATGAAGTTGAAAAGAAAATCGTACAGATTGTACCCATGAATCTGTCTTTCAAATCAATATTTCCTGTCGTATAATTATAGAATGATCTACGGAGTATCAATTATGTACTATTTATGGACGTATAAAAAGGATTGCTGTTATTAATTTATAGGAAGCAGTGGGAGAACCTCTATGAGAAACGCTTATTTAACAAGTCACTTTCCTTTAATCTCCATCATTTTATTTAGTTTATCTTTCGCCATTTACAGTGAACAAATTATTATAATATACCTGAAAAATATTGGCCTGTATGGCGGAATGATTGAGTTCTTTTCGGAGAGGGGTATCCAACTGACTCTCTTGTTTTTATTGTGGTTATTTTTCTTTATGCTCTTCTCAGCATTAAAACTTATTGCGGACACCATTAACGAGTTGTCCCTCCTGTTTTTTTCAAAAGATCAGGAAGGGACAGACTTAAAGAATGTTCGTGGTGGTGCTTGGATTTTTTTAATTGGAAGTCTCTGTTCAATCGCCGCAACGGTTCATATTTATTTTTTACTTGGCATATTTGCGGCTTGTTGTTTGTTATATTTTATCTTTTTTGTGTATAAGATTGGGGAATCCTTAACATCCCTAAGTCTGATAGGAATGATCTTTTTCCATGTGTTTTTTTGGTTTTCCTTCGGATTGGCGATCATCTATGCTTTATTAAAGTTATATAATAGCCTAATTGCTAGTTTACCTGTCTAATTTTTCCCGAGGATGTTGGACATAAATGTTCGCCAAATAGTCAAATGAAGGCGTTCATTATTAGCGGACGTAATTGGTTGGGGTGTATCCATTCCAAGCCAAATCCCAGCAGTATATTGATCTGTCACCCCGATAAACCACAGGTCATGAATAGCATTTGTAGTACCTGTTTTCCCTCCGAGATAGCCAGTAGTGGAAAAATGTGCGTGTCGTCCAGTTCCTTCAGTGGTAACCCGGCTCATCATTTTCCTGACTTCCCTGTTTGTCTCTTCACTCCAAAGTCGGTTTTCCCCTTTTGGCCATTTATATAACACATTCCCGTTTTTATCTACAACTTGTCTTATTCCTTTCGGAGAGTTGTATTGCCCACCATTGGAAAAAGTCGTATAGGCTTTTGTCATTTCAAGAACGGATACCCCATTGGTCAACCCACCGAGAGCAGCAGGCAAGATTTCATCTTCTGGTACTATTCTTGCAAATTCCAGTTTATTTAAATAGGAAAAGGCGATACTCGGTGTCATTCGATCCATCATCCGTACAGAAGCAGTGTTATAGGAGTGCTTAAAGGCATGTTCTAAGTTTGTCATTCCATAAACAGCCCCTCCATAATTTCTTGGAGAATACCCATCCTTGGTAAAAGGAGACGCATCGATGAGTGCATGTTCATTTGTATTTGTTTCTTCCATGTATGGGGCAAAAACGAGTAAAGGTTTAATCGATGATCCTGGTTGCCGGTAGGCTTGATAACCTCTGTGAAAATCTGCCTTTTTATAATTTACTCCTCCTGTGATTGCAATAACTTCATTGGAGTCATGATCAATAATGACAGCAGCTCCTTGTAAGTTTGTAAATTCTAATTTCTGATTAATGGCATGGACTACTTCCGTTTGAGTTTCAGGATCTAGTGCGGTTTCAATTGTAATACCAGAAGTTAAAAGTGATTGAACCTTTTCCTTTAATTGCTTTTGCAGTTTATCCACTTCTTCTCCTGTATTTGCAGATTTCATTCTTGTGTAATAGCCATCTTGAACACTAACTAACATTTCTAATTCTGAGAAGATGTATGTCACATAGTCTGGGTACAGATCAATTTTTTTAGTTAAGGCTAATTCAATGGGTTCTTCCATTGCGGACTGAAATGTAACATCGTTAATTTTTCCATTCTCTAACATCTTTTGAAGAATCCATTCTTTACGATTATTGGTATTATCAATGCGAGTTAGAGGATTATATTTTTCTGGGTGATTTGGGATGGCACAAAGAAAAGCAGCTTCTGCAACGGTTAAATTCTTTGCCGGTTTATTGAAATAATAACGGCTTGCAGCTTCGATCCCATATACACCATTTTGAAAGTAAATGGCATTTGTATAAAGTTCTAAAATCTTTTCTTTCGACAGCGATCTTTCTAATTGATAAGCGTATAAAATTTCAGTGAGTTTCCTTTCATATGTTTGATTATGTGTTAAATAAAGGTTCCTGACCAGTTGTTGCGTAATTGTACTTCCCCCTTGTTGAAGGGAATCACTGCTTATGTTAATAAAAAGAGCCCTCGAAATCCCTTGTAGATCAAACCCAGGATGCTCATAAAATCTCTGATCTTCCACCGATAAGAGTGCATCAATCACCGCTTGAGGAATTTCATCTAAAGATAGATAGATTCGATTTTCCCCAGGATATAAGTCAGAAATAACATTTCCATTCTGGTCTAAAATATAACTATTTTCTGAAAGAATGGTGTTTTTCATTTCAACATTTTTATCTAATACGTCATTTATAGATTGTAGAGAGGAAAACTCTTTTGTAGTTTCGATAAAAAGGTAGCTAAAAATAGCTAGAAAAAAAAGTATCAGTATTAATCCTAAAAATGTTCGCATGTTGTCACTTCTCTTCCCCATTGTTATTCTTTATTTTACAGAATTATGTCGAAAAATGGGAAGGTTTTTATTGGAGAGTAATGATATCAATGATTTGTCATTCCTAATTTTGTATTAGGATAAACGGAAAGCATCTTCTTCTAGGTCAATGCATAAGATGAACCATGGGATGTCTAATAGTATTGACTGGTGCCTGAGAGGAGGAGATCATGGATATTTTAAATAAGATTCAGCGACACCGGGAGGAAGAAGGACGCCTGAAATGGGAAGGGACATTCGCAGAGTATTTGGAAGTTCTGCGTGAGCGACCAGAGGTAGCCCAAACTGCTCACTCCCGAATTTATAACATGATAAAAGACGCGGGAGTAGAGGAAAAAGATGGTCGTAAACATTACAAGTTTTTTGAGAATCAGATTTTTGGACTTGAGGAATCCATGGAAAGACTTGTGGAGGAATATTTTCATTCTGCTGCACGTCGATTAGATGTAAAAAAGCGAATTTTACTACTTATGGGACCGGTAAGTGGGGGGAAGTCAACACTTGTGACGATGTTAAAAAGGGGTTTAGAGGAATACTCTCGAACGGATCAAGGGGCAGTGTATGCTATTAAAGGTTGTCCAATGCATGAAGATCCCCTCCATCTGATTCCACATCATATGAGAGATGATTTTTATGAAGAGTATGGTATTCGAATTGAAGGTAATCTATCCCCTTTAAATATGATGAGGCTTGAAAAGGAATATGGAGGAAGAATTGAAGACGTGGAAGTGGAACGGATTTTCTTCTCCGAAGATAGGCGTGTAGGAGTAGGAACCTTTAGCCCGTCTGATCCTAAATCACAAGATATAGCGGATTTAACAGGTAGTATCGACTTTTCAACGATTGCTGAATATGGATCTGAATCAGATCCAAGAGCTTACCGATTTGATGGAGAATTAAATAAAGCTAATCGGGGACTAATGGAGTTTCAGGAGATGTTAAAGTGCGATGAAAAGTTTCTGTGGCATCTTCTATCCCTCTCCCAGGAAGGGAATTTTAAGGCTGGAAGATTCGCTCTAATTTCGGCAGATGAAATGATCGTGGCACATACAAATGAGGCAGAGTACAAGTCATTTATCTCCAACAAGAAAAATGAGGCACTCCATTCCAGAATTATTGTTATGCCAATACCTTATAATCTTAAGGTTTCAGAAGAAGAGCGGATATACGAGAAAATGATTAAAGAAAGTGATATATCCGATGTTCATATTGCACCACATGCTTTAAGAATCGCTGCTATCTTTACTATACTGACAAGATTAAAGGATTCAAAGAAAAACGGCGTGGACATTTTGAAAAAGTTAAAGCTTTATGATGGTCAAAGCGTGGAGGGATTTAACTCCCAGGATGTGGAAGAACTTAAAAAAGAATTTCCAGACGAGGGAATGGAAGGGATCGATCCGAGATATGTGATTAACCGAATTTCCTCTGCTATTATAAGAAAAGAATTAACTGCTATTAACGCACTGGATGTATTACGTTCCATAAAGGATGGTTTAGATCAGCATGCCTCCATCTCCAATGATGATCGGGAGCGTTATTTAAACTTTATTTCCATGGCAAGGAAAGAATACGATGAAATTGCTAAGAAGGAAGTGCAAAAGGCGTTTGTATATTCCTATGAAGAATCAGCAAAAACGCTAATGGACAATTATCTGGACAATGTAGAAGCTTATTGTAATAAAAATAAACTCCGGGATCCACTTACAGGAGAAGAGATGAATCCAGACGAAAAGCTGATGCGATCCATTGAGGAGCAGATAGGTATATCAGAGAATGCAAAAAAAGCATTTCGTGAAGAGATTTTAATTCGTATTTCTGCTTATGCACGAAAAGGGAAACGTTTCGACTATAATTCCCATGAGCGGTTGAGGGAAGCAATACAGAAAAAACTATTTGCAGATTTAAAGGATGTTGTCAAAATCACCACATCCACTAAAACACCAGATGAGAATCAGTTGAAAAAGGTCAATGAAGTAATCGCTAGATTAATAGATGAGTATGGATATAATTCCACTTCGGCAAATGATCTTTTAAGGTATGTTGGTAGTTTATTAAATCGATAAACATACACTTTTTCCACCCTGGTATTGTGCCAGGGTGGTTTTATAATGGGAATCATTCTCAATTAGCTCTATTAATTAATAATAAGTCAATACTTTTTTTAAGTACATGTACCGATTAATTGCCTGTTACATACATATAATGAAAGCATAACATTTTTATCCAAATGCCTAATAGATTATAATTGTTTAAAAGAAGGTAAAAGTGTGAATAATCTAATTATACAATGATGTGTTTTGTTAGGCTGACTTTTTACTCCGAGAGCTAATCAAATTTTGACCTTGCTTAATAAGACCTTTGCGATTCTAAATTGGAGGAGAACGTAAATGGAATATATGCAACAGGTTCAGGAGGAGGACGTTCGAAAAAAAAACCGCTGGAAAAAAGAAATCTGGAGTTGGATTAAAACGGTTGCCATTGTTTTAGTGATGGTAAGCCTTGTGCGGGCATTTCTATTTACAAATTATATCGTTTACGGACAATCAATGATGCCTACCATTCATGATGGGGAAAGGATTATTGTTAATAAAATTGGGTATGAAATAGGGGAACCTAATCGTTTTGACTTGGTTATTTTTCATGCTACAGAAGATACAGATTATATCAAAAGAATTATCGGTATTCCTGGTGATCACATTTTTTATGAGAATGATACGCTTTATTTAAATGGAGAATCTCATGATGAGAATTTTATTAGTAATTTCCGTGATGAACATGAATCTGGAAAGTTTACAGAAGATTTTTCATTAGAGGAGGTCACTGGTTATGATGAGGTTCCGAAGGGCTACGTATTTGTCCTAGGGGACAATCGGCAGAACAGTTTGGATAGTAGACATATCGGTTTTGTGAAAATAGAAGATATTGTGGGGAAGGCCAATTTAACATATTGGCCACCGAAAAATTTTAAGTTTTATCACCATTAAGAAAGCAGAGATATAGCTCTGCTTTTTTTTTGAATAAGTGAAAATTAAGTGAGTTTTTGTACCTTCGGGCAAGTTGTCCAACTCCAGCGACGAGCGTTTACTTCAGTGGTAGCACGCGAGCGATGCTGGCCTTCGAATATGCTTCGAGTTGCCTCGACGGACAGGACGTCCTAATATCGGGCATGCCACAGGACGTGGCGATCTGCCCGATGGACGGATAAACAACGGAGCGATAGCTAGTAGAGGAAGAGGCACTGCCCTACACCCGTGATCTTAGGCGATTGCGCTTTTCTTATTACAGAAATAAGTTTTCTAAAATAGATTATTTTAAAAAATGGATTCGTTATTATCAGATTTTTTTGTCAACTGACACCAATCTTCGCATAGTATAAAGTAAACTCTTTTTTACAGAGAGAGTGGGCATGTTATGAACAGCAGTTTTGTCAAGGTCAGTGTATGTAACATATGAAACCAATGTGCATGGTTATTTTCCGATTTTATGAAGGAGGGGTAAAAGATGAAAGGCAGTGTAGGTAAGAATTTTGTTGTCTCTCAAGATAATTGGTCCCTCCATCGAAAAGGATACCAAGACCAAGAGCGTCATCAGGAAAAAGTAAAAGAGGCTATTAACAAAAATCTCCCGGACCTTGTGAGTGAAGAAAATATTATTATGTCTAATGGTCGAGACCTCATTAAAATTCCCATAAGATCTTTAGATGAATATAAGATTCGTTATAATTATGACAAAAACAAACACGTTGGCCAAGGGAATGGAGATAGTGAGGTTGGTGACGTGGTGGCGCAAGATGGGACCCCTGATAAAAAGGGTGCCGGGAAAGGTGAAGGAGCAGGAGATCAGCCTGGAGAAGATTATTATGAGGCGGAAGTTTCCTTAGCGGAATTGGAAAATCTTCTCTTCCAAGAGCTGGAACTTCCTTATTTAGTACAAAAGGAACAGGACAACATCGTTGTAGAAGATATTGAGTTTAATGATATTCGCAAAAAGGGTTTAATGGGAAACATTGATAAGCGCCGTACTATATTAGAAGCGGTTAAACGAAATGCGATGGAAGGTAGACCGGGAGTTGCACCAATCTATAATGATGATCTCCGTTTTAAAACGTGGGAAGAAAAAATTAAACCTGAATCAAAGGCTGTAGTTCTTGCAATGATGGATACGTCAGGCAGTATGGGACGTTGGGAAAAATTCATGGCTAGAAGCTACTTTTTTTGGATGACGAGGTTTTTACGGACAAAATATGAAACGGTTGATATTGAATTTATCGCTCATCATACAGAAGCGAAAGTTGTATCGGAGGAAGATTTCTTCATGAAAGGGGAAAGTGGAGGTACAATCTGTTCCTCAGCATATCGAAAGGCACTAGAATTGATTGAAGAGAAGTATTCACCTTCTCGATATAATATCTACCCATTTCACTTTTCAGATGGAGATAATTTGACTTCTGACAATCACCGCTGCTTGTCGTTGGTGGAGGAGTTAATGGATCTTTCCAGTATGTTCGGATATGGGGAAGTGAATCAGTATAATAGGCCCTCCACCTTAATGAGTGCGTATAAAAAAATTGAAGATGAACGGTTCCGGCATTATGTATTACGTGAAAAAGCGGATGTGTACCGGGCGTTGAAATGGTTTTTCCAGAAAGAGGAAGAAGCTTTAATTCAATAACTAAACGTTCACAAAACTGTGCGGGACCTGGTCCCGCACAGTTTTGTGAATAGAAAACGGGTGTCCGTAAAATGGACACCCGTTTTTTAAGAGATAAGTATAAGTTTTTGCACCTTCGGGCATTGTCTAGCTCCACCGCCTACTCGCTGCGGGGCACTTCGGAAGTGACAACTGAAGTCAAAGAGCGGACTTCAGTTGTCATTCCTGCACTGCCCTACGCTCGTGAGCCTAGGCGGTTGCGCTTTTCTTATTGTCTAGCTCCACCGCCTACTCGCTGCGGGGCACTTCGGAAGTGACAACTGAAGTCAAAGATCTTACTTCAGGTTGTCATTCCTCCACTGCCCTACGCTCGTGAGCCTAGGCGGTTGCGCTTTTCTTATATATCGTAAATTAAGTTGCAAAGAATAGTTAAACTGTGATAGTATAAAATGTATTTACCTATGATGCATATTAGTGGATATAAATATCCTATTATAATTATACATCAAAGGTTATTCGGTTGTCAAGTTTATTTTAGGAGTGTGATGGTGTGGCTAACAAAGACTGGATCAAAGAGCAACACCGTGTTGATCATGTCATGGACGTAATCAGTCAAAAAATGGAGGATATTTCTGAAAATGTAGGGGGATTGAAGGAAGGCATTATTGAGTTGCGCAAAAATTTCTGGGATGAAATTACTGTGAACTTAGATGATGCCCATGAAGTTGGGGAGACTTTCACTAGTATTAAACAACAAACGGAAATGTTATCGGAGCGAGAAAGAACTCATAAGCATTATTATACTAAATATAAAAACTTATTGAAGTTAAAGGAAAATCCATACTTTGGCCGTGTTGATTTTTCAGAAGAAGGGGTAGGAGAAGTAGAGAAAATTTATGTGGGAATTGCATCCTTAATGGACGAAGAGGAAGAAGAGTTCTTAATCTATGATTGGAGAGCCCCTATCTCTAGTTTGTACTATAATTTTTCTCCGGGGCAAGCAAGTTATGAGGTGCCTGAAGAAACGGTCCGAGGGGAAATGACTCTAAAAAGACAATTTATAATACGTAAAGGAAAGCTAAAGAGTATGTTTGATACCGAAGTAACGATCGGGGATGAAATGCTGCAGGAGGTTCTTGGGAATAATGCTAATACGAGTATGAAAAGTATTGTTGCTACCATTCAAAAGGACCAAAATCAAATTATTCGTAATGAAACGAGCAAGTACTTAATTGTACAGGGTGCGGCTGGAAGTGGTAAGACTTCTGCAGCACTTCAGCGAGTGGCTTATCTTTTGTACAGATATCGTGGAAAAATTAAATCTGACAATATCATGTTATTTTCACCTAACTATATATTTAACAGTTATGTTGCCAATGTATTACCGGAACTAGGGGAAGAAAACATGAAGCAATCTACTTTTTTCGAATATATGACCAGCCGACTAGGAAAAATTTACTCAGTAGAAGACCCCCTTGAACAAATGGAATTTATATATAGTAATGATGTGCGAGACAGCAATTATGATATTCGGATGCAGGCAATTAAATTTAAAGCAAGTAAAGAATTTAAAGAAGTGGTGGATAATTATATAACATTACTTTCAGATAACTATTTACTATTTAAAGACTGTATTTTCAGAGGAGAAATTGTCCTTCCTGCTGATGAAATTCAGAACAAATTTTATTCCCTCGATAAAAATCTGCCGATTCCAAATCGAATGAACTTAGTGGCAGAGTGGCTTTTAATAAAGCTCAAAGAAATGGAGGGAAAGGAATTAAAGAAAGAATGGGTCATGGAGGAAATGGAATTATTAGATAAGGAAGACTATTTAAACGTCTACAAGGAAGTTCAGCATGACCAAGAAGTGGAAGACTCCTTTACTGATTACGAAAAAGAGGAAAAACTTTTAGCGAAGAAGGTTGTTCAAACAAATTTTAAAGGTTTAAAACGTTGGGTGAAGAAACTTCGTTTTTTAAATATGAAATCTATTTATCAACAATTATATGAGAATGTTACTGTTAATAAATCACTAGGAAACAGTATATTACCAGATAAATGGAAAGAAATTAGTCAATTCACAATAGGAAACCTAAACGACAATATAGTATTGTATGAAGATGCTACTCCATTGCTCTACTTAACAGACCGGTTGGAGGGGAGGAAACCGAACACATTTATCCGTCATCTTTTTATTGATGAAGCCCAGGATTATTCTCCATTTCAGTTGGAATATTTTAAGCTTCTTTTCCCGAATAGCAAAATGACGATCTTAGGTGATTTTAATCAAGGGATATATCCCCACTCTATTGAGGTCAGCTCGTTAATTCCTCAAGACTCATTTGAATTGGAATCGGGATCGGTACAAAGGATGACAATAACTCAAAGTTATCGGTCAACAAAGGAGATCGTGAACTTTACAAAAGGTTTCGTCCGAGGCGGAGAATTGATTGAACCTTTTAATCGTTCGGGGGATAAACCAACCATTACGATAGTTTCTGAAGAAGAACTTTTTTATAGAGAAGTTGTGCGTAAAGTAATACTACAAAAGGATAACGGAACAGTTGCGATCATCTGTAAGACAGCAGAACAAAGTGCCAATGCCTATACGGTGTTGAAGGAGAGGCTACCTGATCTACGGTTATTGACAAAAGACTCCACAACATTTCATAAAGGAGTTGTGATCCTGCCGGCCTATCTCGCAAAGGGAATAGAGTTTGATACTGTTGTTATCTATGATGCATCTGACAAACAATATGGACGAGAGATGGACCGGAAACTTTTCTATACGGCTTGTACAAGGGCAATGCATCATTTGCACCTCATTTCATTAAGTGAAAAAAGCAGATTTATAAAGGAGGCAGAAAGGGATACTTACGTCCTCCAATAAATTCACAAAATTGTGCGGGACCAGGTCCCGCACAATTTTGACAACTTCTATATAGAGAGGGGAATAATCATATGTATGAACTACTGAAGACTTTAACATCTCTACATGGCCCATGTGGCTATGAACAACCCGTTTCGAAATGGGTAAAGGAACAAGTGATGGAATTGGTAGATAGTATTGAAGTGGATCCACTTGGGAATGTCATTGCACGAAAAATGGGAGCAAAAAAAGGACCTAAAACAATTATAACTGCACATATGGATGAGATTGGATTTATCGTGAAGAAAGTGGAGGAGAATGGTCTCATTCGTTTTGAAAAGCTAGGGGGGCACGATGATCGCATACTCTTGGCACAAAAAGTGCAAATAAGGACAGAGACTGGATTAATTACAGGAGTCATTGGAACGATCTCTGCCCATTATGCCAAGTTTGATGATGCTGGAAAAGTCAGAAACCATCGACAGCTATACATTGATGTTGGTGCTTCGTCAAAGGAAGATGTGGAAAGACTCGGAATAGATATAGGGAACCCGATTACTTGGGCTCCATCCATGGAATACTTAGGAAATGAAACAACGGGGAGAATCGTTGGGAAGGGATTTGATGACCGGGCTGGAGTTGCCGTATTAATTCAAACCTTAAGGGAATTGAGTGAATTGGAATTTTCAGGCGAGATTATCTGTATTTTTACTGTCCAAGAGGAGGTTGGTTTACGTGGGGCTAAGGTTGCTTCTGAGAACGTGGAAGCAGATGTCGCCATTGCCATTGATACCACTGCTGTCAGTGATACTCTAGAGGAAATGATGGACAAGAGTCTTTTTCTTGGGGCTGGAACTGGAGTAAAGATAATGGATTTCAGTCTTATCGTACATCCCACAGTGAAGGACAGCCTCCTTGTGATCAGTAAGGAAAAAAATATTCCGTTTCAGCATGAAATTTTTCCCGGAATTGGAACGGATGGAGGTGCAGTTAGTCTTGCAAATAAAGGTATCCCTACAGGGGTGTTGTCTATTCCATCCAGGTACGCCCATTCTCCTGTAGAAGTTATTGACATGAAGGACTTAATAGCAACAAAGGATTTATTAAAAGAATTTATCCTTTCATTGGAAGAACAAACAAATTTTAGATTTATTTGAGGCTGGCTGATTAACATAGATGAGTTGTATGATTCCACTTCCTTTTGCGAAAGATATTGTTATAGGGAGGGGGTGTTCTCTGATGGCAGTAGACGTACTATGTGAAGTAAACAACTGTAAATTTTGGGAGCATGGCAACAAATGTGCCGCTGATGCCATTTACGTTGTGAGTCATACAGGTAAACAGGCTGAGTCACAGGAAGAAACAGACTGTAAAACATTTGATCCACATCATTAATAAAAGAAAAGAAAAGGATGGGCAAAAAACTTGCCTATCCTTTTTTTAAAGTTAAAAGTATAAGTTTTTGCACCTTCGGGCATTGTCTAGCTCCAGCGCCTACTCGCTACGGGGCACTTCGGAAGTGACAACCGAAGTCAAAGAGCGAACTTCTGTTGTCATTCCTCCACTGCCCTACGCTCGTGACCAAGGCGCTTGCGCTTTTCATATTGTCTAGCTCCAGCGCCTACTCGCAAGGGAACTGAAAAAGTGGTGCTTTTCCACTTTTACAGTCCCTAAGCCACTTCGGAAGTGACAACCGATGTCAAAGAGCGAACTTCTGTTGTCATTCCTGCACTGCCCTACGCTCATGACCATAGGCGCTTGCGCTTTTCTTATGTTGGAATGATAAGTACCATAAGAGTAAAGTATTTAATTCAGCATCTTTTAGAAAATGGACTATGAAGTTTATATTAATATTAAGAAGGTTAAAATTAACGTAAGAGAAATAGTAAGTTTGTTATAAAGTTTTGGGAACATTATAAACAGGTGTATAAATAAATCGGTATAATTAGATTAACACTAGATCGGTGTTAAAAATAATTCATTTATGTGATATAATAGTGCAGTTGTGAAAAAAGAGCGTGTAAGGAGAGAGATTACAGAATGAAAATTCGTGAAGATATAAGAAATATTGCAATTATTGCACACGTAGACCATGGGAAAACGACATTAGTGGATAAATTACTCCATCAGTCAGGTACGTTTAGGAGTAATGAACAAGTGGCAGAACGTGCAATGGATTCCAATGCCTTGGAGAAAGAACGTGGAATAACAATCCTAGCAAAAAATACAGCTATTAATTATGGAGATAAGCGTATCAATATCATGGATACACCAGGTCACGCCGACTTCGGTGGTGAAGTGGAACGTATTATGAAAATGGTTGATGGCGTATTACTTGTGGTTGATGCCTATGAGGGATGTATGCCGCAGACGAGATTCGTACTTAAGAAAGCGTTAGAGCAAAAACTAACTCCAATAGTAGTGGTGAATAAGATTGATCGTGATTTTGCAAGGCCTGCGGAAGTGGTGGATGAAGTAGTGGATCTTTTCATCGATCTTGGTGCAGACGAAGATCAATTAGACTTCCCAGTTGTTTACGCATCAGCTATTAATGGGACGGCAAGTATGAATGCAGAAAAACAAGATGACAATATGGAAGCACTTTTTGATACGATTGTGGAGAATATTCCTGCACCTGTTGATAATAGTGAGGAAGCTTTACAATTTCAAGTCGCCCTTCTCGATTATAATGATTACCTTGGACGAATTGGTATAGGCCGAGTTTTTCGCGGAACGATGAAAGTTGGAGAACAAATCGCTCTTATGAAATTAGATGGTTCTGTAAAACAGTACAGGGTTACAAAGTTATTTGGATTCTTAGGATTAAAACGAATTGAAATTGAAGAGGCCAAAGCTGGAGACTTAGTCGCTGTATCTGGTATGGAAGAGATTAATGTGGGGGAAACAGTTTGTCCGGTAAATGCCCAAGATCCTTTACCAATTTTACGTATTGACGAGCCAACCTTACAAATGACCTTCTTAGTAAATAACAGTCCTTTTGCAGGTAAAGAGGGAAAATATTTAACGAGTAGAAAGATCGAAGAACGTTTACGTTCTCAGTTAGAAACAGACGTTAGCTTGAGAGTTGAAAACACTGATTCCCCTGACGTGTGGACTGTTTCTGGCCGTGGAGAACTACACTTATCAATTTTAATTGAAAACATGAGACGTGAAGGTTACGAATTACAAGTTTCTAAACCGGAAGTTATTGTAAGAGAGATAGATGGTGTTCGCTGCGAACCAGTAGAGCGAGTTCAAATTGATGTTCCTGAGGAATATACAGGTACTGTCATGGAGTCATTAGGTGCACGAAAAGGCGACCTTCAAAATATGACCAATAATGGTAGTGGTCAAGTGCGATTGGAATTTATGGTTCCTGCTAGAGGACTAATTGGTTATTCTACTGAATTCTTAACTCAAACACGAGGTTATGGAATTATTAACCACACCTTTGACAGTTATCAGCCAATGGTGGAAGGCCAAGTTGGCGGACGTCGTCAAGGAGTTATGGTATCTATGGAAGCTGGTAAAGCCACACAATATGGTATCATGCAAGTGGAAGACCGCGGTACGATTTTTGTGGAACCAGGTGCTGAAATTTATGCTGGAATGATTGTAGGGGAACATACTCGTGAAAATGATATTACTGTAAATATCACGAAGCTAAAACAGATGACAAATATGCGTTCTGCAACGAAAGATCAGACAGTTACAATGAAGAAGCCGAGAATTATGACGTTAGAAGAAGCACTTGAATACTTGAATGATGATGAGTACTGTGAAGTAACTCCAGAATCAATCCGCTTAAGAAAGAAAATTCTTGATAAAAACGAGCGTGAGAGAATCGCAAAGAAAAAGAAATACGCAAATCAAATATAAGAAAAAAGGGAAGTGCACTGAAAAAGTGTACTTCCCTTTTCTTTTTGAATTGTGTCCAAATTTACTCGCCAGTTGTGTTATCATTCTCTGGCTTTTTATTTGAGAAATGACTAACCGCATGATAAATCGAAAATAATATTAAGCATGTCATTAATGATCCCGCCATATATCCAGCATTTGAGAATGCAGGCCTAAACCATTCGCGGTTTCCTCCAACCAAAATACCGACTAAAATAGATACAACAAAGATTCCAAAAACAATATAATGCTCTTTAGTTATATTTTTTAAGATACTCACCATTTAGTACCCCCTTCTATCCGTCTCTATTATGGTTAATTATACTTTTTTTATGAAATCGATGCAATTTTTAATGGATAAAGCCCTAGGGCCCATTAGGAAAAATTTTCTTCTTATTTTTCCAAAAATAACTTATGATATAGGTGAAACCACATCATAGTTAAGTCGTAAATACAGTTAAAGTTAAATAAGAAAGAGGCGATGATAATGATTATGGTAAATACGGAATCAATTGTGGGAGTTGAAATTGAAAAATCATTAGGAGTTGTGTATGGGAATACGGTTCAGGCAAAACATATTGGGAAAGATATTGTAGGGGGATTTAGAAATCTCGTAGGCGGAAAAATGACAGAATATGAAGAGATGTTTAGGGAATCCCGTGATATTGCGGAAAAGGAAATGATTGAAAAGGCAAAAGAGTTAGGTGCAGATGCTATTGTCAATGTCCGTTACACGTCTTCCTCCATCATGCAAGGGTCTTCTGAAGTCATGGTTTATGGAACTGCAGTAAAAATTAAATAAGTTATTTCTTGATAAAAAAGAAGAAGGACAGGGTAATGAATGATATGGCAGAAATGTCATATGATAAGATTTATTCTACCTTCTTTTTTTAATTAATTGAATAAACAAGAACGAGTGATACTAGGGTGGAAAAATGGGGTGTAATCATAATTATGAGCGGATGTAAAAAAAGAAACCAATTTTTAACCATAATTTCGGTTATCTTGTACTCTATTCTAATTACAGGTTGTTTTAATCCCAGTTCAGAAGAATTCTCTGCTCTAGAACATAGTACAATTGTTTCTGATACGGAGGCAGGGGATTTTCTGTTAAGGTTAATCGGAGAGAAAGAGATTTATCGAGAAGGGGAAAAACTGTCTGTTAAAGCTAAGTTAATGTATGTGGGAGAAGAGGAAGAAATGGTGATTACACATGATGGACAGCCATTTTTATTTTACGTTAGGGAAAATAGAAGTGGATTTGAACTGTTGAATGAAAAGGATAAACATGAAGATGATATCACTATAAAACAAGGTGATTGGTTGGAAGTGGAATTGAATGAAGAATATTTAGTGATATTAGATAACCAAGAAAACAATGTGATGGATTTTTCATTCCAAGGAGAGTATTTACCAATAGGGGAATATGAAATAGAGGTACAAACTGATTTTTATACGAACTTAACAGAAGTTCAGCGTCACAATTATAACTCAAGTCTTGTCATACAAATAGTAGAATAAATTCTAACGTTACATAGTTCAGGGAGGGCATATGATTCCATATTCACCTGATTTGATTAAGGCACGATTTATAAATAGACCGAACCGCTTTATTATAAAGTGTGAACTTACGGAAACAAAAGAAGTGGTAGAAGCTCATTTAGCCGATTCCGGGAGACTTTTGGAACTATTGTTACCTGGAAAAATGGTTTTTTTAAGGGCAGTGGATGATCCTAAACGTAAGACTAAGTACTCGGCAGTCATCGTTGAGCGGGAAAACGGGATGGGATGGGTTTCGTTAAATGCGATGTTACCGAACCAATTAGCAGTTATAGCTGTAAAGGAAGGGATGATCTCTAAATTAAAGGACTGGACTTATGTTCGCTCAGAGTATAAGAAAGGCTCATCACGTTGGGATCTGTTATTGTCACATCCAGATGGCCGACAAATGGTTGTGGAGGTAAAGGGAGCAACCTTGATTAAAGATGGCGATGGTTATTTTCCTGACGCCGTCACTAAACGTGGTGCAAAACATGTGAGGGAGTTAGGAGAAATTGCTAAAGAACCTCATTGGGAAGCGGCACTTTTGTTTGTTGCGCAGCGGGATGACATAAAGTCCATAAAACCTGCCGATCACATTGATCCAGACTTTGGGAAAGCTATGAGGGAAGCGGAGAAAGCAGGTGTTAAGTTATTAGGGTGCAGATGCCATGTGGGGTTAGAGGGAATAAAAGTAATCGGTGAAATTGATGTGAGTGTTTAAAAAAATACGTTTCAAATAAATAAAGCCTTCATACGAGGGAACTGAAAAAGGTCTTACAACTTTTTCAGTTCCTTTTATTTGAAAGGAAAGTATAAGTTTTTGCACCTTCGGGCAAGTTGTCTAGCTCCATCGCCTACTCACTACGGGGCACTTCGGAAGTGACAACCGAAGTCAAAGAGCGGACTTCTAGTTGTCATTCCTCCACTGCCCTACGCTCGTGACCATAGGCGCTTGCGCTTTTCTTATATGGCAATAGCTTCGCTCGTCGCTCGCCTGACAGGAGAAAACCGCTCCTATCAGGCTTTTTAATGATTGTATTGCCCACTTGCTGCGGGGCATTTATCTAATTTTCAAAAAGTCGTCTATTTTTATAGGTATATCATATATATTTACTACTCGTACCTCTTACAAATGGGAAGTGGGGGAAAGAGTAGTGGATTGACTAGGTTCAATTCTCTAATAAATTTAGAAAGGAGACGGAAAAATGAAAGCGTTAACAAATGTATCAACGAAATTAATGCAGCGTTTTTTACCTGATCCATTTTTATTTGTTATTATTTTAACATTTGTGGTTTTTATCCTTGGATTACTACTTACCCCAAGTAATCCAATTGAGATGGTATCTTACTGGGGTGGCGGATTTTGGGACCTGTTGTCTTTTGCAATGCAAATGGTTCTGATACTTGTTACGGGATATGTCCTTGCTAGCAGTCCCCTCTTTAAATCTCTATTACAGCGACTGGCATTACTTGCAAAAACGCCAGGGCAGGCTATAGTCATTGTCACCCTAGTTGCCTTATTGGCAAGTTGGATTAACTGGGGATTCGGTCTAGTTATCGGTGCTCTTTTTGCAAAAGAACTTGCAAAAATAGTAAAGAAAGTGGATTACAGACTTCTGATTGCGAGTGCTTATAGCGGATTTATCGTATGGCATGGGGGATTAGCAGGTTCTGTTCCTTTGACTATTGCCACATCAGGTCATTTTGCCGAAGATATGATAGGTATCATATCGACCAATGACACCATTTTTGCTCCATTCAATCTATTTATTGTAGCAGCCCTGTTTGTTTCTGTTCCAATACTAAATCGTCTGATGATGGACCGAAACAATGTGGTGGAAGTGGATCCGAAGTTACTGGACGATAGTGTTGAGAAAACAGCAGGGGAGTTAAAATCGAAAGAAGAAAGAACTCCAGCAGAAAAGATGGAGAATAGCGTAGTTCTCTCCATGATTACAGGAATTCTTGGTTTGTGTTTTATTGTCTATTATTTAGTTAATAACGGTTTTGATTTAAATCTCAATATCGTAAACTTCATTTTCTTGTTTTTAGGAATATTATTTCATATGACACCTCGAAACTTTCTAAATAGTGTTACGAATGCGGTGAAAAATGCTGGTGGAATTATTGTTCAATTTCCTTTCTATGCTGGGATTATGGGAATGATGGTTTCATCTGGCCTCGCGGTTATGTTCTCGGAGTGGTTTGTATCTATTTCAACGGAAGTAACTTTCCCATTATTTGCATTTATCAGTGCAGGAATTGTCAATTTCTTTGTTCCTTCTGGAGGGGGACAGTGGGCTGTTCAAGCACCAATCATGCTTTCTGCCGGTGCAGAACTGGGAGTTAGTTCAGCTAGGACAGCAATGGCAGTTGCCTGGGGAGATGCTTGGACCAATATGATACAACCATTCTGGGCATTGCCAGCGTTAGCAATTGCAGGACTAAATGCAAGAGATATTATGGGATTCTGTTTATGGGTACTGTTCCTTAGTGGTGCAGTTATAGGTATAGGATTATTGTTGTTCTAGAAATTAAAGTTTAAAATGGAAACTTAGATCGTATTGATTTTTTCAAAAGGCTCTGTTATCGTTCAATGTTGATTTTTGCGAAATTCACTCCCTTTCCGCGGGCGGTTCGGGAGCCTCCTCGGTGTTTCACACCTTGCGGGGTCTCCCCTGAACTCGCTTTTCCCGCAGGAGTGTCGTAAATTTCGCTAAAAATCATCCTATTTAATCAACATTAGCCTTTAACATAGCCTTTCAAAAAAGATCTGGTTGGGACAAAAGTGTTTACAATGAGAAATTCGACTGTAATGATAGTATTGCTCAGCTATTGTTGTGTATCGATGTCAGTTAAACACATAAGTTGTGTCCCAACCTTATCTTAATTCTGAGATTAAATAGAGGAAAAGGCAGCACTGATGCGGGGTACTTCAGATCCTCCTTTCAAACGTACAATGCATGCAGGATAAATGGAAGAAGTGTAGAATTATTCATATTAATACCCTTGACGATTGCTTAGAGGATGAAAGTGGGCTTTTCATGAAGAAGGAACTTGGATTAATACATATTGCCGTTTTATTATTTGGTTTATCGGGACTATTTGCAAAGTGGATACCACTTTCCGCACATATTATTGTTTTTGGGAGAGTGTTTTTTGCAGCTCTTTTTCTGCTAATGGTCCTCTTACTGTTAAAAAAATCAATTATATTACCAACCAAAAGAAGTTATCTTCCGTTCATCGTGATTGGGGGAGTATTGGCGCTTCACTGGGGGAGTTTCTTTCACGCTATTCAAATCTCTTCTGTTGCAGTTGGTTTAGTCACTTTTGCCACTTTTCCAGTGTTTGCGAGTCTATTAGAACCGATTGTATTTAAAGAGTCCTATGAAAAAAGAAGTTTTGTCATAGCTGCATGTGCCTTAATAGGGGTTATATTTATTGTTCCTGAATTTGATTTTTCTAATAATGTAACAAAAGGAGCAATTTGGGGGCTAATCTCAGCGATAACTTTTGCGGTACTGTCTATATTAAACCGTACTTTCGTCCGTGATTTTTCAAGCATTATGATTGGCTTTTATCAAAACAGTTTTGCATTCATCTGGTTAATACCACTCGTCCTGTTTTTTGAACCGGTTAAAATCACTGTGACCGATGTATCTTTGTTAATTACCCTTGGAATTGTTTTTACAGGGATTGCACACGTTACTTTTATTCAAGGCTTATCCAAAGTAAATGTTCGTACGGCAAGTATCATCGCCACCCTTGAACCGGTTTATGGAATCTTAGCAGCAGCAGTTTTATTACAGGAAATTCCTGATATGCGAGAGTGGATAGGAATGATTATTATTCTTTCAGCTGCCACATACATTTCCTTAAAGCGAATTTAATAAACTGAATTCTTATTTGTAATAGATCCGTAGTTATTAGACAATCTCTCCCGTTCATAAGATGAAAAGGAATGCAATATGCTTGATGGAAACGGAGGGATGATGATTGTTTACAAGGATTGATCGACTGCAAATAGAATTGCCGAAACCGAAAAGTCCAGATGCTAATGCAGCAGCAGCTGTCCAAGAATTATTAGGCGGCAAATATGGTGAAATGTCCACACTGAACAACTATATGTTTCAATCATTTAATTTTCGCAATAAGAAAAAATTCAAACCATTTTATGATTTAATTGCCAGTATTACTGCAGAAGAATTTGGCCATGTGGAACTGGTATCAAATACGATAAATTTGATGATTGAAGGAACTACTTATCCAGGTGACCCTAACGATACCCCTATGGAAAATGCCAAAGACAAACGGAATACGCACCATTTTATTGCATCAGCCCAAACCGCAATTCCTGCAGATTCGATGGGAAATCCCTGGACTGGGGACAATGTGTTTACGAGTGGTAATTTAGTTTTAGACTTATTGCATAATTTTTTCCTAGAGTGTGGAGCCAGAACACATAAAATGCGTGTTTACGAAATGACAAATAACCCTGTTGCAAGGGAAATGATCGGGTACCTCCTTGTCCGTGGAGGTGTTCATGTGGTGGCATACGCAAAGGCGCTTGAAGTGTTGACGGGTGCAGATGTTACGAAAATGTTGCCAATTCCAGATTTAGATAATAAGAGATTTGAAACAGCCAGAAAATTTGAAGCGGAAGGATCACATCGAAAGTTATATACTTTCAGTGCAAGGGATTACCAGGATGTAAATAAAATTTGGAAAGGGGAACATCCAACAGAAGGGGGGAAATTAGAAGTTATTCAAGGAACTCCACAAGGGGGCCCGATTCCAGATTTAGAGGAAATACCTGAAGAATTTGCACCAGGGGTATCACATGAAGACTTTAAAGAGATTGCTAAACGATTACAACGATCAGCAGGGTTATAACAAATAGAGACATAGAATGACACCGATTGATAAAATGATCGGTGTTTTTCTTCGGATTTCCTAGAAAAACATCGATAATTAGTGACTGCAAATGCCATATAAGTCAAGATTTATTATGTGAATTTTGTTAATATAGAAAGTAGTGGGTTTAAATGGAAAAGGACGAGGTGTATAAACATTGACGAATGAGACAGATACGACATGGAAAACAGACCTTAACAATATGGCAGGAAATAAAAAGGATCATTTTAATCATGTTGATTTGATCTCCGCAACATTAGACTACCTTCAAGAAGCCGTTTTCATCGTAGACAAGTCTTGGAATATTAAATATTGTAATGAAGCTGCCATGAAAACATTAACGTGTACTAAAGATGATTTACTAGAGTCCTTTCTATGGGACAAATTTTCCGCCTCCATTCGCACTGCGTTTTATGAGGCTTACCAAAAATCCATTCTTGAGGATACACACGTGGAATTTATAGAATATGACAGCTGGACGAAGAAGTGGTTAAATGTCAGGGCTTTCCCTTCCTGTGGGGGATTAACATTTATATGTAATGAAAAACCTGAAAAGAATATTGAAACTGCAGTCTCTGAGGAAGTTTACCGGAATATGTTTAAAGATTATCCCGATGCGGTTTGTTCCTTTGATTTAAATGGGAAATTTCTTACTGTTAATAAAGCTTTTAGTGATTTATTTAATATAAATGAGGAAAAATTGATTGGTAATCACTTTTCAACTTTTTTACCAAATAAGAAGAAACAATTTGGAATAGAGTTATTTGAGAATGTAAAAAAGGGATCTCCACAGACAGTGGAGGTTAATTTATCAAATGAAATAGGTAAGCCCTTTGTTGTCATGCTAAGTGTAATGCCAATTATTATAAATACAGATATACTTGGTGCTTATGTTATTATAAAAAATATTACGAAATACTATTTGAATGTTGATGAAATTCGAAGATTATATGAAATGAACCAATCTATCATGGAAGCTGTGGAAGATGGTATTCTAGGTTTAGATAAGAATTTAGACGTAATCATGTGGAATGAAGCCGCTGAACGGATAACTGGTTATAGAAGAGAAGAACTTACCGTAAAATCTATCAAAAACTTAATGAAATATGTCCAGCCATCTATTGAGAACTTCATTGTGGATGATCTGGAGTTACATAACATAGATGATGTTTTTATCAATCAATCGGGAGTGACTTTTTTCAAAAAAGATGGTACTCCATTTATATCAGAGTTCACACTTACTCCGATGATATCAGGGGAAAATGTGGTTGGATGTGTTCTAACTTTTCGGGATATAACCGAAAAAAAGAATTCAGAGGAGTTAATTTACCATTCGGAAAAACTTTCTGCTGTGGGCCAACTAGCAGCGGGAATTGCTCATGAAATAAGAAACCCCCTGACATCTTTAAAAGGGTTTCTTCAACTTATTCAATTTAATAAAGGTGGAAAAGATGAGTATTTTGAAATAATGAATTCTGAATTTAACAGAATTGAGCAAATATTAAATGAATTGTTGATTTTATCTAAACCGCAAACGATGGAAAAAGAGGTAACTTCTCTAGTTCAATTACTAGACCATACCGTTACATTACTCAATACACAAGCAATTATTAAAAATATTAAAATACGTAAAGAATTTCAAATTAATGATGCGGAGATTGAATGTGCAGAACATCAAATCAAGCAGGTTTTTGTGAATCTAATTAAAAATGCCATTGAGGCGACACCGAATGGTGGTAAAATAACCGTCTCTATAACAAAGAGAGATGGTAACGCAGTTGTGATTGTAAAGGACAATGGTTGTGGAATTCCGAAAGGGAAATTAAAGCGGATTGGGGAACCCTTCTTTACGACAAAAGATAAAGGTACCGGATTGGGACTTATGGTTTCCTATCAAATCATCGAAGATCATGGAGGGAAAGTGCATGTGGATAGTGAAGAAGGTGTTGGTACTACCTTCACGGTCCATCTACCACTAGTACAATAGAGTAAGTGAGTAAAAGTCTCAAAGTCTACTCATTGCACTTTTGAGGCTTTTTTGTTGTTTTTTTAATAGGTAATAGTGGAATATAGAGATATTCAAAAAATTGGGCTGTTTTCTTCGGTGTTGATGTCAACTTCAGGATATTCCTTGGTAGGCAATACCTCAGCCATCTGAGACAAAGCCAATAAAGGGTCAGGTGAAACGGATAGATGTGGTTAAATGATATGATAATTTGGATACTAGTATTATTTATATGTATTGGGGGATTAGATCGAATCTTCGGAAATAGATGGGGGTATGGTAAAGCATTTGAAGAAGGTTTCCTTGCGATGGGTCCCATAGCCCTTGCGATGGTTGGAATTATTTCCATCTCTCCCATTTTAGCAGAGGTTCTTCGACCTGTTGTTACACCAGTTTTTACAGTGTTGGGATCTGATCCGGCCATGTTTCCTGGAATGATTCTAGCGATAGATATGGGTGGGTATCCATTGGCGATGGCATTGGCTGAATCGGAGATGGCAGGGCTATTTTCTGGAATAATTATGGCTACCTTACTTGGGCCCACATTCGTTTTTACAATACCAGTTGCCCTAGGAATCATTAAAAAGCATGACCGCTCCATCTTTGCAAAGGGTATTCTGATTGGTTTAATACCAATACCAGTTGGAGGTTTAATTGGAGGTTTAGTTGGTGGAATGTCAGTTATTTTTTTATGGAAGCAACTATTGCCTGTTATTTTATTTTCTTGCTTTATTATCATAGGATTGCTTTGGAAACAAAACGTAATGATTAAAGGCTTTTTTTTATTTGGAAAACTCGTTACTGTTGTTATCACGATAGGACTTGTTTTTAGCATCGTAGAAGCTTTGACAGGTGTTACTGTTATCGATGGAATGGTACCATTATCGGAAGGAGTGTATATTGTTGGAATTATTGCCATCACCCTTGCCGGGGCGTTTCCATTAGTGCATTTCCTAAAAAACGTATTGACTCCAATACTTCCACCTATAGCACAGAAAGTAAAGACGACGGAAATGACATTTATTGGGCTCATTTCAAGTTTAGCCCACAGTATTCCAATGTTTAAGCATATGCATGAGATGGATGAGAAGGGCAAATTGATGAATGTTGCATTTGCTGTCAGTGGTGCTTTTGTATTAGGTGGTCATCTCGGATTTACAGCATCTGTTGAGTCAAATATGATAATCCCAATGATGGTTGCTAAATTGTCGGCAGGATGTCTATCTGTAGGAATTGCTTTCTTTTTATCAAATGATCCCAATATTTAATATAAAGATGGTGTTGAACTTGGTGTAACATGTTATTCTTTTCTCGGTAAAAGATCAAGGGAGAAGCTTTTTCTGAATGACCTCTTTTGATCCGTTTCCTCCTTTTCCTCCTTTTCCTCTATTAACATAGGAGAGGTGAGGTCTTTTTGCCAGCTTTTCCATTTTTTATCGTGTTTTATCATGGCTCTTTCGTGTCTTTTACTACCGTAATAATAGGCTTTCGTTTGATGCCAGTCATACCAGAATTGATGCCAGTGTAAAAAGAAAGTTTTCTTGTTTGACATGTTTATCCTCCTCTAAGTGAAACTCCACTCAGATTATATTTCCCTATTTCAACGAATATTCATTATTTTTGACAATAAAAAACTCTGCTTCCTTACTGGAAACAGAGTTAACTATACATTTGATGTGGAATCTGTTAATTCATTATAGTACTTGTCAATAATATTCCTTAAAGTAGTCTCATCAATTGGTTTTCGGATAAAACCAAATGCACCTAAATGAACAGATTTTTTTAAATGTGCTTGTCCACTTGTTGAGGAGGCCATGACGACTTTAATGTCGGGATAAATCTGATGGATCTCTTTCAAGGCTGATATCCCATCTTTATTTGGCATGATAATGTCCATAAAAATGATATTTGGCTGATTAACATGACACATTTCCACTGCTTCAAACCCGTCACATGCTTCCAGGACAGTTTTAATTCCTATATGGTGAAGTGCCTCAATCATCTGTTTTCGAACCGTTTCAGAGTCGTCGCAAACTAGAATTGACAATTCTACCATAGCTACCCCCCTAATGAAATACCATTCATCTGACCTTATTCTACCATGGTTCAGAAAGACAATGGGTTTCTTTTACATTTTGTCATTGGATTTTAATATTGTCGATTTATTGTCAGATTTTGAAAGTTATTAAGCTGCGATTAAAAGGGGCAAAATTCGATTGCTCCTCAAGTTCAAAGAAAAGTATAAGTTTTTGCACCTTCGGCCATTGTCTAGCTCCAGCGCCTACTCGCAAGGGAACTGAAAAAGTGGTGCTTTTCCACTTTTACAGTCCCTAAGCAATGAGCGTAGGCGTCGCAATCTTTAAAAAGCATGATAGGAGGGGTTTTCTCCTATCATGCGAGCGACGAGCGCAGCCATTGCCATACAAATAAAAGCAACTGAAAAAGTGGTTTTAAACTTTTTCAGTTGCTTCTTAATCGCTACGGGGCACTTCGGAAGTGACAACCGAAGTCAAGAAGCGGACTTCTAGTTGTCATTCCTCCACTGCCCTACGCTCGTGTTCATAGGCGCTTGCGCTTTTCTTATTTTGAATCGTTCAAAGGTAATAAAAAGGAGGAATGTCGAAAAATGTTGCTCCATTCTGCAAAAAAAATATTTATATGAGTTCAAATAAATGATATATTATAGGCGATTCAAGAAATGAATTCCTATGGTGGTAGATTTATGAAAGAAAATATTAATAGAAGAAAACCTGCCAAATAGGAACATCATTTTAAGAAGATCTGATAATTTTTATAACATGAAGCCATAATAATGGCACAACTGTTATAATTGTACGGCTAATGGACTAGCGTCTGTACAAGAGAAAAAGAATAATTAAGGGGGATCTGAAAATGAAGAAAATCTTACTCGTATTTCTTTTTGTGATTTTGGCCTTTGGTACTTTATTAGCAGCATGCGGACAAGCTGATGAGGAAGAAGGTCAAGCTGGAACACCAGCAGATACACAAGACACTACTGATGAAGAGACTGGTGATGATACTGACGGCGAAGCAGATGCCGGGGACTTTAATGTGAAAATGGTTACTGATGTGGGCGGAGTTGACGACAAGTCGTTCAACGAATCTGCTTGGGAAGGTCTTCAGCAATTCGGACAAGACCATGGGGTAGAAGTGGATTATATCCAATCCAGCGACGCTTCTGATTATGCTCCAAACTTAAACCGTCTTGCGCGGGATAATACGTCTCTATCTTTTGCAATCGGATTTTTAATGGCGGATGATATCTACTCTGTTGCAGACCAACATCAAGATAAGCAATTTGCTATTGTAGACGTTGTTATTGAAGATGAAGACGGAAATACAGTTCCAAACATTGCTAATATTACTTTTGCGGAGCATCAAGGGTCTTTTCTTGTTGGTGTCATTGCAGGATTGCAAACTGAAACGAACCATGTTGGATTTATTGGCGGTGTTGAAGGATTCCTTATTAAAAAGTTTGAAAATGGATTTAAAGCTGGTGTAAAAGCCGTTAACCCAGATGCACAGATTTCCGTACAATATGCACAAGATTTTAACGACGCATCAAGAGGTCAAAGTATTGCAAACACATTATATTCCAACGGTGCGGATGTTATTTATCATGCTGCTGGTGGTACTGGGAATGGATTGTTTACAGAAGCGATTAACAGAGCAAGAAATGGCGAAAATGTATGGGTAATTGGTGTGGATAAAGACCAAGCGGAAGAAGGAGCATGGGATGGAGGAAACGTAACCTTGTCATCCATGATCAAGCGAGTTGACCAAGCTGTTTATCAAGTATCAGAAATGACAATGAACGGCAACTTCCCTGGCGGAGAAATTTTAGAGTTTGGCCTTGATGATGAGGGTGTTGGAATTGCTCCAACGACAGATAATGTCACTCAAGAAAGTTTAGATGCTGTAGAAGAATGGAAGCAAAAAATCTTAAATGGTGAAATTACTGTTCCTCAAACAGATGAAGAATACGAAGAATATTTAGCTTCTCTTTAGTAGAAACGATATTGTTTTTGACATTATATAGCAATTAACAGGGCTAGTGCGCTTCACTAGCCTTTGTTAATTCGTTCGCTAGGAGTGGTTGCATTGGATTACGTAATCGAAATGATTAATATCAGAAAGGAATTCCCTGGAATTGTTGCCAATGACGAGGTAACACTGCAGGTTAAAAAAGGGGAAATTCATGCTCTCTTAGGGGAGAATGGTGCAGGCAAATCCACATTAATGAATGTTCTATTTGGATTATATCAACCGGAAAAAGGCGAGATTAAAGTTCGAGGAAAAACGGTCCAAATCACTGACCCCAATGTGGCTAATGATTTAGGAATTGGAATGGTTCATCAGCATTTTATGTTAATAGATAAATTTACTGTAACAGAAAATATTATTTTAGGTAATGAACCTAAGACAAAATATGGAAACATTGATATTCGAAAAGCCGAGAAAGAAGTGGCACGTATTTCCGAGTTGTATGGCCTTCGTGTTGATCCGAAGGCAAAAGTGGAGGACATCTCTGTCGGTATGCAACAACGGGTCGAAATATTAAAAACATTATACCGTGGTGCTGAGATACTGATATTTGATGAACCAACTGCTGTGTTAACGCCACAGGAAATAAAAGAGTTAATGGAAATTATGAAAAAGCTCTTACAAGAAGGGAAGTCAATTATATTAATTACCCATAAACTGAAAGAAATTTTATCAGTTTGTGATCGCTGTACCGTCATTCGCCGTGGAAGGGGAATTGGCACAGTTAATGTTTCTGAAACGAATCAGAATGAATTGGCTTCCATGATGGTAGGACGGGAAATCAGTTTTGTTGTTGAAAAAGAGGATGCAAAACCAGAAGATGTGGTTTTAAAAATAGAGGATTTAGTTGTAAACGATCTGAGGAACGTGAGAGCAATTGATGGACTTAACCTCGAGGTGAAAGCTGGTGAAGTACTTGGGATTGCCGGGGTCGATGGAAATGGCCAAACAGAATTAGTGGAAGCAATTGTAGGTCTGCAAAAAGCAAGTAGTGGAACGATAACTATCAGCGGAAACGAGACAACAAATTTATCTCCAAGAAAAGTAACAGAATCTGGTATTGGCCACATTCCACAGGACCGCCATAAACATGGACTTGTCCTCGATTTTTCGGTGGGGGAAAATATTCTATTACAAACGTACTATCAACACCCTTATACAAAAAATGGTGTACTTTACTATCCGAAGATGTACGAAAAGGCTAAAAGGCTCATTGAAGAATACGATGTTCGAACTCCTAATGAACGAACTCTAGCCAGAGCCTTGTCAGGAGGTAACCAACAAAAAGCGATTATCGCCAGGGAAGTGGACAGGTCTCCGAATCTTTTAATTGCAGCACAGCCCACAAGGGGACTGGATGTTGGGGCGATTGAGTTTATTCATCGAAAAATCATTGAAGAGCGAGATAAAGGAAGAGCAATTTTATTAATTTCTTTTGAGTTGGATGAAGTAAGAAATCTTAGTGATAGGATTGCTGTCATCTACGAAGGGAAAATTGTTGCCGTTGTAGATCCGAAAACGACAACAGAACAGGAACTTGGAATTTTGATGGCCGGCGGGAAACTAGAAAAGGAAGGTGAACCGATTTGATGAAGAAAATAAAGCCTATTCTTTTAAAAGTGATGACATTTTTGAAGTCCCTTCTCATCAAACTGGCAATTCCCCTCCTATCCATTTTCTTTGGTTTCTTTGCAGGGGCCATCATCATGTTAGTAAGTGGAAATAATCCCATTACAGGCTATGCCGCATTGTTTGATGGAGTTTTTGGAGATATTTATTATTTTGGGGAAACGCTAAGAATGATGACCCCGCTTATTTTTTCAGGGATCGCAGTAGCATTTGCTTTCCGAACTGGACTTCTAAATATTGGTGTGGAAGGACAACTGATTGTGGGTTGGCTTGCATCGGTTGCAGTTGGTGTAATGTTTGATTTGCCTTTTGTCATTCACCTGCCGTTAGCCTTATTGGCAGGAGCTGTGGCAGGGGGATTATGGGGGTTTATTCCCGGTATTTTAAAAGCCAGACTGCATGTACATGAAGTAATTGTTACAATTATGATGAACTATGTTGCCCTTCATGTTAGTAATCACTTTATCCGAAATTATATGCTTGCTTCTGGACAAAGGACGGAATTTATCCCAGCAACAGCATCTCTATCTTCTGATTTTTTGCGGGGATTAACGGATTTCTCGAGATTACATTGGGGATTTTTACTTGCAATTTTCGCTTGTGTAGTGATGTGGTTTCTGTTATGGAAAACAAGGAAGGGTTACGAACTTCGTGCAGTGGGCTATAACCCTAACGCCTCTTCCTATGCTGGAATGAATGTAAAGACGAATATTGTGTTATCTATGGTAGTTTCAGGTGGGTTTGCAGGGTTAGGTGGTGCCATGGAAGGATTAGGAACATACGGATACGCACAGATCCTTTCCAGCTTTACAAATTTAGGGTTTGATGGAATCGCAGTAGCTTTACTTGGTGCCAGTACTTCTATAGGTATATTCTTATCAGCATTTTTGTTCGGTGGCTTAAAAATTGGTGCCGCAAATATGCAGGCATCAGCAAATGTGGCACCGGAACTAGTCGAAATAGTGATTGCCCTTATTATTTTCTTTGTAGCATCAAGCTATTTAATACGTTGGGTACTTAACCGTCTCCAAAGTAACAGGGAGGGGAAATAAATGGATATTATTTCAACACTCAATTTAATTATCCCAACTGCAATATTTGCAGCAACTCCTTTAATTTTTACTGCTTTGGGCGGGTTATTCAGTGAACGTGCAGGAGTTGTTAATATCGGCCTGGAAGGCTTGATGGTTATTGGGGCCTTTAGTGGAATTGTATTTACTTTGATCTTTGAAGGATTGGGCTTTGGTGCTGCATCCCCATGGGTTGCATTACTTGTAGCTATGTTGATAGGGGCAGTCTTCAGTTTATTTCATGCCGTTGCATCGATTACACTCCGTGCGGATCAAATTGTTAGTGGGGTTGCACTGAACTTTTTGGCTATCGGACTTTCGGTATTTTTAGTAAGGGAGTTCTTTGGTAGAGGACAAACAGACTATATTAATGCTCGTATTTTCCGAGAAAGTGTACCGGTGCTGAGAGATATTCCTATCATAGGGAATTGGTTCTTCAGCAGTATTTACCCTACTTCGTTTGTGGCATTTTTCTTAGTTTTCATCGTGTGGTATGTTGTATTTAAGACACCGTTTGGATTAAGACTCAGATCTGTGGGTGAACATCCAATGGCTGCTGATACAATGGGAATTAAAGTGAACCGTATGAAATATATTGCTGTCATGCTAAGTGGAGCATTAGCAGGTATCGGTGGAGCAGTATACGCAATCACAACATCCGCCAATTTTGGTGGAGGAACGATTGCGGGTCAAGGATTTATGTCATTGGCAGCGCTAATTTTCGGGAAATGGCATCCGTTAGGGGTACTTGGTGCAGCATTATTCTTTGGTTTCGCTCAATCCTTAAGTATTGCAGCACAGCAAATCCCTGCACTGGCGAATGTTCCCCAAGTATACTTGTTGATAGCACCATACGTCTTGACGATCTTAGCACTTGCTGGATTCGTGGGGAAAGCAGAGGGTCCTAAAGCTATTGGAAAATCTTATGAAAAGGGAAGCCGATAACAATATTTAAAGTGGAACCACTTCCATATAGAGGAGCCACTGAAAAAGTATCTTCAACTTTTTCAGTTCCTTTTAAAAGATAAGGCTCTTTTCGTAAACTTTGTTGCTTTTTGAGAAGCTTGGAGAAGTGAAAGGCGGCATGACTGTCTCTTCCTCTGCGAGCATTTCGCTGGAGCATATCCGTCGAGACAAATCGACGTATTTACAGAGAAGTTACGCTCTTTCCAGCGGGAACAGCGCAAGGTGAAGACCCGCAGACACGGTTTTAGTCGAGGAGGCTGAGGCCGTGCCCGGCGGCAAAGAAGACACTGCGAAGAATGAGCAGATGTCGCACTTGTACCTTGTGTGAAAGCGTCCCCCTGTAGTGTATCCAAGCAAAAAGTTTGCTTTAAAGACAATAATCTATGCGAAAAGAGCCAAAGATAAAAAGTTTTGGGACCTACGGGCTTTGTCTAGCTCCAGCGCCTACTCGCTGCGGGGCACTTCGGAAGTGACAACCGAAGTCAAAGAGCGAACTTCAGGATGTCATTCCTCCACTGCCCTACGCTCGTGCCAAAGGCGCTTGCGCTTTTCTTATTTGAATGGCAATGGCTTCACTCGTCGCTCGCCTGATTGGAGAAAACCACTCCTATCAGGCTTTTTAATGTTTGCGCTGGATACGCTCATTGCTTCGATGGACTGTAAAACTGAAAAAGCACCACTATTGCAGAGCCCTCGAAAAGCACCACTATGTCTGTGCCCTCATTAAGTGAAGTGGGTTTTTTTTACTTGAAAGTGGGACTATTTAATAGACATGCTTGAATAATACACATAGGACTAAAGATACCTGATAAAAGCCTTACCTTCCTTTTAGAATTGGCATATAATAAATTTAACACTTTTAAAAATAGGTAATTAATCATTGGAAGGGGGAGCGAAGATGAATGTTGATCATGTGAATGCCGTATGCAGAGCAACTAAAACAATTTTAACGAACCATTTCGGAATTGAAGTGACTCCATTAAATCCCAGTGCCCAAAAGCATGATTTCCTCTCCAATAATGTTTCCGTGCTATTAGGTATCAACGGGGATTTGTCAGGGGAGATCATTTGTTCCATTGATGAGCAAACTGCTATAAATATAGTAAGCATTATGATGGGCGGATTAACGATAGAAAAACTAGATGACATGGGCCGAAGTGCGATTCAAGAATTTGGTAATTGGATTGCGGGTTCAACTGCAATGGAATTATCTAAACAACAGTTCGTGGATGTAACTCCTCCGGTTGTAAAAGAAGGTATTGTACATTTTCAAGGTGGTAAATTATTTATAACCGTTCCCCTTCGTTCCACACTGGGACTCATTGAAGTGCATATTTCCTTAATGGAACAGGCTAGTTAATATGACGTTTTATAACAATTGTTCTTACATTATTGAACAATTTCATAGGATAACAAAGTTGGGTAAAAGCTATAGACGAAAACTATGGCTTTTTTTAAATGGTAATTTATAGGTTTTGGCCCCTTCGGGCAAGATGGATTCGTTGCAAAAATTCGACAACCGTATTAGATTAGAAATTGGACTAAAGAAACATTGCAGGAAGGAGTGGTAAAATGGGTCCTTTAGATATGTCAAAATTTGAAAAAAAAGTAATTATACGGACTATTCGTCATGAGGATATTGATAAAATTATTGAACTGTCAAAACTTTGTTTTCCAAAGATGTTGCCATGGAAAAAAGAGCAGTTAGTCAGTCATTTGAATGTATTCCCAGAAGGTCAATTCTGTGTGGAGTTGGAAGGGGAAATCATTGGTTCTTGTGCGAGTTTAATAATAAACTTTGATGAGTATGATGATCAGCACACATGGGATGAAATTACGGATGAGGGCTACATTACAAATCACGACTCGGAAGGCTATAATTTATATGGGATAGAAGTCGCTGTTCATCCTGATTATCGGCGTATGAAAATTGGCCGGAGGTTATATGAAGCAAGAAAAGATTTAGCCAGAAGGATGAATTTAAAAAGTATCATCATTGGTGGGAGAATTCCAAATTACAATAAACATGCCAAGGAAATGTCCCCGAGGGAATATGTGGAAGAAGTCATGCATCACAACATATATGATCCTGTTCTTACTTTCCAAGTGATGAATGGGTTTACGCTAAAACGAGTGAACAAAGACTACCTGGATGACGATAGTGCTTCCCTTAAGTACGCAACATTGATGGAATGGAATAATGTGGATTATCAGCCAACATCTAAGCGTCATTTTAAAACATCTTTTCCAGTTCGAATTTGTGCGATTCAATATATGATGAAGAAAATTGACTCATTTGAAGAGTTTGCACAGCAATGTGAATACTACGCTGATGTGGGAGCAAGCTATCATTCTGATTTTGTTGTTTTTCCGGAAATATTCACAACACAACTCCTTTCTTTTATAGAGGAAAAAAGTCCGAGCCAAGCTATTCGTCGTCTAACGGAATTTACGGAGGAATACATCAATTTGTTTACAGAGCTCGCCATTAAATACAATGTGAATATTATAGGAGGTTCCCATTTTGTTGAAGAAGAAGGGAAAATATTTAATATAGCCTATTTATTCCGCAGAGATGGAACCATCGAAAAACAATACAAAATTCATATTACACCAAATGAACAGAAATTTTGGGGAATTCATGGTGGAGATAAAGTAGAAGTGTTTGATACAGACTGTGGAAAAATTGCCATACAGATTTGTTATGATATTCAGTTTCCTGAATTAGGGAGAATTGCAACGGAGAAAGGTGCAAACATCATCTTTACCCCGTTTTGTACAGATGAAAGACAAGGCTATTTACGTGTGAGATATTGCGCACAAGCTAGGGCAATTGAAAATCAAGTGTATACAATGATTGCAGGAACAGTTGGCAACTTAACTCATGTGGAAAACATGGATATACAATATGCTCAGTCTGGAATCTTTACTCCATCGGATTTTCCATTTCCACGTGATGGTATTGTGGGAGAATGTAACCCGAATATTGAAGCTGTCGTAGTCGGTGATGTGGACTTAGAACTTTTACGGCGAAACCGGAAATCAGGAACGGTGACCCAGTGGAAAGATAAACGAAAAGATCTATTTGAAATAAATTATGACTGTTAATGATAACACCTTCTGCCCTGAAACGGACAGAAGGTGTTTTATTATTTTTCGTTAGAAGTTTATTCATTTCACACCGTGTCTATCCTATGGAGTGGAAGGTGATAAACCATGAGTATGACATCCAAGAAAAATAAGAGACAAACGAATCAACATTTAAGTGCTTTTCTCGTTTTTCTATCCTTATTTTCCGTTTTGTTTATTGGCATCTTTAATTTGATGAATTTAGAAGAAGAGATTCAGAAGCCAATCACATCACTTGTTACATTTAAAGATGATCCGATTCAAAAAGACAAACCCATTATTGTACAGGTAATTCTTATGGATGGTCTGGAAAATTGGATTGAAGGGGCTACCGTTCACGGAGAAGTGGTTAATGGTTCTGAAAGGGCAGTCATTGAGTTTGTTCATGTGGAAGACGGTTTGTATGAATCGAGAGTAAAATTCTCTGCTAAAGGCCAATGGGAAGGATTTGTCATTGTAGAGAAGGGGAATGTGAAAGAGAATAACAAGATTGAGTTTCAAGTAATGAGTTAAAGGAGTTCATCCTTCGGGAGATATCATACATAACTTTTTTACTATATAGAGTGAAGGATATATGGTATAATAAAAAAAATTAATAAGAATGGTCCGGAGATATGGAGAGACCACAACACACTGGAAAATTGGTGATTTATGCCCATTTAACCCCAGAATGTTGTGGTCTCTTCTTTTATAATCATATTGAAAAGGATGACTCACTCCAATTCGAAGGTGCTTGTAGAAGGAAATTGGAGAATGTGTCCTGTTTGAACTCTGACTGTTCTTCCATTGGAAAGGGTGAGGAAGGTGGAAAAAATGTTTTCAGCAAGGAAACGTAAAGAATATCTTGGGAAATTAAGCGCTCAAGAATTAGATGTTCTGATCATTGGAGGGGGAATTACAGGTGCCGGTATCGCATTAGACAGTGTGACAAGGGGGTTTTCAACTGGTCTCGTTGAAATGCAGGATTTTGCGGCAGGAACATCAAGTAGATCGACCAAATTAGTCCATGGAGGACTTCGGTATTTAAAGCAATTAGAAGTGAAATTAGTTGCGGAAGTGGGGAAGGAAAGGGCTATCGTCTATGAAAATGCACCACATGTTACTTCTCCAGAATGGATGCTGCTACCATTAATGAAAGGTGGTACATTCGGTAAATTCTCCACATCCATCGGTTTGAAGGTTTATGATTTCCTTGCAGGTGTTCGGCGAACAGAAAGACGGCGTATGTTAACAAGGGAAGAGACATTGGAGCGTGAACCATTATTAAGGAAAGATGGTCTAATAGGTGGTGGAATCTATGTGGAGTATAAGACAGATGATGCAAGGTTAACCCTTGAAATTTTAAAGGAATCAGTATCTCGAGGGGTAAATGCAGTGAACTATGCGAAGGTGGAAAAATTTATATATGAAAATGGAAAGGTGACCGGTGTTTCCGTAAGGGACGTGATCAGCGGGGAAATATATGTTATCTATGCCAAAAAAATTGTCAATGCAACAGGACCGTGGGTAGACACACTCCGAGAAGAGGACCGGTCAAAAGAAGGAAAATCCCTCTATTTAACGAAGGGGGTTCACATAGTAGTGGATCAGAGCCGCTTTCCCCTAAAGCAAGCTGTGTATTTTGATACGGAAGGGGACGGACGTATGATATTTGCAATTCCCCGAGACGGGAAGGCCTATATTGGAACCACGGATACTTATTATGAGGACGATTATGTAAGTCCAAGGATGAATAAAAAGGACTTGGATTATCTGCTGGACGCTGCTAATTTTATGTTCCCTGAAGTGAATTTGACAGAGCTAGATGTGGAATCTAGTTGGGCAGGGCTCCGTCCTCTCATTCATGAGGAGGGAAAACGGGCATCTGAAATTTCTCGAAAAGATGAAGTGTTTGTTTCCCGTTCAGGGCTAATTTCCATAGCAGGTGGGAAATTAACGGGATACCGAAAGATGGCTGAAAAAATAGTAAATATCCTATGTAAGGAGTTACACAATGAAAAAAAATGTAAAACAGAAAAACTTTTATTATCCGGTGGAGAGGTAGGAGGGTCTTCGAACTTAGAATCTTTTATTCAAGAATGTATCAACAAGGGAGTAGAATTAGGTCTAGAAGAGAAAGAAGCTAGGAGACTAACAAGACTTTACGGGTCTAATATTTCAAAGGTATATGATATCATTAAATACTCTAGTGAAGAGGCAAAACAGTTTCACTTACCAGTTGGACTTTATGCATCTCTCGTTTATGGAATTGAAGAAGAAATGGTAAATACTCCTATTGATTTTTTTAATCGACGTACAGGGTCATTATTCTTCAATATTTGCATGGTTAAAGAAAATCAAGATGCTGTAATTGAACTCATGTCCAATCGTTTACAATGGACATTGGAGATGAAAGAAGACTATCAACGACAGTTGGAAAATGAAATATTTTATTCAGAAAACACAGAAGAATTACCAAATTTAAGGGAAAAATCATATGATAAACAGTTATTCCAAAACTAAAAAAGTATTAAATAAAAGGAAACCAATCTAACTGTTATTAATGAGGGATTCCCAATTAGATGTTTGAAAAAATCTCAAAAGAAACGAATTTTGTCGTAATTAAACTAAAAGAATTCTTTCCCTTTTTGAACGTTTTATATTAAAATATGTTTAAGTATAAAAGGTAAAGGGTAATTAAACTATTTTTGTTATTGTAAATCATATTTTAATCCATTATAGGATCTGTAATTACGGGGGAAACGAGTGAAGGAAATGGGGATTCAGTATTATTTAATAAGACAAATGGAAGCAAAAAGGATTCAAATGATTCATTCTGCTAACGAATATGGGTTAACTTCTAAAGAGACTGTTCGTTATAGTCAGGAGTTGGATCACTTGATGAATTTGTATCGCCGGTTAACTGTAAAAAAAAATAACAACGAAGTGTATAAAGAAGTCCATTATATGACTTAAATAACCTCACCCTTATCTAATATTAGATAAGGGTGTTTTTTTAAATGGGGTTAAGAGTAATAATTCTATTCTAGATTAACGATCTCCGGTTATTTTTTGGTAGATAAATAGACTCCGAGCAATACTATGAATCCTCCAATAAGTTGATGGTAACTTACCATTTCCCCAAGAAAAAGAATGGCCAATATGGTTGTAAAAACAGGTACCAAATTAAAGAAAACAGATGCCTTTGCAGGTCCAATCTGACCCACCCCTTTATACCAGGCAGCTAAAGCTAATGCAGATGGGAAAATCCCTATGTATAAAATCCCCAATATAGTTTTCCATTCCCATAGATAAGGAAAACCATAGATAAACCACTCCATTAATGCCATTGGCAAAAGAATAACACAACCAATTATCATAGTAACCACAAGGCCAGCAATACTAGGAAACTTATGACTGTGCACTTTAATAATAATAGAATAAATAGCCCAAAAAATAATTCCTAATAGCATGATGAGGTCACCGGCATTAAAAGAGAGAGTGATAAGGACATCCAATGAACCTTTGGTAATGATCCAGAGAATCCCTGCAAACGATAGAGATACTCCACATAATTGAAGTTTTGTCATCTTTTCTTTCAATAAGAAAAATCCCAGTATAATAGCAACTGTAGGTGTTAAAGCATCTACTATAGCTGCATTAATGGAGCTAGTATAGTTGACAGACAGATACAGACAGCTATTAAAAAGAACAATGCCAAATACAGATAATCCCACTAAAGGCCGCCATTCTTGCTTCCATAACGGAATGTTCAATTTTAACGTTTTATAGCAAAAAGGCAGCAATAAGAGAATAGCAGAACTAAATCGGAATAAAGCTAGTGTGAATGGGGGAATGATTCCTTCAAAAGCTTTTCCCACAATGAAGTTACCAGAAAAAAATAACATAGCAAACGAAAGAAGTATATAAGGATGAAATCGCATGTTGCACTCCCTTTCCAATATTGAGTATAACATGGTTGAATTCCGTTGAATAATGTGAGAATAAATTCTTTTCTATTGGTTAATGTTTTTCAAGGTTGTATTATTCAGATATACTAAGAAGTGGTAGACCATTTGAGTTAAAGAAAGGAAGAATAATCATGCAAGTAAGAATGGCAGATTTACCGGGAATAGGAAAGAAAATATCGTTTATAACAGCTGAAGAAAGCATGATTGTCTTAATCATTCACCATACTGGCAAAAGGGAAATGTACTTCTTTAGTGATGTTGACAATGATGAAGCTGATTTTTCCATCAACTTAACAGCTAATGAAACGAGGGAATTAGGAGCACAATTACTAGGAGCAGTATATCAACCTGTTGATAGTGATAAAATGAAGCTCCTAAAGAGTCAAATTGTAACCGAATGGGTTAAATTAGACGAATCTTCAGTCTTTGTTGGAAAAACAATTGAAAATTCTGAAATTAGAAAGCGCACAGGAGTTTCAATTGTAGGAATTTTCAGGGATGAAGATGTCATAGCAAGTCCAGAAGTTACAGAAGTCCTTCAAGAAGGGGATACGCTTATGGCTATCGGAAAACAGGAAGCTATAGCGAATTTTGAAAAGTTGTGTGAAGGGAAGGCGATTGGGTAAGTGGATATACAATTACCAATCATGCTGAGTGCGGGAATCATTTTCATCTTACTTTTCTGCTTTGGGCTTCTCAGTGTGAAGTTTAAAATACCTGAAGTAATTATTTACATATTGCTTGGATTAGTGTTAGCTTCCTTCCTGGGTGATTCCCATTTACTTCATTTAATTGGAGAAATTGGGATTGTGCTTCTTTTCTTTATGCTAGGGATGGAGTTTCCGATAAAACAATTGATGAAAGTAGCTAAAAAGGTTACACCTGCAGGCACTTTAGACGTGTTATTAAACATAGGTGTTTCAATGATTATCGTTTATTTTTTTGGATTAGGGATTATTGAATCGTTATTAATTGGTGGAGTGGTTTATGCCACAAGTTCTTCAATTACAGCAAAACTGTTGGAAACTTCCAAACGAACAGCCAATCCCGAGTCGGAGTTTATATTAGGGCTTCTCATATTTGAAGATTTAGTTGCCCCAGTACTGGTTGCCATTTTGGTAGGTTTGACGGCGGGAACAGGTGTTACAGCAGGTTCCTTTACCATTTTGTTACTTAAAGTGGTACTTTTGACAGCAGGGGCAATTCTTTTAGGACAACTCCTGTTTAGTAAATTGTCGCGATTCTTTGAACGGTATTTAAGTTCTGATATTTTTATCATGTTTGTGATTGGTATTGCGTTAGCATACGGGGGAATCGCACTCTATTTAGACCTCTCTGAAGTTTTAGGTGCTTTTCTTGCAGGTATTATGATTGCTGAAGTAAAGAAGACAGAGCAATTGGAACACCTGATTGTTCCTATTCGAGACCTGACACTTCCATTATTTTTTCTGTGGTTCGGCACTACAATCGAATTCGGTTCAGGGATTCCGATGATCGGTTTATTAATTACCTTAAGTATTTGGGCGATTGTTGCAAAGATCATTGTTGGAATTGTAGGTGGAAGACTATATGGGTTAAGCAAAAAAGTATCTGTACGAGCAGGGTTTTCGTTAGTACAGAGGGGAGAATTTTCCATTATTATCGCAGCACTTGCAACTACCGAAGTAATGGTATTTAGTAGCGTTTTTATATTAGGGACGGCGATGGTTGGAATTCTTTTGTTCCAGTTAGCCCCTAAGATAGCAAATTACTTCTATCCAAATAAAAAGCCTAAAAAAGTAAAATTACCGGGATAAAACAACAATATAAATTCACAAAACTGTGCGGGACCTGGTCCCGCACAGTTTTGTGAATTTGGGTTGGTAACGGAGCTTGAAGGTGGAGAGGTGGAACGGCAGGTCGATGGAAGAAAGTAC
This sequence comes from Evansella tamaricis, assembly GCF_019042215.1. Taxonomy (GTDB): domain Bacteria; phylum Bacillota; class Bacilli; order Bacillales; family Salisediminibacteriaceae; genus Evansella; species Evansella tamaricis. Next base: position 3,550 of record NZ_JAHQCS010000122.1, on the reverse strand, counting down.
AAAACACCAATGTTCTCATGTTCACTGAATAATTATAAAAAAATTCAGATTATTTTAGTTGGACAAATTACAAACTAAAAATATTCAGTTATAATAAAGATAATAATTATAAAAGAAAGCGGGTGAGAGTTCAATGTCCATTGTATATATTTGCAGGGAATGTAAAGGTGCAGGTGCAGTTGAGAGAAAAATTTGGATTTTGACAAAAAAATCTTCATGCCGCTTATGTAACGGATCAGGCAAACTGACATATAAAAAAGAGCGAATTATTTGAGATGGTTAACTTCTTGAGAGGAAAACGGATGATTTAAGATGAAAAAAAGCGACCAAGGTAAGGTCGCTTTTTTATATTTAGGAATAGGTACTGCCCAACGCTCGCTTTTCTTAATAGATTATTCGAGAAGCTCCCAACCTGTAGACAATTTAAGATCAGGAAATTTATCTTGGAAATAACGGAGTGCAAATTCATTTTCAAATAATATAACAGGGCGTCCTTGTTGATCATTTACAAGCATTTTTCTACTGTCAGTCATCTTATCTGTTACATCTCCTTCGGTTACCCAACGGGCTAACTCATGAGTGAGATGCTGAAACTCAATATCAACATTATACTCATTTTTCATCCGGTATTCAAACACCTGAAATTGAAGTTCCCCTACAGCACCAATGATATAATCCTCAAAGTATGGCGTCTTATAAAGCTGGATCGTTCCTTCTTGAACGAGTTGCTCCATTCCTTTATGATACTGTTTATGCTTTAATGCATTTTTAGCTGTAATCTTTGCAAATTTCTCAGGAGGGAATTGAGGCATTTCCTCATACACGAAACGTTCATTCCCTGTGACAATTGTATCACCAACTTGGAAGTTACCAGAGTCGTAAAGGCCAATGATATCTCCTGGCATTGCACTATCCACTGTTTCTCGATCAGAGGCAAAAAAGGAGTGGGATTGATTCAACTTCATTTTTTTCCCTGTGCGGGATAACATGACTTCCATTCCACGGTCAAACCTTCCGGAACATACGCGGAGGAATGCAATACGATCTCGATGATTCGGATTCATATTCGCCTGTATTTTAAAGACAAATCCAGAGAAAGTACTGTTATCCGGTTGAATTAAATCACCAGACGCTTTTCTAGGTTGCGGTTCTGCAGCAAGTTTTACGAACTGGTCTAGGAAAGACTGAACACCAAAACTGGATAATGCACTTCCGAAAAATACAGGTGTCAATTGACCATTTTGTACCTTTTCCATCGTGAACTCATTTCCCGCTTCTTCCAGAAGCATGATATCTTCTTCAAGTTTTTCCACTTCATAGTTTTGAAGAACCGTTTGCTCACTGTATGGCACAATTTCCCTTTCGTGAGATTCATTATAGACCTCAATTCTTTCATCAGGAATACTATAAATCCCTCTCAATGTTTTTCCCATTCCAATCGGCCAGTTCATTGGGTATGTTTCCATTTCCAATACTTCCTCAATTTCCGAAAGAAGGTCCAATGGTTCTTTCCCTTCTCGGTCAAGTTTATTGATAAAAGTAAGAATTGGAATTCCCCTCATACGACAAACTTTAAATAATTTTAATGTTTGTGCTTCTATTCCTTTGACACTGTCAATTACCATTACTGCCGTATCAACAGCAGTTAAAGTTCTGTATGTGTCTTCACTGAAGTCTTGGTGTCCTGGAGTATCCAAAATATTAATTTGAATGTCATTGTATATTAACTGCATGACACTGGATGTTACGGAAATACCCCGTTGTTTCTCGATTTCCATCCAGTCTGAAGTTGCAAATTTCCCTGATTTTTTCCCTTTTACAGTCCCAGCGCTCCGGATTCCTCCCCCAAGGAGAAGGAGTTTTTCAGTCAAAGTGGTTTTACCTGCGTCGGGGTGGGAAATTATCGCAAACGTCCGTCTAGGTGTGCTATTAGACATAAACATAACCCTTTCTTTTATACATTATCTATTTATAAGGGGAAGTGTAATCCCCTAAGATTAGTGAAATTGCAAAAAAATTATCCTGATAGACATTTTATAGCTCCAATTCTTCATTATATACAAATTTATTAGTTTTCGCACATCTTTTTTCATTAAGCGGAATTAATTCTTAATACTTTTGGTTTTATTATTGTTCCAGGTTGATTTTGAGCGGAAATTTTTTTACCCTTCCCAGAGGCAGTTCGGGGCCTCACAAACGCTATGCCATGCGCCATAAATCTTTGCTAACCTTAGAGGAGTACCAGACCTTTTTCTTTATAATTCGTTATTCGCCCACTCATTAAATTATTTGATGCATAAACTGGGAAGGAACCTATGATAAGGAGGCGTTAGCACATGTCTCATAAAACAGCAGGGCCAACTACTGGACTATTCTCTGGTTTTGCATTCATCGTGGTGATGTTTATCTTACTGATCATCATCGGTGCTGCATACGTATAAGTCTATAAGGAAACAAAAAAGAGAAAGGACTTATCGGGAAGCCGACTTGGTCCTTTCTCCTTTTGTTTCATATCAAATCTCGATATGATCAAGCTCAGTGTTAAATTTAAGCGCTAAAAAAAATCCGAATGGATGATAGATATTAGTTAAACGGCATCTTCAACTTGTGGTAAATACTTGGTAAAGTATGCCCCAAGAATTGTGAGTACTAAAGCACCAGTCCAAAATACGAGGCCATATAAGGAAAGACCCACCAATCCAATAAGAACATAATAAACTGGAATTAACATAAAACATATAGGTGTTAACCAAGGTTTCAAAACAAGTCCCCCCTCTCTCATTAGTTATGAGTTTTCTCCTAGTTAGCATTATTTATATGATGAAAATGTTGTTATGATTATTACCGATTCGACAAAGGAGGTGAGACTCCTTTTTATTATGAAAGAAAATTTTAAATATTATAAAAATACAATCAGTTGTTCAACTAGATTTGAAAAAATAATAAAAACACCAATCAAATGAGTGAACTTTAGAGTAATAAGATCCACATTCAAAATTAGAGTGCTTAAAAGATATAAGATTCCACTCAAAATGAGAGCGCTGAAAAGTAATAAGATCACTACTCAAAATGAGAGTGCTTAAAAGTAATAAGATCACCATAAGATCACCAGTCAAAGTGAGAATACTTAAAAGTAATCAGATCACTACTCAAAATGAGAGTGCTTAAAAGATATAAGATTCCACGCAAAATGAGAGCGCTGAAAAGTAATAAGAACACCACTCAAAGTGAGAATACTTTAAAACTAATAAGATCACTACTCAAAAGGAGAGTGCTTAAAAGATATAAGATTCCACGCAAAATTAGAGCGCTGAAAAGTAATAAGATCACTACTCAAAATGAGAGTGCTTAAAAGATATAAGATTCCACGCAAAATGAGAGCGCTGAAAAGTAATAAGATCACTACTCAAAATGAGAGTGCTTAAAAGATATAAGATTCCACTTAAAATGAGAGTGCTTAAAAGATATAAGATTCCACTTAAAATGAGAGCGCTGAAAAGTAATAAGAACACCACTCAAAGTGAGAATACTTAAAAGTAATAAGATTACT